>DATBBH010000092.1:0-26826 GCA_036271075.1 Gaiellaceae bacterium | reverse complement strand
TCGACCCGGCGAACTTTCCAGAGGACGACCGAGACCGCCCAGGTGGCGACGAAGAGACCGACCACGACGTAGCCGAGGTTGCCGAAGTTGAGCGTGGCGAGGAACGCCCAGAACCTGCCGCCGAGTGAGAACTTCATGCTGACGACCTGCAGGAGCTCGATCATCCCGATCACCAGCGCAACGGCAACGGAGAGGCTCGTGACCGTGATGTTGTAGTAGACCTTGCGGATCGGGTTGGAGAACGCCCAGCCGTAGGCGTGACTCATGAACGCGCCGTCCGCGGTGTCCATCAGGCTCATGCCCGCTGCGAAGAGGAGCGGCAGCGAGACGATCGCCAGGAAGGACACGTTGTGCGTGGCGACGCCGGCGGCGATCGCGAGCAGGCCGATCTCCGTTGCGGTGTCGAAGCCGAGCCCGAAGAGGATGCCGAGCGGATACATCTTCCAGCTCGCATCGATCCGATCGCCGACGCGCTTCAGGAAGAAGCGGCTCATCAGGCCTTGCTTCTCGAGCGCCTCCTCGAGCTTCTGCTCGTTGTAGACGCCCCGCTTCATCTGGCGAAAGACCCCGAGCACGTCGAGCAGGACGAGCAGGTTCAGCGACCCGATCAGGATCAGGAACGTGCCCGAAACAGATGCTCCGACATAGCCGCTGACACTCTGGAATCCGGGAATCTTCGAATTGACCGTGTGCGCGGCGATCGCAAGGCCCGTGGTGAGCGAAAAGACGACGGTGGAATGGCCGAGCGAAAAGGAGAAGCCGACTCCCAGCGAGCGCTTGCCGTTCTGCAGCAGTTTGCGGGTGACGTTGTCGATTGCCGCGATGTGGTCGGCGTCGAACGCATGCCGCAAGCCGAACGTGTAGGCAAGGGTGCCGAGGCCGGCGAGCGCAGGGTTGTGGCGTGCGTAGTAGAGGAAGAGCCCCCAGCCGAGCACGTGCAGGAGCAGCACCGCGCCACCGAATCCTGCGAGCCGGAGCCACTCGGCACGAGTCAACAGGCCCCGCATCAGATTCGCAGTCCCGGAACGGCACGGGCAGTCATCACGACCCCGGCGAGAACAATGACGAGCGCGCTCACCGCCGGCAGGAAGCGGATCACCGGCGAGTCCATGCTCAACTTTCGGAACGCTCGCTTTGCGACAACTGCGATCAGCCCGATCCCGGTGATGCTGCTCGCGAGGCCAAAGCTGAACGCAACGATCAGCAACATCCCGAAGGCGACGCGATGCAGGGAGATGGCCGCCAGCAGCACGACGAGCGCAGACGGGCACGGGAGCAAGCCACCGGAGATGCCGACCGCAACGAGACCGCGCGTGCTGTGCGGCGCCTCGTGGTGATCGTGACCGTGCCCGTCGTGGCTGTGCTCGGATTCTCCGTGGCTATGCGTATGGCCCGCGCGCCAACGGCCGGTGAGAACGACGATGCCGACGCTGACGACGAGCAGCCCCGCCACGACGTTGATCCATGGATAGAGCGTCTCGGGGACGATGAACGCGGACAGTGCGAGCGTTACTCCTCCGAGCGCGAACACCCCGATCGTGTGGGTCACGGTCGTGACCAGGCCGAGCAGCGCGGCGTGCCGGGGTGTCCCTCGGGTGCCGACCAGGTAGGCGGTGACGATCGTCTTGCCGTGCCCGGGCGAGAGGGCATGGGCCGCTCCCCAGAAGAGCGCCGCCGCGAGCGAGAAGAGAATGACCAGCGCGCTCAGCTGCCCGTGGCCGACCAGCCGGGTGAATCCGGACTCGGCGATGCGATCGGGAGCCTCGAGTGACGTGGCGCGCGAGAGTCGCGGCACCGGATCCGAGGTCGGCGCGAGGACCCCGTTGAGCGACGTCGTGTCGAGCGGGCTCTGGAGCAGGCTCTTCGGATACGCGTGCAGCTCGTCGGACAGGCTGGTCGTGTGTGCGCCGACGACGATCTCTTTCCACCCCAGGTGATCGGCGTAGTTCGTGTCGTGCACCGCGACGCTTTCGGCCCGCGCGACCGTCGGCCCGCGGAGGATCACCTCGAGTCGCATCGTGTGCAGTCCGGCGACCCCGCGTGGGAAGGCCAGCGCATGCGCGACGGGTTGCAGTGGGACGCGGTGCCCATCGAGCGAGACGTGCAAGCCTCGTGCGATGCGAGTCGCGTAGGCCTCCGGGTCGACGCCTTGCTGCCGCGCCTGGTAGGTCGGGATCTCGGCGAGGTCGAGGACGTAGCGGACGTAGAGGCGATGGCCCGAGACCTCCACACGCGCGAAGCGGTTGATCGTGAAGTTGCCGAGCGGGTGCGCCTGCGCGACGGCCGGGGCGAGGAGTGCCGCGGTGATTGCGCCCAGGATGACGATCCTCTTCACGAGGTGACTCCCTTCCGGGCGACGGGCGCCCACAGGATCGAGAAGTGCGGGTTCAGCGCCAGAGCGCGCCGGTAGAAGCTGCGCGCTGCGGCGCTGCGGTGCAGACAGGCAGCGATCCAGCCGCGATGGAAGAGCTTCAGAGCGTCCTTCGTCCCGAGCCGCAGAGAGCGGTTCGAATAGCCCAGCGCCTCGCCGCAGTGCCCATTGCGTGCCAACGCCCAGCCGAGGACGTCATCACCGAAGATGCTCGGCCGTCCGGCGTAGCCCTTGCGCGCGAGGCGAAGCGCATGCGCGAGGTTTCGGCTGTGATCCACGTCGAAGAGTGCGACGTCCAGGTCGTTGCGCACGCCGTTCGCAGCGAGGAGCTTCTCGATCACGCCGATCAGCCCGTACTCGCGCTGTGCAGCGGCGTGGTGCCCGACAGCGGCTTCGAGATCGCCGAGGAAGCCGACGTACTGCGGCAGCGGCACCCGGTCGACGGCCGCCCGCTCGTATCTGACTGCCGTCTGCAGTCGGCCTAGCGCCGCCTGCGCCTGCGCTGTGCCGTCGAGCGCGAACGCGTAGCCGGGGAACGACTGGAGCGCCACCCGCATCTGGACGAGCGCAGCGCGGGGACGGCCGGTCGTGAGCTCGAGCAGTCCGAGCTGAACCCGTGTCCAGGCGTACGCCTCTTTCTCTCCGACCGCTGCCGAGGCCGCCAGTGCCATGGCCTGCTCGGCCGCACGGGTCCGGCCGAGCAGCTCCCGCGCGTACGAGACGCGCGCGTACGAGGAAACGCTCGGCTTGATCGCGGCCATCCGATCGAAGGCGGCGAACGCCGCCGGATAACGGCCGAGCTCGAGACTCGCGTCGCCGATCACGCCGTACACGCCGGCCGTGGTGGCAGAGATGCTCTTCGCCTGTCGGCCGAGCGCCAGCGCGCGGCGGAACTGATGGCGGGCGAGGGCCAACTGTCCGAGCCCGGCGGTCGCGATCAGGTCGTGTGGTTCCTGTGCGAGTGCCTCGTGCAGGATCCCGTCGGCCTTGGGGTAGTACGACGCGTCGCCCGTCTCGCGGACGCGCTGCAGATATGCGAGGCCGAGCGTTTCGAGCGCCTTCACGTTACTGCGGTTCGCCTTCAGCTCGGCCTGCAGCCCGGCGATCTCAGCCTGGGTGTCACCGGCCGAGAAGCCGCGCTGGAGCTGCTCCGCGACCGCAGTCGGGAGAAAGTCCCCCGCGGTGGCGGCTCCGTTGTCGTGTCGGAGCGCCCCGCCAAGGGCGAGGACGGCGGCGGCGAGAGCCGCCGCCGTCCCTGCGATGAAGAGCCGCGCTCTCACTTACGGCCGGCTCGGGAAGGGCGTGCCCTTCGTGTTGTCGTAGCCGCTGAACGGTGCCGGCTCGTACGGGAAGACGTGCAGGTTGGGCACGTCGTTCGCGTCGACGCCGTCACCGAGCGGCAGGCTGTGACCGATCAATGCACCGCCGACCACCCGCTCCGAGATGTCGACGACGTCGTCCTCGAGCCGCCGTCCGTTCGGGTAGCCCGCGAGGTCGCCACCGAGCACCCCAAGCCGGTTGATGCCGGCGAACGGGGTCGGCGGGATCGACAGGTTGAGCCGAAGCTCGTCCGCGAACGTTGGGCCGGTGTAGTTCAGCGCGGGCGTCTTGAGCCCCGTGCCGAGCACAGCAACCAGGTCGCCACGGCCAGTCTCCTTGAACGGCCCGAACTGCGGGTAGAGCTTCTCCAGCACCGTCGCCAGGATCGAGTTCTCGTAGTAGCGCTCGAACTGCTTGTCCTTCGACGGAGGCTGGCTGTTCCAGTAGTCCTTCATGTTCGTCGGGATGAGCACCTCGTTGATCAATGGATTGCCGAGGCGCGAGACCTGGACCCAGTCCCCCCTGCCCTTCCCGTTGCTGACGTTGACCTTCTGGCGGTCAGTCGCAGCCCACACGCCGATCGTGTGGTTGCCACCGTTGTCGAGCTGCGACTTCGGGATCTGCAGCGCGATCGCGTGCACGCCGTAGCCGCCGAGAAAGTCGCGGCCTCCACCGTTGGCGCCGGTTCCCGAGCGAATCGCGACGAGATCGAAGATCGCGCCGACGTCCGCGAAGAACGCGTCGTCACGTTGCCCCGCGAAGACGGTTGTGCCGTCGCTGAGCGTGTGAATCCCCTTCGCCGCCAGGGCGGCGTAGTTCGGGGTCGAACGGGGGCCGATGTTGTCGGGTGGGGTCATCAACCCATTCCCGACGACCGTCGAGCGCTTGCCCACGATCTTCGTCACCGTGTAGGTCTGCTGCGTATTGCCCAGGAAGAACTGACCGGGCAGGTTCTGGAACCGGAACTGGTAGGTGATGTCCGGGTTTCCGTCGCCGTTCTGGTCGACATAGATGTCGTACCGGGCCGTCGAGCTGAACGTGTAGTAGTTCGGGCCGGCCGCTGGATCCTCACCCGGGATCCAGTTCGCGACGATCGTCGCCTTCGTCGGGTCATCGGGCGACACGAACGCGTACAGGTCCGTGTTGTCCGCCGTCGGATCCTGGGAGATCAGCGGCGCCTCCCGGTGGCTCGAGGCCGACGCCGCCTGAGGTCCGCCGTTCCGCAGAACGACGGCCAGCAAGAGGCCCGACAAGGCAGCAGCCGTCACGAGGCCAACTGCGAGTTTCTTCACGTCTCCTCCCTTCTCGCAACGGACGACGCCGTCGCGTGTCGGGACGCATTCGCAGCAGGGCGAAGAACGGTTCGGTTTGTCTCAGGCCTTGGCTGACAGCCAGGACGAGCGAAACGCTCGCGCCCGCTCTTCGAGCGCAGCCAGCATCGTTTCGAGCTCGTCGAGGTCGGGCCGCACCTCGCTGAGCTCGCGGTAGGCGGCCGCGGACTCTGCGAGCGAGCTCGCCGGATCGGCGGCCAGCGCAGCAAGACGTTGCTCGTTCTGCTCGACCCGGGCGTGCAGGATCAGCGCGCAGGCATGACCGTCCTCCAACAGCTTGCGCAACTGCGCCTCGGTCACGGGCTGATGGTCGAGCACGGCGCGCACTCGTTCCTTCACGCCCGCGTCGAGCGCCTCGTTCAGCGTGCTCATTTCCGCTCCGGCACCGGCAAAGCCGTCACCTACGCTACCTGCCTGCTCCGTCAAGCCTACGCAGGATTGCCGCAAGTATCGATCAGATCTGCGGCGCGTCGGTTCTCAGCCGTCGACCAGCATGCCCGAGAGCGGGCCGAGCGCTCGCGCTGAACGGCGCGAGACATGTGGCAGCCGCACGAGCCGGTGGGTCAACGGGTGGCCGCCGGTGCGGCGTTCGAGCTGTTCCCTGCTGATCGGCTTCCAAAGCTCGTCGATCGCCTGAATCGGGTTGCGCGGGATCTGATCCTCTGGCGTTTCGAGATGCTCTGCCCAGAGGCGCATACGCGTCCGCACGGCGAGCCTGGGATCGTGGCTGACGAGGTTCATCTCGGTGTCGTTGAACAATGAGTGCTCGTTCAAGTTGGCAGAGCCGAGTGTCAACCACCTGTCGTCGATGATCGCGATCTTCGCGTGGATGTAGATCGGGTCGGCGAGATCACCTCTGCGCGCGAAGAGGGTGCAGGCCAGAACGCGGCCGCCGTCGTCGTCCGCCTCGATGAGGTGACCGAGGACGCCGCGCGTGTCGTCGTCGCCGCTGTTCGGCTTCGACGGCAGTAGCAGCACGAGACGGAAATCAGGATGCGGTGGATTGTCGATCTTGTCGTGGAGCACGGCCTCGATCTCCGGTGACCAGAGGAACTGGTTCTCGATGTAGACGAAACGCTCGGCGGCCTTCAGGGCGCGAACGTACGACTCGAGGATGCCGAACTGACCCCTTGGCTTGGCGTTATAGATGGCTTCCGGCACGGTGCGCACGACCTGAAGCTCGACGTCGCCTGCACTCTTGGACGGCGGCACGACGGCGGTGAGCGTTTCCCCGGTCACCTCGTGCCAGCGCATCTGGAAATGCTCCGCGACGTCACCAACCGCCGGGCCTTCGATGCGCGCGCAGGCGTCATGCCAACCGACGTCGGAGCGCGGAGGATGATCGTTCGTGTCGTAGCGATCGCCCGACTCCGAGGTGAGATCGATGCCACCCACGAACGCGACACGGTCGTCGATGACGATCGTCTTCTCGTGATGGCAGTGCATTGGCCGCTCTCTCGCGTCGAGCGCGCACTGGATCTTCGTGTCCTTGACCAGCCGCTCGCGCATCTTGCGAACGTCGCCTCGCGACGGCCGAAAGAGCGGCAGGGGCGCACCCGCCCACGTGAGCACGCGCACGTCGAGGCGCTCCGCCAATTCAGCGAGGAGATTGCGCAGCACGAGCGGCTCGCCGCTGCGCTCGAGCGCAAACGAGGGCGTGAAATGCCAGCCGGTCAGGTGAACATGCGACTGCGCATCGCGGAGCGCCGCCGCAATCGAGGGCAGGGCCTGCGCACCGTCGATCAGGATGTCGATCGCATTGCCGGGCCGCACCGGGAAATCCCCGGCGGCCCAGCCGCCTGCGGGAGGCTCGAGCGCGCCCGTCCAGCCGATCCTCGCGAGCCGGCGTTGATGGTGGCGGCAGATCTGCTGCGAAACCTGTTCGCCGAACCAGCCCTCGATCGATCGTAGATCACGCATGAAAAGAGAACGTTCACGCAGCGCCGCGGGGTACGCGAACGCTCATCGCATCAGCCGTAGCTGAGGCCGTGCCCGAACGCGAACAGCGGGGCCTCTGAGTCTGCGGGCACGTCCGGCTTCTGAGCCCGCACTGCTGCCATCGACGACGGGAGCTCGAACGGCAGCCGCCCCTCCGGCGCGGAACGCCCGTGCAGCACGTCGAGCACCGCCTCGTCAGAGGCGCCGAAGACGGCGACGATTGCCGCACACGCGTCGACGAGCTCCGGGATCACCGCCGGGCGCTCGAGATGCAGAACGAGCACGGTCGGGACGCGCCGTGCGAGCTCGAGCAACTGCCCGAGCTCGGGCTCCTTGAAGTCGAGGTCGCCGGCGTGGAAGACGCTCTCGATGAACGTCCCGCTCCGCGGCTCGAACGGAGCTGCGCGCCGGACGACCGCGACGTCGGCATCCTCCGGCCGCTCGACGATCTCGCCGTAGGCAGCTGCGACGTCGGCCGAAACACCGTCGAGGTAGAGGCGCGTCTCCGCAAGCGGCAACGTTCCGTCGTTCGTCAGGAGCACCGCGGAACGGCGCTGGCTGCGACCGCCGGACGCCTGAAACTCTGCGCAGCCGCAAACGCGCTCCGCCTCGTCAGGGTCGACGTACGGGTCGTCGAAGAGCCCGAGGCGAAACTTGTCGCGCAACAACCGGCGCGCGGACTCGTCGATCCGCGATTCCGAGACGCGTCCGGCGCGAACCACCTCGACCAGCAACTCCGGTAGCGACTCGCCGCCGAGCTGGTCGCAGCCGGCCTCGATGATCTTCACGAGTCGGTCCTCCGCGCTCAGTCCCTCGACGCCCCAGCACTTGGCCGCAAAGACGGATCCGTCCGGCATGGGAGCGTCGGTGACGAGCCCCCAGTCCGTGCAGACCACGCCGTCGAACCCGTACCGCTCGCGCAGGAGACCGGTGACCACGTCGCGGTTGAAGCCGAAGCCGACCTCCTCGAGCGGTGTCCCGATCGGCCGTCCGTAGTAGGGCATGATCTGCGCCGTCCCGGCTGCGAAGGCCGCCTCGAAGACGCGCAGGTGGTAGTCGAACATCCCGCCGGGGTAGACCTGATCCTTGCCGTAGGAAAAGTGCGGATCCTCGCCGTCTTTCTGTGGCCCACCGCCTGGGAAGTGCTTGGTCATGCACGCCACGGACTGGGACCCGAGCTGCTCGCCCTGAAACCCGAGGACATAGGCGGCGACGAGGCGGGCCGCAAGGTCCACGTCCTCGCCGAAGGTGTGCATGATGCGCGCCCACCTCGGCTCGGTCGCGAGGTCGGCCATCGGGTGGAGCGCGACATGGATGCCGACGGCCCGATACTCGCGCCGCGCAATGTCGCCGAACTCCCGCATTGCTTCCGCGTCGCGGAGCGCGCCGAAGCCGATCGGCTCCGGCCAGTGCGAGAAGCCGCCTGCGGACCAACTCGCTGCGATGTTCTCCGAAAGACTGTGGCGGGGATCGGATGAGACCGTGACCGGGATCCCGAGCCGCGTCGACTCGGCGAGGCGCTGGAGCCGGTTTTGCCATTCGGCGTGGAGGCGTGGCTCGGGCGCGTAATAGATGTTGAAGTGGTTGAGGTGCCGGGCCGAAACGAGCTTGGTCGTGCCGCCACGGAAGAAGTCGTCGCCGTCCTCGATCAGCGACCCGTCCGTGTTCATGAGGATCGGCGGGTGGAACAGCAGCCCCGCCTTTTCCTCGAGCGTCATCTGGGAGAGGAGGTCCTCGACGCGCTCCTCGACCGGGCGCGCCGGATCTTCGTACGGATCGAGGCGACCGTTCCCGTTCAAGTCGCGGAAGCTGGCCATCGGGACCGAGGTTCGACTCAGCGCGCGACGAGGACGTCGCAGTGCGACTCGCGAACGAGATCTGCAGCGGTGTCGGTTCCAAGGAACCGCCCGAGCGCCGAGTGGTGATGTGTGCCGACCACGATCGCAGACGCCTTGCGTTCGTCTGCGACGCGAAGGATCTCCGAGACCGGGTCTCCGAGCCCCCAAATAGCCTCGCCCGGACAGCCGGTCTCTTCGAGCCGGCGGCGAGCATGCTCGAGCAGCGGTTGAACCTCGAGCGGGCCTTGCTCCGGGATCGGCGCCATCGGCGCAGCGAGGCCCGGCACACCGGGCCCGTACGGATCGACGTACTCGTACGGCATTGCTGCCACGGCCAGAACGATCACCGGCACCTCACGCGACGCCGCCTCCTCGAGCGCGTACTCGAGCGCGCGCTCCGACTCCTCGCGTCCGTCGTAGCCAACGACGACGGGGCCCTGCTCTCCTTCGGGGCTGCCGTTGCTCACCTGCTCGTTCTAACGCCCCTTGCAGCGGGCGAGTTCACCCAAACCGGATGAATGACGCGGACGCAACCGCAGGCACCGTGCGGGCCGATGAAGGCACTCGTGCTCCTGGTGCTCGGGATCGCGCTCGTGGACGGGCTGAACCCATCCACGATCGCACCGGCCCTCGTGCTGGCGGTCCGGCGCCGCGGCGTGGTGCTTGTCGCCCTGTTCACGCTGGGGGTGCTGGTTCCGTCCCTGGCTGCCGGAGTGCTCGTCGTCGTCGGGCCGGGACGAGCGCTACTCGATCTGGTCCCACACGTCGGAGCGCACACCAAGCACCTGCTCGAGATCGGCGCAGGGATTGCGCTCGCGGGGCTCGCCTGGATCCTCTGGATCCATCGGGGCCGTGTCGCAAGCGGAGTGTCGCGCGAGCCACCCGGCGGAGCAGTCGGCGCGGCCGGCCTCGGCGCCGGAATCATGCTGGCGGAGCTGCCGACCGCCGTCCCGTATTTCGCAGCGCTCGCCGCGATCGTCGGGTCGAGAGCCGGCCTCCTGACCCAGCTGGAGCTCGTGGCGCTGTTCAACGTCGCGTTCGTCCTGCCGCTGCTCGCGATCCTCGGGGTGCGTCTGCTCGCCGGGCCGCGCTCGGAGAAGTTGCTGCAACTGACCCGGAACGCGCTCGACCGCTACATCGGAGTGGTCCTCCCGTGCGCGGTCGCGTTGCTCGCGGCAGTGCTACTCGTGGTGGGCGTCCTCGGCCTTGTTCGTGCGTGATCGCGCCTACGTCGGGCTCACGAAGAGCGTCAGCGACTCGACGCGGTCGACACGAACGGACGCTCCCTCCGGGGCGCCGGCTTCGCACCTCGCCTCCCAGATCTCGCCGCGCACACGGACCTGCCCCGTGGGGCGGCACGATGTCACGACTTCGGCGATCAGGCCGACCAGCTGTTCTTCGGGGCTCTGTGGGCGATAGCGCTGCCTGAGCCGCCCGGCCCACCGGCGCAGAAAGATGATCTCGCCGATTTCGAGAATGGCTGCCACGATCAGCAGCACGATCGCCCACGTCCCGCCGATGTGCGCGAGCGCGATGACGACGACCGTGAGGATGAAGATCATTTACGAGCGCGACGCTTGTGCCCACACCATTCGCAGACGGCTGCGTGCCGAATGCGGCCACAGGAAGGGCACGGACGGCGAGCCCGCTTGAGGGCGAGCACACCTTTCGAGAGGCCGAGCTGCGCCATCATCAGGACTGCACCGATCGCCAGTGATGCGAAGAGCGCCGGGTTTTGCCCGAGTGTTTGCATGACCGATCGTCCTCGCCGTCAGACGGTCTGCTCTCGCGACGGCCCGAGGGCGCCGAAGAGCCAGAACAACGGGAACGGGAACCCGAGGAAGAACAGGACCCAATGGCCCTTCCTGAGCGTCGTGAGCCCAAGTGTGATCACGAGCACGATGTAGATGAATGCACCCAAGCCTCCGAGCGCCCACCACATAAGAGCCTCCCCAGCAGTCGGTTTCGAGGAGACATTCGCCGATCCGAAGGACCTGCGCGTCATCCGAACCGAACTAGGCGCGCTGAAAAAGATCGCGGAGTGCCGGCGTGAGCCACGCCGGCACTCCGCGCCCACTTAGGCCACCTTGAGAGCTTTGATCGACTTGCCGTACGTCACGAGCCCGAAGATGATCAGGATGTCGAGAATGAACATCGTGATCGCCCAGAACGGATAGACGGGGATGAACCCCAGCTGACCGATCATGTTCAAAGCCACGACAAAGATCGCAAACCAGCGCGCCCAGGTGCTGCCGCTGAGGAGCCCAGCGCCTGCCGCGAGCTGAAGAATGCCCAGCAGCATGATGATCCAGCCCCACGTGCGGAGGTCGCTGAACACATAGTGGTGACCAGTCGTGGTGTACACGTGCGACCGGGAGATTCCGAGGATGCCATCGATGAAGTTCCACGTTCCCGCGATGAACAACAGGATGGCCGCGAACATGGCCCAGCCCGCGCCCTCGAGTGACTCGTCCGTGTAGCTGCTCATTTAGCCCTGCCTCCTGAGTGGTTGAGTTGCGGCCGTGACATCAGCCGACACCGAGGAGAAAACCACGTCTGCGAGCAGCGTGACATCCTCCTGTTGGGATGACGCGCCGCGGAGCGATACTTGCGCGGAGATCCACTGCCGATCGCCATTGTTTCACCCCAAGCGGACGAAGTGAGCCCGCTGACAAGTCGAGATCCTGACCGAACGAGGAAAAAACCACTGGAGGCGACATGAGCACCAAGGAAATTCCGTTCGGCCCCATCCAGATGCTCGTGATCGGCGCCGATCACGCGCGCTTCACAGGTGAGATCCTGCCGGAGTTCAAACGGCTCTCCGACGCCGGCTTCGTGCGCCTTGTCGATCTGCTCTTCGTGGCGAAGACCGACGGGGAGATCGATGCGGTTCAGGCAAGCGAGCTCTCAGCGGATGAGGCGCAACAGTTCGGTGCCCTCGCCGGCGCCCTGATCGGAATCGGCGCCACCGGCGACGAGGAAGGGGCGCTCGAAGGAGCCATCGTCGGCGCGGCGGAGCTCGAGGATGGTCATGTGTTCGACGAGGCCGACGTCTGGTACCTCGCGGACGCCATTCCGGAGGGCGGCTGGGCGGCCGTCGCGTTGATCGAGCACCGTTGGGCGATCCCACTCCGGGACGCGATCGTCGCCGCCGGCGGCGTCGCACTCGCGGACGAGTGGCTCCACCCCGCGGATCTGATCGCCGTCGGCGCGCACTTGACAGATCGGTACGCGTCCTAGGCGGCCGGCTGACGGCAATCCGCTAGGTGGGAGTCAGCTGCCGGCGACGACGAGGGCGACGGTGGCGATCCCGAGCACGACCGTTGCGCCGGCCAGCGCCAGTGCAACGCGCTCGTCCAGGGGCGCGTAGTCGCCACCCGCAAGGGCCCGCTCCACGTTGCGGTGACGAGCAACTGCACAGCCCGCCATCGCGACTCCAAGCAAACCGAACGCCGCGCCGAGGACGCGATAGGGCCAGACCGCACCCCCGGCCAGCCCAGGCGCAATCCGGCCCGCGCCGATCGCAACGGCGAGCGCGGTCAAGGCACTCCTCCACCAGGCGAGATAGGTGCGCTCGTTGGCCAGGCGGGTGCGACGGAGCGCGTCAGTCGGCTCGGTGCTCATCCGGTTGGGATGATGCCACGCTGCACGCCAGGGGCGACCCTCGGAGAGGATGGCCGTCGCGTCCCCTTCAGCGTTCCATCTCCTGGCGAAACCGACCGGAGCGGTCTGCAACCTCGACTGCTCCTACTGCTTCTTCCTCTCCAAGGAGATGCTGTACCCAGGCTCTCGCTTCCGGATGGCCGACGAGCTGCTCGAGGCGTATCTCCGCCAGCTGATCGAGGCGCACGCGGGAGTCCCCGAGGTGACGGTTGCCTGGCAGGGGGGCGAGCCGACCCTCATGGGCCTTGATTTCTTCCGGCGCTCGGTCGAGCTGACCGAGCAGTACTTGAGCCCTGGCCAGCGGGCCGTGATCACGATCCAGACGAACGGCACGTTGCTCGACGAGGAGTGGTGCGGGTTCTTCAGGGAGAACAACGTGCTCGTCGGGATCTCCATCGACGGGCCGCGCGAGATCCACGACGCCTATCGGGTCAACAAGGGGGGCAAGGGCTCATTCGACGACGTGATGCGGGGGCTCGGCCATTTGCGCACAGCAGGAGTCGACTGGAACGTCCTCACCACGGTGCACGCGATGAACGCCGATCGCGGCCGGGAGATCTACGGCTTCCTCCGGGACGAGTGTGACGCCAAGTTCATCCAGTTCATCCCCATCATCGAGCGCGCGACTAAGGAGACACAGGACGGCGCGCCCCGGACCTCGTGGCGCGACCGGCCGCTGTACGTGCAGGAAGGTGCGTACGTCACCAATCGAACCGTCACGGCGAAGCAGTACGGCCGCTTCCTGATCGACGTTTTCGAGGAGTGGGTCCGACGGGACGTCGGCGAGGTCTACGTGCAGATGTTCGACGTCGCGCTGGCGAACTGGGTCGGTGAGCCGCCCAGTCTCTGCGTCCATTCGGAAACGTGCGGCTCGGCGCTCGCACTCGAGCACACCGGTGATCTCTATTCATGCGATCACTTCGTCGAGCCGAGGTTCAAGCTCGGGAACATCAAGGAGCACCACATGCTCACCCTGGTCTCGTCGCAGCAGCAGGTGCAATTCGGACTCGACAAGCGCGACCTGCTGCCGCAGTACTGCCTCGACTGTGACGTTCGCTTCGCCTGCCACGGCGGGTGCCCGAAGGATCGGTTCATCGAGACGCCCGCCGGCGACCCCGGGCTGAACTTCCTTTGCGCAGGGTTCAAGGACTTCTTCCATCACGTCGACCGGCCGATGCGCATCATGGGCGAGCTCCTCAGCCACAATCGCGCCCCGTCCGAAATCGTCCAGCTCTACGCGGCCGAAGACAGTCGGCGCGGCCGAAACGATCCCTGTACGTGCGGCAGCGGTCGCAAGTGGAAGCACTGCCACGGCGAGCGGCTCTTGCTTGGTCACGGGACCGCCTGATGAGTGCCGCCGGCGCCAAGAAGCCCGATCACATCGACGCGCTCTTCGTCCAGAGTGGCTCTGCGTTCAGCTCGCAGGAGGGGGAGATCACACTGCACGGCCTCGCCGACGCAACGATCTATTTCGCAGATCGTCCGCGTCGCGAGGCGGGGCATATGCCGTCGGAGCGGTTCGTCGAGCTCTGGGACGGTGACACCGCCAGCTTCGCCACGGAACCGCCCCGGGCGGTGCTCTCATTCTTGGCTGAGCCCGCGTCCGCGCTCTCCGACGTGGCTCTCGTACTGCGCGAGCCACACCTGAGCGGCCACCAGTTGACCTACAAGGTCGACGTGCTCAACGGCACGCTGCCGCTGACCGGGGGCGCGTGCTCACTGTTCATCGACGCCTTCGGCCGTTCACTCGCGCCGGTCTCCGTCCGCGGGGTTCGACGGCCGCGGCGACCGGCCGCGAGCCGAACCGCCACCTAGCTAACGGTGACGAGATGTTGGCGGTGCGCGACCGCGACCGCCTCGAGACGCGAATGCACGCCGAGCGCGCGCAAGATGTGACGAATGTGGTTGCGGACCGTCTCGACGCTCAGGTGCAGCTCGAGGGCGATGTCATCGGTCGACCGGCCGCGCTCGAGCAGGCGCAGCACCTCGGCCTGACGGGGCGTCAGATGCGGATGCGCCGGCCGAGGCGGCGTCTCGTCGACATCGGAGACTTGACCGAATATGCCGACGACCCGATGGTCCTCGACCAGCGGCACGGAGCTCAACTCGACACCGATTCGCTCGCCGTCGGCGCCGATGACGACGACCTGCGAATCGTGCACCTGCCCGGGGCCGATCAGGTTGCGCGCAAAGACGTCGCGCGCGCGCCGGGTTTCCTCGGGCGCCACGACCGAGGTGAACTGCTTCCCTCGAACGTCGCCGACCAACCGGCGTGCAGCCGGGTTGCACCAACGAATCACCCCGCTCGGGTCGATCACATAACTCGGAACGTTGATCGTCTCGAGCGCGCCTCGAACATCGCCACCGAGCTTGTGCAGCTCCGTCACGGTTCGATTATGAGCAGCCGCTGAGCGCTTCGAATCATCCCGACCGGATGACCTGCGATCGGCGGCGTTCAGCGCCTGAGCGTCAGCCGGTCTCGGCGATCGCGCCCGGCTCGTCGGTCGAGCCGAACGTGATGCCCGCCTCGGCGAGCGCGAGCTGAACCTCGTTGCGCGCGCTGTAGATCCGCCACTTGACCGTGGCCAGAGGAATGTCGAGCGTGGCGGCGATCTCGTTGTACGACAGGCCAATCACGTCGCGCAGCACCAGAGCGGTCTTCAGGTCGACGCTCAACTGCTCGACCGCCACCCAGAGGGCGCGGATCGCATCCGCCTGCTCCACAGGCGCTTCCGGGGCAGCCGGGGCCAGTTCGGGCACGAGCTCGACGGGCTGCAGGCGATTCTTCTTCGAGCGGATGTCATCGAGGACGACGTTCTTCGCCACCTGAAAGATCCACGTGGAGAGCTTGGCGCGAAACGCGTACTTCGGCAGAGCCCGCCAGACGCGCAGGAAGACGTCCTGGGTCAGGTCTTCAGCATGCTCGCGATCCCCCACCGACCGGAGCACGTAGTTGAAGATCGGTGTGTGGTAGGTCCGGACGATGACCGAGAACGCTTCTTCGTCCCCACGCTGCGCTTTCATCACGACACTGGGATCGATCTGGATGAGCACCGATCCAGTGTTGCCCGGGCGGGCGACCGAGGTTCTAGCCCATTCGTGTCATTTGACGCTCCCCGACGGCTATCGAGGCACCGAAGCGATCCGCATGGGGTCGACGCACCCGGCCACTCCACCGGTTCGACCTGGTCATCCCAATCGGGTGAGTCGCCGCGCCGAACTCAGTGCGACCTTGCTCGACTGGAAGAGTTACCGGTGCCAACCTCGATGACTAAGACTCTGGTTTTGTTCTGCTTCGGTCGTGCCGTCGAGGGATCGAGGGCGGCATGAGCAGTTCCGGTACCAGTCCGTCTCCAGCCGCCGCTGCGACCAACCCGACCGAGCTGCTTCGCAGTCGGAGCTATCTGGTTCTGTTGGCGTTCGGCGCGGTCGTGGGTGTCGTCGTCGCGGTTGTCGCCTACTTCTTCCTCAAAGGGGTCTCCGAGGCACAGACGTATGTCTTCACGACGCTACCGAAGGAGCTCGGGTTCTCCACAGCGCCCGTCTGGTGGCCCCTTCCCTGGCCTGCCTTGGCAGGGCTTCTCGTCGCTCTGACGATTCGCTACCTCCCCGGCAACGCCGGGCACAAGCCGGCGGAAGGATTCAAGACTGGCGGTCCGGTTCCGCCGATCGAACTGCCCGGCATCGTGATCGCATCTCTTGCGACCCTCTGTCTCGGCGTCGTGCTCGGGCCTGAAGCGCCGCTGATCGCAATCGGCAGCGGCCTTGGCGTCCTCGCTGTACATCTGATCAAGAAAGACGCGCCGGCGACCGCCGTTGCCGTGATCGGAGCGGCAGGTAGTTTCGCGGCGATCAGTACGCTCCTCGGCTCGCCGCTCGTCGGGGCCTTCCTGCTGATGGAGGCCGCCGGGCTCGGCGGCCCAATGCTGGGCGTCGTGCTCGTCCCTGGCCTGCTTGCGGCCGGCGTGGGGGCGCTCATCTTCGTCGGACTGGACTCCTGGACCGGCTTCGGGACGTTCTCGCTGGCCGTCCCGAGCATTCCCAGCTTCGGACACCCGGACGGCCCTGAGTTCCTCTGGGCGGTCGCGATCGGCCTCGCCGCGGCGCTGCTCGGCACCACCATCCGGCGCCTCGGTCTGTTCCTCCAGCCAGTCGTCGAACAGCGCTCGGTTGCGCTGACGCCGGTCGTCGGGCTGGCGGTCGGCGGGTTGGCGGTCGCATTTGCCGAGGCTACGGACAAGAGCTCAGCCGAGGTGCTCTTCTCCGGCCAGGACCAGCTACCTCAGCTCATTCAAGGCGCTGCAGACTGGTCCGTCTGGGCGCTGGTGCTGCTCTTCGCCTGCAAGGGAGTTGCCTATGGGCTTTCCTTGAGCTGCTTTCGCGGCGGCCCGGTATTTCCAGCCCTGTTCCTCGGCGCAGCCGGCGGCATCGCGCTGTCCCACGCACCGGGCCTGCCCATGATCGCCGGAGTCGGGATGGGGATAGGCGCGATGAGCGTCGCCATGCTCGGCCTACCGTTGACCTCGGTTCTGCTCGCCAGCGTGATCCTTGAAGCCGACGCTGTCTCCCTGATGCCGATCGTCATCGTCGCCGTCGTCGTCGCGTACGTCACCTCGGCCAGGCTCGCCCCCGCGAAGGCCCCGACCCCGGCTGCGGCCGCATCGCCCTCCTGAGAACGGTGACCGAGCATGGCTGACAATGAGGCGATGAACGTGCTGCCCAGCTACGGCGAGAGGCCTGTCTGGAAGCCGGCGCGCCCGCGCCTGGGGCCGGCGAAGGTCGTCTCGGCGTGGCTCGTGGTCACGTTCGCGTTGCTCGTCGCAGCGTGGATCGTTCCGGGTGCGCATATCACCGACTTCTGGGGCGCTCTGGCGGGCGCGGCGGTGATCGCGATCCTGAACGCCGTCCTGCCGCCGCTCGTCGCGGCGCTGCGCTTGCCACTGACCTTGCTCTTCGGCTTCCTCTTGGTGCTGGTGCTCGACGCTCTGATGCTGTTGGCCGCGGACAACATCACCAACGGCAGCCTTTCGGTGGACTCGTTCTGGTCAGCGCTTGGAGTCGCGCTCCTCGCGGTGGCAGTCGGGGTGGTGCTCGATGTGCTCACCGGGACGAACGACGACGACACGTACGCATTCCGGGTGATCCAGCGGGTCGCTCGGCGCTCCGGCGAGCGGGAGATCTCGGACGCGGCCGGGATCGTGTTCCTGGAGATCGACGGCCTTGCCCTGCCGGTACTGCAGCAGGCGATGCGCGCCGGGAGCGCACCCACGATGGCGCGCTGGCTGGGCGACGATGGCTACCGCCTCACGGAATGGGAGACCGACCTCTCGTCGCAGACGGGCGCGTCCCAGGCGGGGATCCTGCTCGGGTCGAACGTGGACGTGCCGGCGTTTCGCTGGGTCGAGAAGGAAACAGCGACGCTGCGCGCCTGCTCGGGCCCGGCAGACTGTGCGGAGATCGAGCGACGTCTCGCCTCGGGACAGGGCCTGCTCGTCGACGGTGGCGCGAGCCGCGGCAACCTGCTCTCGGGCGAGGCCGACCACATGATCCTGACGGTGAGCCGGATGGATGCCGAAAAGCGCTCCAATCCCGGCTACCGGGCCTTCCTGGCCAACGGCTTCAACGTCATGCGCGCGCTCGTCCTGTTCGGCTGGGAGGTCATCCTCGAGTGGACTGCCGCGTTGCGCGCGAAGAGCCGGGATGTTCAGCCGCGCGGCCACCGCGGCGGCATCTATCCGTTCCTGCGCGGCGCGATGTGCGTGATCGTGCGCGACCTGATCGTCTACGGCGTCCTGACCGACATGATGAAGGGCCGCCCCGCGGTGTACGCGACGTTCTCCAGCTACGACGAAGTGGCTCATCACTCGGGCCTCGAGCGCGCCGACACGATGGAGGCGCTGCGCAAGCTCGACCAGCAGTTCGGGCGCATCGAGCGGGCTCGCCGCTACGCCGCCCGTCCCTACGAGATCGTCGTTCTCTCGGATCACGGACAGACGCAGGGAGCGACGTTCAAGCAGCGCAACGGCTACGGCCTGCAAGAGCTCGTCGAGCGCAATCTCGAGCACGGCACCGCCACCCAGATCGGCGACGGCGATGAGCAGAACGCGATGGTCGGCAATGCGCTCTCGGAGGCCAGCGGCCAGAAGAAGGAGAAGCGCGCGAAGAACGACGTCTCCGACCGGGACGTGATCGTGTTGGGTTCCGGCAACCTGGGGCTCGTCTACCTGATGGAAGAGAGGCGCCGGCTCACGCTCGAGGAGCTCGGCGCTCTGCACCCCCGTCTTCTGCAAGCGCTGCGCGAGCACCCGCACATCGGCTGGCTGCTCGTCCACTCCGAGCAGAAGGGCGCGGTCGTGCTCGGAGCGCGCGGCGCTCATTACCTCTCAGAAGGCCGAGTTGAGGGCGAAGATCCCCTAGCCGTGTTCTCGCCGAACGCACCGCAGCATTTGCTCCGCACCGACGGCTTCACTCACGTCGCCGACATCATGGTCGGCAGCTTTTACGACCCCGGGCTCGATACGGGCTGTGCATTCGAAGAGCTGATCTCCTTCCACGGCGGCATCGGTGGGCCGCAGACCCGCCCCTTCCTCCTCTTCCCGAACCGGCTGCCGCTTCCCGACGAGCCGCTCGTCGGTGCCGCGAGCGTTCATGATCTGCTGGTGAGCTGGCGCCGCCTCCTGAACGACGAGCAGATCGCTCGGCCCGTTGAGCCTGCGAGCAAGGTCAAGGCGCCGGCATGACGACAGCGGCCGCCACACCTGAGCCCGTGGCCGAGAACCGTCCCCGCTGGCTGCGCTGGGTGATCATCGCGCTGGTGATCGTCGTGATCGGAGCGATCGCGAACCTTATCGGGTGGGACCTCAGAGGCTGGTTCAAGCAGCTGTGGGACACGATCACGAGCATCTCGTTCGCCGACTTGGTGGCCGCCTGCGCACTGAAGACGGTGCAGACAGGCGCAGCCGCGTTCGCGTACTACTCCATCCTCCGGTACGCCTATCCGGGGCGTGTGCGATGGATCCAGATCTTCGCCGCGTATGCGATCTCCGTGGGGCTCAATTCGATCTTGCCCGCCAACCTGGGCACCGCCGTGATGCTGATCATGCTGACCCTGATCATCCCCGGGGCGACCTTCGCAGGCATCCTCGCCGTCTACGGGGTGCAGAAGATCTTTTTTGTCGTGATCGGCGCCTTCCCGTACGTGTACCTGTTCCTGACCGTCGGCGGCTCGTTCGACCTCCAATTCGAGTTCATCAAGGACCACCCCTGGGCGGTCGCCGCGCTGCTGATCGGCGGCGCCGTGCTGATCACGCTACTCATTCGGATGTTTTGGCCACGAGTCGTCAAGTGGTGGGACGAGGCGAAGGAGGGCGGCCAGATCCTCTCCCATCCACGGGCCTACTTCCTGCGCGTCTTCACGCCTTCGGCAGTCTCATGGGTGGCCGGCCTGTGCGTGACCGCCGTGTTTCTCTCGGCGTACGACATCCCGGTCACCTTCCACACGCTCATGCGAATCGTGGCCGGCAACTCGATCGCGAACGTCACCTCGGTGACACCAGGCGGCGCCGGCGTCACACAGGCGTTCAACGTCGCCTCGCTGAAAGGGGTCACCAGCACCGCCAATGCGACCGCATACTCGATCGCGCAGCAGCTCGTCACCACCGCGTGGAACCTCCTCCTCGCGATCGTGCTGATGGTGTGGGCGTTCGGCTGGTCCGGCGGCAGGCAACTGGTCGAGCAGTCCTACGGCCAGGCCAAGGAAGAGGAAGCGAAGCGGAAGGCGGCACGCCAGGCGAAGAAGGAAGCCAAGCGCGCCGCGGACGAGGCCGAGAACGCCTGAGCGAACCGCTAGATCGCTCCGCATCACCTGGATCGGTCACGCGACGGTCCTCGTCGAGCTCGACGGCACGCGGCTCCTGACCGATCCGATCCTGCGCAGGCGGATCGTGCACTTGCGCTCCAACAACCGACTGCCTGGCCGGGAAGAGCTCGGCCGGCTCGATGCAGTGCTCCTGTCGCACGCCCATCGTGACCATCTCGACGTGCTCTCGCTGCGCCGCCTTGGGAAGGACGTGCCGGTCGTGGCGGCTCGGGCCGCCGTCAAGTCGCTCCGCCGCCGTGGCTTCCGCGGCACGGTCGTCCCCATGGAGGAAGGGGAGGAACGTCCGGTCGGCTCGCTCGCAGTGCGCGCGACGCCGGCAGTGCACGGCCGACCCGGTTCGGCGGTCGGGTTCCTCATGCGGGGCAGCTGGACGGTGTACTTCGCGGGCGACACCGATCTCTTCCCCGGGATGGAGGAGCTGGCCGATCCACTCGACGTCGCCCTCCTGCCCATCTGGGGCTGGGGACCTCGGCTCGGCGAGGGCCACATGGACCCGGAGCGGGCCGCAGAAGCAGTGCGCTTGCTCGAGCCCCGGATCGTGGTGCCCATCCACTGGGGGACGCTCTACCCCCTCGGGATGTCGCGTGCGGCGTTCCTGCGCGAACCCCCGGACACCTTCGTCCGGCTCGTCCGCGAGCGGGCGCCCGAGGTCGAGGTTCGGCTGCTCGCTCCCGGTGAGACAATCACTCTCACCGGATGATCAAGAAGCTGCCGCACCTCACCACGGAGCAGCGCGCCGCGCGCGGGCGGGCCGCGCGCGAGGCTGCACCGCGGGCCGGCAACTCGACCCTCGACCCGGCCCCGGAGCGCGACGCAGTCTCGCTGCTGGAGCAGCAGGCTCCGTCTCGAGTCCAGGAGCTCCTACCGATCCGATATGGGCGCATGCTTGTCTCGCCCTTCACGTTCTTCCGCGGCGCGGCGAACGTGATGGCGCACGACCTCCAATCGGCGCCGCGTTCCGGACTGACGGTTCAGCTCTGCGGTGACGCGCACCTCGCCAACTTCGGCGGCTTCGCCTCTCCCGAGCGCTCATTCGTCTTCGACTTGAACGACTTCGACGAGACACTGCCGGGGCCGTTTGAATGGGACGTCAAGCGGTTGGCTGCAAGCTTCGAGGTTGCCGGCCGCGACCGCGGCTTCACCGAGCTCGAGCGGAGAACGGCGGTGCTGGAGGTCGTCCGCGCTTACCGCGAGACCATGCGCGCCTTCGCAGCCGAGAGCAACCTGGGCATCTGGTACGCGCGGCTCGACTCGGCGGCCATCGAAGCGGAACTGCGGGCCCGCAGCGCGGCCAAGCAGGCGAAAGCCCTGTCGCAGCTGGAGGCAAAGGCGCGCACGAAGGACAGCCTGAAAGCCTTCTCGAAGCTGACCCACACCGTCGACGGCGAACCGCGCATCATCTCGGATCCGCCACTGATCACGCCGGTGCGAGAGCTCGTCGACGGCGAACCAGGCCAGCAGGCAATCCAAGACAGCATCGGCAGGCTCCTCGGAACGTACCGGCGGACGTTGCAGGGCGACCGACGACTCCTGCTCGAGAGCTATCGCTACGTCGATCTCGCTCGAAAGGTCGTCGGCGTCGGGAGTGTTGGCACGCGGTGCTGGATCGTCCTGCTGCTCGGCCGCGACAATGGCGACCCGCTGTTCCTGCAGGTGAAAGAGGCGGGGCAATCGGTGCTGGCGCCGATCCTTGGCCGGAGCCGGTTCGCCAACAACGGCCAGCGAATCGTCGAGGGTCAGCGGCTGATGCAGGCCTCGAGTGACATCTTCCTTGGCTGGATCCGGACCGAGCTCACGCTCGACGGCATCGCGCGTGACTTCTACGTCCGCCAACTCTGGGATTGGAAGGCCTCGATCGATCTGGACCTGATCAAACCGCAAGGGCTCATGCTCTACGCGCAGGCGTGCGGCTGGACGCTGGCGAGGGCACACGCGCGCTCGGGCGACCGGATCGCGATCGCCTCCTACCAGGGCAAGGCCGACGTGTTCGATCGTGCAGTCGCCGACTTTGCCAAGGCATACGCCGACCTGAACGAGCGCGACTATCAGGCGCTCGCAGAGGCGGCCCGGACCGGCAGGATCGTCGCCCAGGAAGGGGTGTAGAACTCGCGACTCTGGTTCGGCTGCGCCGAATCAGAGTCGACCGACTTAGGCCACTGGTGGCGTCGCCCTGAGCAGGGGGAGGACGTCGTCGGCCACTTCCGAAGTGACGAGGTCGCCGCCGAAGAGGGCGAGCCGCTCCCTCAGCTTCTCCCAGTCGACGTCCTCCACGAGCACGAACAGCACTGCGTTTCCGCGGGCGATCGTCGCTCCGAGCTGCCGCATGTGGTCGTTCGAGATTCCCCGGTCGAGCGCCGCGAAGCCGGCACCGCCGGCGAGACCGACGAGGGCACCCGCGACCGGCACGGCCAGAGCAAGACCGAGGAGGAGGCCGATCGCCCCGCCGCCGACAATGCCCTCCCCCGCCGCCAGCTCACGGCTTTGCTGAAGCTCCACGCGTCCGTCGTCGTGTTTGACCACGATCGCGGCATCGTGAATCACGAGCGCATGCTCATCGCTGAGAGAGCGAACGGCTCCCAGCGCTGCTTCAGCGAGCTCAAAGCTGTGGTATCCGACGGCAACGAGGCTTGCGCTCGCCACCTACTCGACGACGCCTGCGGCCGGTTGCCGGGCGAGCACGGACATCCAGTCCGATCCTGATCCGTCCCGTCCACCGACGCTTCATCCCATCGGGGCGATGATCGCGAAGTAGTACGACGATTTGCTCGGCTGAATGACACAGGAGGACGAAGCGGCGCGAACGGACCCAGCCTCGGTTTCCTTCGCTCCGCCCGCGTGGCTACGAGATCTCGGGCTGACCTCCTGGTTCCTCCTGGGCTTCGTTGCGCTCCTCGCCGCCGCTGTTTGGGTGCTCGGAACGGCCGCGACAATCGTCACGCCCTTCGTGGCGGCGACGATCGTTGCGACCGTCACCGTGCCGTTCGTCACCGGGCTGCAGCGCCGTCGCGTGCCGAGGGCCGCGGGGGCAGCGCTCATCCTCCTCGCCCTGGCCGCGATCGCTGTGGTCGTGGTGGTCGTGGTGGTCGGCGGGATCAGTGGTCAGCGAGACCAGATCGCCACGGAGGCGAACGCAGCGGCCGCGCACGGGCAAGCCTGGCTCAAGAGCCTCGGCGTCGACCAATCCGGAGCCTCGGGAGCATCCGACGCCGTGAAGAGCGACGTCCCGCAGATCATCTCGACGCTGATCCACGGCGTGTTCCACGGTCTGAAGAGCTTCGCGTCGCTCGTCTTCGGGCTCTCGCTGGCGGGGCTCTCCACGTTCTTTCTGCTCAAGGATGGGCCGTCGATGCGCCGCTGGGTCGATCGCCATCTCGGGGTTTCGCAACAGGTCGCAGAGACGATCACCTCTGGCGTGATCCGCTCGCTGCGCGGGTACTTCAGGGGCGTCACGATCGTCGCCGGGTTCAATGCTGCGGTCGTGACACTCGGCGCGCTCGTGCTCGACGTTCCACTCGCAGGCACGATCGGCATCGTGACGTTCATCGCCGCCTATGTCCCGTTCATCGGGGCATTCGTGTCCGGAGCATTCGCGGTCGTGATCGCACTTGGCGCCCAAGGCACAACGACCGCGCTGATCATGCTGGTCATCGTTCTCCTCGCCAACGGGCTGCTCCAGAATCTGGTGCAGCCGTTTGCGATGGGGTCCGCGCTCGATCTCAGCCCCCTGGTGGTGCTCGTGGTGACGATCGCCTCCGGCTGCCTCTTTGGAATGGCGGGGCTGATACTCGCTGCTCCGCTCATTTCGGCAGCCGTGCACATCGGCCGCGAGCTCAGCGCTGCGCGGCTCGAGGCCGAGGTTGCGCCTGAGGCGGAACCTCCACTCCAGCCGCCAACTCCGCTACACGCCTAGCCCGTCTGGGCGAGGTCCTTGGCCGGCCCCATCTCAGCGACAAGTCCGAGCCGCACCGCCTCCTCGATTGCATCTCCTCGCGTCGAGACGCCGAGCTTCCGGTAAACGGAGATCGCCTGGGTCTTGATCGTGTTGCGCGAGAGGTGCAGGCGATCTCCGATCTCGCGAAACGAGAGATGCGTGGGCAGGAACGGCATCAGCCGCATCTCGGCGGCAGTGAGATTGGAGCCCTTCCCGGAATCGAGCATCGACATGCCGGCGAGCGACGCTCTCAACGCCTCGGTCTGTTCCACCAGCACGCCGAGGCCGGGCCTTCGGGCCAGAATGTCGTCGATCTCGGCCAGGAGAGCCTTCGCCAAACCGATGTCGCGGAGCGCGACAAACGTACGCGCCAGCTCCAACCTGGTCTGGACGGCAAGCCACGGAATCGCGTCGGTGAGGAACGGCGTCAGCTTCAGGGCATGGTTCAGCAGCGTTCGCGCGTTGTCCCAGTTGCCGTGGCGAAGCTGAGAGCGCGCGGAGGCAGCAAAGGCAACTGCGGTTGGCACCGACACATCGAGCAGGCCGCTGGCGAGCAATTGGGTGAGCTCGCGTGCCTGCTTGTCGGCAACGGCGTGATCGCGTGCTTCTTCGGAGAGCAACATGCGCTCGCCCGTGGCAACGACCTGCGTCTCGCTGAAGCCGGTTCGTTTCGCATGCGTGATCGCCTCGCCGTAGAGCTCGTTGGCCCGTTCGTTGTCGCCGAGCAAGGTGTGGGCGGCCGCGTAGACGATCAGCGCCAGGCCCCTCCAGTCGCTCGACTCCGACAGCGACGCGACGGCCGAGCCGGCATCCGACAGCATCGTGCCGACTCCGTCGCGGCAGAACGACGCCCGCATCACGGCAATCTGCGCCGTCACCTCGGGATCGCCGGCGCTGTGCCGCTCGGCGAGATCGAGCCACTGTTCAGCTTCGTCCGAAGCTCCGCGAAGCGCGTGGAGCCGCGCGCCCTGAACGGCGATGGTGGGGTACCGCGCGAGCGCCGCATCGTCGAATTGCCCGAGCCAGATCTCGACGGTTGCGGCCCGTCCGCTGCAGTAGGTCGGGAGCGCGATCTCGACGAAGATGCGGGCGGCGCGGTCCGTGTCTCCGACCTCGAGCGCTTGCTCCAGCGCAGATTCAGGGTCGCCGTGCTGCTCGAACCAATCCGCAGCACGGCTTCCCAGCTCCTTGGCCAGCTCGGGCTCGGTCTCGAAGAGCTCTCTGCGCAACAGATCGCGGAAGAGGTGGTGGTAGCGATACCACGAGCCGTGTGCGTCGAGCGGGACGAGGAAGAGGTTCGAGTGCCTCAGCTCCTCCAGCTCGTCGAACGAATGGTTCCAGTCGAGCGTTGCGTCGCAGAGCGATCCGCACATCCGCTCGAGCACTGAGGTCCGCCGCAGGAACGTCAACCGCTCGTGCGTCAGCCCCGCGAGGTACTCGGAGTGGAAGTAGTCGGTGACATAGCGACCCTCGGTGGCGGCCGCATCGCTGCTGCCGTCTGCCGCGCTCTCGCGGCCGACGATCGGGCTCTTCATCGACAACGTCGCCAGGTACAGGGCGCCCGCCCAGCCCTCGGTCCTCTCGATCAGCTCCGAGAACGCAGCGTTCGAGAGCCGCGCTCCTGCGCCGCGCAGCAGTAGCTCGGACTCACGTCGCGTGAGCGCGAGGTCGCCCGCGCCGATCTCGAGCAGCGCGCCTCCGCTGCGGAGCCGCGTCACGAGCGCAGACTCGACCCGGCTCGAGAGCACGAGCGCCGAGCCTTCGTGAACGTGCTCGGCCAGGATCGCCAGCACCTCGGCCGAGTCGCGTTCGCAAATCTCGTGCGTGTCGTCGAGCACGAGGACACAGTCCTCGGCAGCGGCAACCACGGCCGCGACGCGCGGCACGACCGTCGACCAGATCGAATCGCCCGGATTCGCGAGGGCGTCGAGGAGCCGCGGGTCGACCACGAAGATCTCGTTGAGCGCCGCAGCGACGTGCCGCAGGAGGACGATCGGGTCGTTGTCACGTCGGTCGAGGGAGATCCAGGCAAAGGGGCGATCGTCTCGCGTCGCCCACTGGGCCAGCAGCGTCGTCTTGCCGTACCCACCAGGGGCGACGACCGAGACAGCCCGTGCTGAGCGGCCGGCCCTGAGACGGTTGACGAGAGCGGTTCTCGAAACGACCCCGGGCCGCAAAACCGGCGGGCTGATCTTCGCCGCGACGACCCCGAACGGCAGCCCGCGATCGTCGGCTTCGACGAGAACAGCCTTTGCGCCTGCACAACCGGAGAGCGACATCCAGTCCTTTCACCCAGGGTCCAGGAGCATCATCAACCTTTTCACCTTGCGAACGCAACAACCATGCAGGAAAACCCTGATCTGATTCGGTGTCGGTCCGGTGACAGGCATGGTTCGGAGGCTTCGTCCGATTCGGACGATGCCCGGCCTCCCGGCTCGCGGTTCGATGCTCTCGATGACTGGTCGTAGGCGGGCTGCCGTCTGGACGCTGATCACCCTCGCATCCCTCCTCGGGCTGATCGCGATCCTCGCAACGTGGGTCAACCGCCAGATGTT
>DATBBH010000091.1:0-10812 GCA_036271075.1 Gaiellaceae bacterium | reverse complement strand
CCATCTCGCAAGAGATGGACGGGAGCATGCGATCAAACTCCTCGATGCTCTCAATGCGCCGTGGACGCTGGTGGACGCTGGGTGGACGTCGAAAGAACCGGTCGGCGTCACGCCTGAAAACGAAAGCGCCGCCTAAGCAGGGAGAAAGCTGAAGCCCTCTGACGGACTCGAACCGTCGACCCCCTCCTTACCATGGAGGTGCTCTACCAACTGAGCTAAGAGGGCAAGCGGGCCAAGGTTAGCGCGATATCGTCGGTCAGGATGCGCTCCCGCCGGTCGATCACGGTTGTCGGCTGCCACGCCGGGGGCGAGGTCGGCAACGTCGTGATCGCGGGGGTCGAGCCGCCTGCCGGAGCCACCGTCTTCGAGCAGATGCAAACGCTGCGGGCCGACGACTCGCTGCGGCGTTTTCTGCTGCGGGAGCCGCGGGGTTCCGTTGCGACGCACGCGAACCTGCTCGTGCCGTCCGCTCGCGAGGATTGCGAATGGGGCTACATCATCATGGAGCCGACCGAATACCCGGCGATGTCAGGGTCGAACACGATCTGCGTGGCGACCGTGCTGCTCGAGCAAGGCATCGTCGAGATGCACGAGCCCGAGACGGTGCTCCGTCTGGAGGCGCCCGCGGGGATTGTCGAGGTGCGCGCGGCGTGTCGCGGGGGCCGCGTCGAGAGTGTCGAGCTGACGAACGTGCCGTCGTTCGTCGGTCACCTCGACGCGTCGCTCGAGGTGACCGACCTCGGGACGCTCGCCGTCGACATTGCCTACGGAGGCATGTGGTACGCGATCGCGGATGCCGCCGCACTCGGCTTCGCAATCGAGCCGCACGAAGCGCGAGAGCTTTCGCGCGTAGGCGAGCTGATTCGCGCAGCGGCACGCGAGCAGCTGCAGTGCGTCCATCCGGAGAACGTCGCGATCGCCGGCGTCTCGATCGTGCAGATCGCACAACCGTGGCAGGGGATCGGTGCTGTCACACGCAATGCGGTGGTTGTCGCGCCGGGCCGCCTCGATCGCTCCGCGACCGGCACCGGGCTCTCCGCCCGCCTGGCTGTGCTGCACGCGCGCGGCCAGATGCGCGTCGGCGATGAGATGACACACGCCTCGGCGCTCGGCACGACCTTCGCTGGGCGGATCGTCGCCGAAGCCGATGTCGCAGGAACGCGCGCGATCGTGCCGGCGATCCGTGGCAGCGCGTGGATCACCGGGATCACCGAGCTCTATGTCGATGACGGTGACCCGTTCCCGGAGGGCTACCTGCTCTCGGATACGTGGCCAGGCGACGACGTCCAGTAGCGCTCGGCACGCGCAAGCGCCTGCGCGGCAGTCGATCCGTATGTCGGCTCGCCGGTCAGCATCGACGCGAGCTCGTTCGCCTCGCGGATCATCCGCTCACGCTGTGAGTCGATCTGACCGCCGGCGACGAAGAGCTCGGCGTGGGCACGCGACGCCCAATCGACGAGCGCGCGCGGTCCCTCGCCGGGAGTCGGGAGGTCGGGGATCTCCGCCGCTATTGCCGCCGCTTGGTGCTCGAGGTCCGGCACGCGCGCAGGCAGCGCCGCGGCTTCACGCTCGAGCTCGTCGTGCGCTCGGCGCGCGCGCGCCCACGCAGTCTCCGCGACGGCGATGTGATCGCGCGCCCGGTCGACGGCATGCTGCGCATGGCTGCGTGCAACGTCGTCGCTTGCCTCGGCCAAGGTCGCCTCCGCCTCGCGCAGCTGATCGCGTCGCAGCTCGAGCTCCGCCTCGGCATCACGCACCGCTTCGCGCCGAGCTGCGTCTTCCGCCGGGTAGCGTGCGAAGAAGAGGTCGATCCCCTCGGCAGCCGCCCGAAGCTCGGCCACGCTCGCATCCAGTTCCCGCAGGCGGGCAGCCTCGCTCGCCAGGTCTGCGTCGCGGGCGGCAAGGTCCCGCAGGTCGATCAGCGCCCGGTCGTCCACGGCCACAGTCTCTCAAGCGGGACCCCGCGGGCGTGGCGGCGGCAGCAAGCCCAATCGCCAGAGGCTGCTCCTCGGCGACGAGGAAGTGAGAAGAAGTGAAGTGAGTGAGTGGGGGCGGGAGGATTCGAACCTCCGTAGGCTGAGCCGACGGGTTTACAGCCCGTTCCCTTTGGCCGCTCGGGCACACCCCCCGGGTCGAGGATTGTAGCCTGCGGTGGGTGAAGCGCTTCGACGTCCTCGTGGTCGGCGCCGGTCCCGCCGGGTCGACCACCGCCTACCGGCTCGCCGACGCCGGAGCCAGCGTCCTGCTCGTCGACAAAGCGACCTTCCCGCGTGACAAGCCGTGCGGCGGCGGCCTGACGACCCGGGCGGTGCGGCAATGCCCGGTCGACCCGTCGCCCGTCGTCGAGGAGGAGGTCGACCTCGTCGAGCTCCGATTCCGCTATGCCGATGCCGTCGTTCGCCACTCGAACCAGCCCGTGATCTGGATGACGCAGCGGCGCCGCCTCGACGCGTTCCTGCTCGACGCCGCGCGCGAGCGGGGCGTCGAGGTGCGTGAGGGGACGACGGTCGATGTCGCCAACGCGCCCGCTGACGTGATCGTCGCGGCCGACGGCGCGAACGGCACGACTGCTCGCGCCGTCGGGCTGGGCGTCGGCATCGTCCACGGCGTCGCGTACGAAGGAAACGTTCCGTACGGTCGCGTCGACCGCGCGCGGTACGCGCGCCGTGCCGTCGTCGAGCTCGCCGACATCCCCGGCGGCTACGGCTGGGTCTTTGCCAAGGGCGACCATGTGAACGTCGGAGTGGGGGCGTGGCAGAGCGAAGGGCCCCGGATCCGAGAGCATCTGGCGCGTGTCTGCGCCGCCCACGGGCTCGCCGCCGACCAGCTGGAGAATCTCCGCGGGCACCGCCTGCCGATGCGGCGGCCCGGTGTGCGAATCGCAAACGAGCGGGCGTTGCTCGTCGGCGACGCAGCCGGTCTGATCGACCCCGTCTCGGGGGACGGCATGTACGAGTGCTTCGTCTCGTCGAGACTGGCGGCCGAGGCAATCCTCTCGGGCTCCGTCGCCGGCTACGAAGCTGGGATCGACGCGGCCCTCGCGCCGCTGCACCGAGCGTCGTGGAAGCTGAAGCACGCGCTCGATCGCTGGCCTCGTGCCTCGTGGCAGGTCGCGCGAACGCGGCTGCTGTGGCGCAGTGTCGAACGGCTTCTGCTCGGCGAGCTGGCGGCGCCGGCGGAGCAGCACGGGCTCGCCCGGATTCCGCTGCGCGCCCTGGACGTCCTCGGCCGAACCTAGACAGCGGCGCGCGCTACTTGATCAGCGTCAGCATCTTGAACATCGGGAGGTACATCGAGATGATGATCACGCCGACCATCATTCCGACGCCGATCATCATCACCGGCTCGATGATCGAGGTCAGCGTCGCAATCGACGCGTTCACCTCGTCCTCGTAGAAGTCGGCGATCTTCGCGAGCATCGTCTCGAGCTCTCCCGACTCTTCGCCGATCTTGATCATCTGGCTGACCATCGGCGGGAAGACAGGATCGTCTGCCAGCGGCTGAGCGATCGGCACACCCTCGTGCACCTTCGCGCGGACATCGGCGAGCGCGTTCTCGACGACCCAGTTGCCGGCCGTCTTGCCGGTGATCTCGAGTGCCTTGATGATGTCCACGCCTGCAGCGACCAGGGTGGAGAGCGTCCGTGAGAAGCGCGCCATCGTCACCTTGAGGACGACGTCGCCGATCTTCATCGGGATCTTGAGCCTGAACCGGTCCCAGATGCGCCGCCCAGTCTCCGTCTTCTTCCCGCGGAAGAACCCCCAGATCAGCGCGAACCAGACGGGGAAGATGATGAACCAATAGCCACGCAGGAGGTTGGACGCCTTGAGCACGTACTGCGTCAGCGTCGGGAGCTGGCCGCCGAGCTCGTTGAAGATGCCGACGAAGATCGGAACCAGGAAGAGCAGCATCCCGATCAGGACGAGCGTCGCGAAGATGAAAACCATGGTCGGGTAAACCATCGCGCTCTTCACGCGGCGCTTGATCGCCTCCTCCTTCTCGATCTGAAACGCGACGCGGTCGAGCACGACGTCGAGGATGCCGGCCGCTTCGCCGGCCTCGACCATCGCCACGTAGAGACGGCTGAACACCTTGGGATGGCGCCCCATCGCCTGTGAGAGCAGAAGACCGCCCTCCACGTCCTCGCGCAACTCGCTGATCACCTCAACGAGGTACTTGTCGTTCGTCTGATCCTCCAGCACGACGAGGGCAGTCACCACGTTCAGGCCTGCTTCGATCATCGTCGCGAACTGGCGTGAGAAGATCTGCAGCGACTTCGGCTTGACCTTTTTGAAGTAGGCCTTCGCCTCCTGGGCTGCCGACGACGTCTCTTCGAGCCGTTGTGCCAGCAGGCCCTTTTGACGGAGCTCCTCGCGGGCGGCATCGGCGTCCGGAGCGCTCAGCTCACCGGACAGCTCGAACCCCTGCGCGTTGATGGCGTCGTAGGCGAAAGTGGCCATGCAACCAGATCATCGGCAGAGGGATGCCGACCCTTAAGCGTTTTGCTCACTCTGCCGATGATCCACCTGCATGGGCACACGCGCGCGCGAGGAGGAGGGTTTCGGGCTGATCGAGCTTCTGATCGCTCTGATCGTCCTCAGCATCGGGATCCTGGCGCTGTTCGGCGCTTTCAACGCCGGCGCGATCGCTATCCGGCGCGCCAGCAACGTCTCGACCGCCGCAGCCCTCGCCGACCAGCAGATGGAAGGCTTCCGGGCTATGACGTATGCCTCGATCGGGCTCGTCGCGCCGATTCCCACCTCCGGCGGTTGGATGCGCGACTCGGAGGCGACCGCACCCGCTTCCCAGGTCACCGTAGCCTCGTGCGCCGGGACCACGACGAACCAGTGCACACCGTCTCGCACCTTCACCGGCCCGGACGGGCACTCGTACGAGCTCGATACCTACGTCGTGCTCGACACGGCGCAGCCCGGTGTGACACTGAAAAAGGTGACGATCACCGTCTACGACGGCGGCGTGACGGGCAAGCGGCTCAGCCGCGAGACGTCGAGCTTCGCCCAGGGCTTCTAGCGGCTCAGGCGTCTGATGAACCTGGTCCTTGACTAGGTTCGCGTCGGAGATAGTTCGCTCACGCGCGCCAGCGTCTCGGACTCGAACCTGGTTCGCAACCAGAGTTCGGCGCGTGATGAAACCTGCGCTCGACGCAGGCTTCGCGTAACCAGGTTCGGGGAGGGTTGACGCATGGTGGACTTGGTCGTTGACCAGGTTCACGTTTGAGACAGCTCGGTTCACGCGCCAAGCGCTCGACGCAGGCTTCGCACAACCAGATCGGGCGCGGGGTTGACGCGTGATGAGCCTAACCTGGTCGTTTGACCGGTTCAGTCGGACGCAGCTCGGTTCACGCGGAGAAGAAAGCGGCCGCGCTAGGCCAACGTCTCGGACTCGAACCTGGCGAGCAACTAGTTCGGCGCGTGATGAAACTGGTCGTCGACCAGGTTCAAGCGGTTTGGGCCCGACCGCAGCGTGGGGCCGGCGACGGCCCCGCGCTGCGTGCGAAAGAATGGTTGCGGCCGCTCAGCCCGAGACGAAAAGGAGCACGTACTGCTCGTGCGTGTTCGTGTCCATCAGCGTGAGTGGCTTGCCCTTCGTCAGCGTGACCGTGGCTGAGCCGTCGGCATAGGAGCCTCCGGCGACCGCGATCTTTGCGGACGAGTTCGTGGCCGAGACGAGCAGGAACAGCGGCCCGGCGCTCGGGAAGCTCGCTCCGACCTGGACGTGCTCGGCCTTGCCGTTCGTCGAGATGACGACGGTCTTGCCGGTGGTGGTCGCCGCCGTGGTTTTCGCCGGGCTGATGACGGTTGCGGTGACCGACGGAGTCGCCGAGCTCGTCAAGGCAGTCTTCGGCGCCGTCTGCCCGGTGGCCGATGCGGTCGTAGCCGACGCTGATGCGCTGCCGGTCGAGGACTGCTCGGAGAGCTGCTGGATGAACGGGTCCTTGCTCTGGAAGCGATCGAAGACGACGAGCTGTCCGGGGTCGGCTTCCGCAGGGACGTCGGAGGTCACGAGAACTGCGGTTGTGCTCGAACCGGTTGACGCCGGCGTCGAGGATGTCGTCGGGGCGCCCGCAACGGCAGCGGTTGCAGGAGTGCTCGTGCCCGTGGCGAGCGGGGTGGTCTTTGTGCCTGGGTGGCTCATCAGCTTCGGCAATTGGACCGCGAGGACGGCCACGAGTAGCACCGCGCCGCCGATCGCGATCAGCTTCTGGCGCTTCTCCTTCGCTTTCCTGAGCTCAACGGTTTTCTTCGAGGCCATCAGTTACTCGCCCCCGTGGTGGCAGCAGCGGCACTGGCGCCGGTCGGCGGGCTGGGCTGCGTGGTTGTCGGAGTGGTCGTCGTCGTGGTCGACGTCGTCGACGTGCTGCTCGTCGGTGTGCCCGTCGCAGCGGTCGGAGTTGGGATCGTCGCAGGGGCGTAGTCGTAGGCGTTGACGGTCAGCGTCGCCTGGACCTGGGGGAACTTCTTGTCGCCCTGGCCGAAGGTGACGGCTGACACGCTGTAGAGCCGCCCCTCCGCCGCCAGCTTGCCGTCGCTGACGCGCACGAGGTTGCGCAGGCGGAAGAGGAAGTCGTTGAGGTTGTAGTAACTGCCCTGGAAGATCAGCGAGATCGGGACGACGGTGAAGCCGATCCCTGGCGTTGGGGTTCCCGGCGTGATCGATTTGAACTGGATCCCGGTGGCGCGGGAGACACCGTCCAGCTCGAGGAGCAGGTCCGGGACGTCGGGGCTCGTCGGCATGGCCGTCGCGAGCCGCGAGACCTCAGCGACACGCACGCGCTGGCTCTGGGGCCCCGCGTGTGCGGCGGCCTGGAGCAGGGCGAGCTGGGCCTGGCTGCTGGCAATCTGCCGCTTTAGGTCCGCTGCCTTCGAGCGCTGCGGGGAGACGACGAGGAAGTAGCCCACCAGTGCAACGAGGGCGACTCCGGCCACGCCGATGAAGAGCTTCATGTTCTTCGGGCGCTTCATGCCCCACCTCCGCTCTTGACGCTGGCATTGATGTGGAACTGGAAGACGGTCTGGTTACCCATGTCCTGCGCGACGCTCGACTGGAGGTTGACGTTCGAGAGCGAGGGGACGGCGGCCAGTCGCGCCAGCAGGCGGGCGACGCTCTCCTGTGAGTACGTGTAGCCGCTGATCGTGAAGGTGCCGGGGGTGCTCGAGCCGGCCGCGGCCGGTGTCGTCGGAGCCGGGGCGGGCGTCGACGGTGTGGTCGTGGTCGACGACGACGACGAGGACGACGTCGCTGTCGTGCTCGGCGCCACCGGGGGCGGGGCGACCGGAGCCGCCCCGGTGAGATCGGTGAGCCACACGTCGCTTGGCAACACGAGGGTGACCTGCCTGAGGACGCGATCCCAGGCGATCCTGCCGGTCAGAGCAGCGTTGAGTGCCTGGACGCGAGTCGAACGATCGCTCGCGAGCTGCTGATCGGCGGCGCTGACCGGCCTGCGTGTCGCAGGAGGCACTGCGGCGATTTGCGCTTGCACGCCGGCGAGCTGGGTCTTCGCGTCGGCAACGCTGTTGCTCGCACTCAGGTAGCTCATCCCGAGCGTCCCGAGCACGACCGCCGCGAGGACCACGGTCCCGATGACGATGAGGCCGGGCCCCTGGAAGCTCTTGCGCTGCTTTGCATCTGCAGGAAGGAGGTTGACGGCACGCATGGCTAGACCTCCATTCCCAGGCCGATGGCACCCGCGAGCGCCGGCAAATGCTCATGCGCGGCGACGCGCTTGCCGTGTTTTGCGAGCTCGAGTGGGTTGCCGACGCGCACAGGCACGCCGATCAGCCGCTGGAGCTCCTGGTCGATGCCGGGTGTCTGCGCTAGGCCGCCGGCGAGAACGATCTCGCCGAAGCCGAGTGAGCCGGGTTGATCCTGGTAGAACTGCAACGAGGAGACAAGCTCTCGTGCGAAGCCGTGCAGCTGCCGCTGCATCGCGGTGCGCGCGGCGGCTGCGTGCTCCGGATTGAGGCCGCCAGGGACGAGCGCGCCACCGACACCGATTGCAGTGCGGGTGGGCTCGGCCGCCGAGGGTGTGAGATCGAGCTCCCGCGACACGGCGACGTCGAGCGCGAAGCCTCCCCATTCGAAGACTCTCGTGAACTCGCAGATTCCGTGTGCCGAGACAGCGAGGATCGAGCGGTCGTGCCCGAGCGCGACGACGACGTCCGCCGTTTCGACCTCTGTAGCGGCTAGACCATTGGGCTTCCCCAGCGCGCGGAGCAGCCCGAACGCTTCGAGATCGATGCCGACGAGCCTGAGGCCGGCAGCGTTGCAAGCGGCCACGTACCGGTCGACCGACTCGCGGTAGGCGACGACGAGCAGGATCCTCCGGCTGAAGACGCCGTCGTGTTCGTGCTCGTCGAGAACGATGTGATCGAGCACGGCCTGGTCGATCGGGATCGGCAGTACCTCTTGCGCCCTGAAGCGCACGGCGTTCTCCAGCTGCTTTCCGTCCTCGACACCCTCGACGTCGATGATGCGAACGCCGATGCGGTTGCTCGCGATGCCAAGGCGAACGTTTCGCTGCGGCAGCCGATGCTCGCGGAAGAACTCCTTGAGCTCATGGGTGAGAACGTCGATGTCGCGCAGCTCACCGCCGACGACGGTCCCGCGCTTGAGGGGCCGCTGGGCAAGCTTGAGGATCTCGGCGTGGCCGTTGTTCGACACCTCGGCAGCCGCCAGTTGCGACGAGCCGATGGTCAGGCCGACGATCTTCTTCACCGAGCCACCGCGAGCCACGACACCAGACCGAACGCGCTTTGCCGACGGGGCCTTCTGCTTCTTTGGTCCGCGAGCGGGGCGGCCCAGGCGGAGCTCGCGCTTCAGGAGTGGCTTCTTGGGAGACGCAGCCTTGGCCTGCTTCGGCTCGGACTCCTGCTTGGGCTTGCTCGAGCCGCCACTGCTCTGCTTGCGGCCGAGCGAGATCTCGCGCTTCCAGATCGGCTGCTTCCGCTCGGGGGCCGCTGCGGGCTCAGCTACAGGCTCGGGGATCTCCTCGTCGGACGCGTGCGAGGCGCTCCAATCGACTGCCGGAGCCTCGGCGGCAACGGGGTCGTACAGCGGCGGCGGCGGGGTCGGCTCGACCTCATGCCTTGCGGGAACTGCAGCCGCCGTGGGCTCTCCGCCGATTGTCGGGGCAGGTGCCGGGCGCGCTGCCCAGGCATCCTCTCCGCGGCCCGGCAGCGGCGGTTGTCCGAGTGACTCTTCTGCGACCGGCGCCGCAGCGGGTTCGAATACTGCCGGCGGCGGGCTCTCGGCGCGCCGCGCGTCGTCGGCGGCGAAATTCGGGTTCTGATCTTCCATGTTGGTCAACTTCCTGCGACTCGGAGGGTGGGTGAGAACTCGGAAGAACTGAAGGACGAGAATGCGAGCCCAGGATCGAAGCCCGAGCGTTCGAGGACACCGACGAGCTCTTCCTTGCGGCTCGAGCGGTTCAGAGCCTCGTCGTACGTGACGACGTTGCGCATGATCAGATCGGCGAGCGACTGCTCCATGGTCTGCATGCCGCGCTTCGTCCCGGTCTGCATGTACGAGTAGACCTGTTCGATCTTGGCCTGGCGAATGACGTTCCGGACGGCGTCGTCGAGCAGGAGGATCTCGAGTGCGGCGACTCGGCCCTGCCCATCGGCGGTCGGCAGCAGGGCCTGCGTGAGGATCCCCTGTAGCGTCCCGGCGAGCTGGGTTCGAACCTGCGCCTGCTGCTCGGCAGGGAACACGTCGATGATGCGGTCGATCGTCTGCGGCGCGCTCTGGGTGTGCAGCGTGGCGAAGACGAGGTGACCGGTTTCGGCCGCGGTCAACGCGGTGCCGATCGTCTCGCGGTCACGCATCTCGCCCACGAGGATCACGTCGGGGTCCTGGCGGAGCGCAGCGCGTAGCGCGTCGGCGAAGCCGGTGGCGTCGGGGCCGATCTCGCGCTGGTTGACGATGCAGCGCTTGTGCTGGTGCAGGAACTCGATCGGGTCCTCGATCGTCATGATGTGGTCGCTGCGATTCCGGTTGATCTCGTCGATCAACGAGGCGAGCGTCGTCGACTTCCCCGAACCGGTCGGCCCGGTGACGAGGACGAGCCCTCGCGGCTGGTCGGCGAGCTCGTGCAGGCTCGGCGGCAGCCCGAGCTCCTCGAGCGTCTTCAGCTGCGTGGGAATGAGGCGGAAGGCGGCGGCCAGGCTCTCGCGCTGCCAGTAGACGTTGACGCGGAATCGCGCGACTCCCGGGATCGAGTGCGAGAGGTCGATCTGGCGATTGACCTCGAGATGCTTCTGCTGCTCCGTCGAGAGGATGCGGTAGAGCATCTGCTGCGTCATCTCCGGGGTGAGCTTGGGCGCATTGTCGAGGCGCTCGAGCCGGCCGCGCAGTCGCACGACGGCCGGCGTCCCCGCCGTTAGGTGGAGGTCTGAGGCGTTGAGCTCGACCATACGCTCGAGAAGCTGGTCGACGGATGCGGCGACGAAGTCCGACACGACATGCGCTCTATCGGCAGCGGCCCGCGTCGCCTTGAGGCCCATTCTCGACAGCTGTCTTTCGCCGCGGGCTCCCCCAGCGCAGGGGATACGAGATCACCCGTTCGAGGCTAAGGAGCTCCTCGGTACCGCGCCGATAGACAGCCGAACCACCCGTCGCTACCTCTCCAGGAAGGAGCTCCTACCCAATGTTGGCAAAGATCAAGCAGCGGCTCTCGAGCGAGGAAGGCTTCACGCTCATCGAGCTGCTCGTCGTGGTCATCATCATCGGCATTTTGATGGCGATCGCGATTCCGTCCTATCTCTCGTTCCGGGATCGGGCCAACCAGCGCGC
>DATBBH010000090.1:0-23978 GCA_036271075.1 Gaiellaceae bacterium | reverse complement strand
CGTCGCGCTCAGCGTGACGTCACTCGGCTTCGACGTAGCGTCGAAGGTGGCACCTGAATCGATGGAGGCGGTGGTCGTGTCATTGACGATGTTGATGGCAACCCCGGCGCCAATGCCGACCGTCCCTGCGTCGTCGTCCTTGGCCTTCGCGTTCGCCTTGCTGTCGACGACGGATGCTGCGGAGAGGTTGAGAGCGGATCCATGCAGGCTGTAGTGCGGAGGCCCGCGCGCGCCGTTGCCGGAGAGCTCGGCGTGCGTGGTGATGTCCGCAATCGTGAGGGCGAGCGCGCCGGAGATGCCGACCTTGCCCTCGCCCGCGCCCGACGTGGCCTCGGTGTCGAGCGTGTTCTTGCCGTTCGCGCCGGTGCCGCTGTTCATGAGCGCGCTCAGCGTGAGCCCGTGGGAGTCCATCGTGGAGTTCGGTCCGACGAGCGCCTGATTCTTGATCGTGATGTCGTTGATCGAGACGGCCGCGGCGATGTTCGCCGTGGCGCCCTTCACCGCGCTCGCGTTCGTCTTCACGGTCGAGTCGGCGTCCTCCGAGGTCTTGAAGCTCGTTGCGCCGGTGGTGACGAGGTCGAGGTTGCCGTCGAAGGAGGAGAGCGCCTTCGCCGAGATGATCGCGATCGAGACCGCGGCTGCGACGGTCACCTTCGTCCCGCCGCTTTCGCCGCTGCTCGCGTCGGGCGTCTTCTTGCCGCTCGTCTTGCCGCTCGTATCGTCGCTCTCGCCGACGGCCGCGTTGTCGTCGGCCTTCTTGTTGACGTCCTTGCCGGAACTGTCGGTCGAACCCTGGTTCCCGTCCTTCTTGCCTTCCGCGCCGGCGGAGCTGGCCGTCGCCTCGGTGTCGTTCGTGGAGATGCCGTCCGCCTCCAAGCTGACGTCGCCGCCGGCTGTGAGCGAGCGCTTCAGATTCGACTCGACGTCGTGGTTCGCGATCAGGAGCGCCAGCGAGAGGCCGATGCCTGCGTTGCCACCCTTCGTGTCGCCCTTCGCCGTCGTCTTCGTCGTCGCGGTTTGGAGTGCCTTCGCGGTCAGCTTGCCGCTGATCACCAGCGGGGTCGCGCCACTGCCGATCGACGCCGTTGTCGTCACGTTGGAGATCGCGATCGCGACCTGCGCCGACAGCGCAACGCTGCCCTTCGCCGAGGCGCCGCCCTCGGCATCCGTCGTCATCGCATCGGTGCTCGTGGCGTTGATCGTCAGGTCTTTGACGCCGGTCAGGACGACGTCGTTGGGCAGCCCGGCCGTCGTCGTGTCGTTGACGACGTTGACGGCGACCGAGGCACCGACGCCGCTCGCCTTGCCCTCGGAGTCCTGCTGCGCGATCGCGGTCGCCTCGTTCTCGACGTTCGAGGTCGCATCCAGCTCGAGGTTGGCGCCGTTGAGCGCGACTGCGGTGTTGCCCTTGACGTCGGACTCGGTCGTCATGACGAGCACGTTGACAGCGATCGAGCCGGCCACGCCGACGCTGCTGCCGCCGGCGCCGGAGACGGATTTCGCCTTGAAGCTCGACTTGTCGGGCGCCGTCGTCTCTACCTTCATCGACTTCGCTGTCACGTTGATGTTGTTCGAGAGGAACGCCTGCGTGTTCACGACGCCCACGACGACCGCGACGCCGATTCCGATGCCGGCCGTTGGGCTGTCGGTCGTCGGCTTCGTGCTGCCGTCCGGAGTCTTGCTGCCGTCGTCGTTGTACGTGCCGACTGTACCGACCGTGTCGAGCAATGTCTCGCCACCGCTCGTGCTGTCGCGGTAGATCTTGTAGCCCGTCGCGCCGTCCACCGCGTCCCAGTTGAGGACGACGCGGCCGGAGCCGCCGCCGCCGCTCAGGTCGACCTTCTTCTCCGTACTCGGCAGGCTCTCCCCGGAGGCGAACGTCGCGGAGACCTTGTAGTAGTAGGTGCCGTCTGCGAGCCCCCCGCCCGACGTCACGGCCGACGACGACGGCAAGATCTCCGGCGAAAACTTCACGTTGCCGGCGTCGCCCGTCGCGGTGGCGACGTTCATCGAGCCGGCATGGACGACGTCGTCGCCCGTCGAGGTCGCGATGTTGTGGACGGTCGCGCCGTTGTCGCTCGGCGAGATGTACGCCTTCGTGGTCGCGACGAGGACGATGACGGCGAGTGCGGCGTTGAAGTTCTGGTTGCCGTTGTCGCCGGTGCCGTTGTCGGCCGTCTTCGACTTGTCGTCCGCCTTGCCGCCCGCCGAGGTCGTCTGCTGGGAGTCGCCGTAAACCTTCGCGCCGTCGGTCAGCGAGCCCGCACAGCCGGCGACCCCGGTGAAGTAGAACGACGAGTTGCCCGACGAGTCGTTGTCGGTGCTCACGCCCGTGTAGGTGCAGTCGCCGGCGGCCGTGTGGAGCGTTCCCGAGGCGACAAAGCCAGCGGTGGAGGCAACCTTCAGCTTGTTGTTGGTGCCGGGCAGGGTCTGCGCCCCGACGAGGGTCGTGCTCGCCCCCTGGGTCGGGCTGTTCGAGCTCGTGCTCTTCGACTTGTCGGAGTTCGGGTCCTCGCCCTTCGGGCTCGCCTCGGCCTGGGTCGGCCCCGCGTTGTTCGTGTCGGCCGAGACGTTCACGGACGCGCCCGTGATCGGCGTCGTCGCCACGCTGTCGACGAACGCCTCGGAGTCGGTGACGAAGACGGCCACGCCGATGCCTGCGCCGGACTTGCCGAGCTCGGCGCTGCCGTCGGTGCTGACGTTCGTCTTGACGCTCGACGTAATCCCGACCTTGCCGCCGGAAGAATTGATGAAGCTCGTTCCGGACAGCTGGCTCTGCCCGAGCGCGAGCACGAACGTCGCCGCGACGGCGGCGTCGCTGTCGCTCAGCGCCTTCCAGTTGCCGAAGAGGCCCGTGTCGTCCTTCGGGTGCGTGCTGCTCGCCGCGACATCGGAGGTGGCGATGTACTGCTTGCCGTCGGTGTCGGTGACGACGTCGCCCTGGCTGTAGAAGGTCGAGGTGTCGAAGGCGCCCTTGTCCGGCGATGTGCCGGCGGACGCCTTTCCGCTCGCCGTGACGTCGATCGTGCTCCCGAGCGCGACGTCCCCGGTGGCGGTGATGTGCGTGTCGCCGTGGACGTTGACGTTCGCGTGGTACTCGAGGTCGAGGACGGCGTGCGCGAAGCCGGTCGTACTCCCGTTCTGCACGATGTCCTGCTTGACCGTCGCGCCGTCGGCGACGGATCCCGTGCAAGCGCCGCCGCTGACGCCGGTGAGCTTGTGGTTCGTGATGTCTCGTCCGGAGTAGGTGCACGTGGCCGGTGTCGCGCCGCCCGTGTCGACCGTGACGGTGCCCGTGTCCGCGTACCCGTCGACCGCGACGAGGACGAGGTCGCCGCTGCCCGGGGGCAGGGTCTGTGCGCCGGAGGCCTTGCCGCTGACACTCCCGGCGAACGCGGTCAGGCTGACTCCGGCTGCGTTGATGATCGTCGAGCCCAGCGCCTGCCAGCGCACGTCGAGGGCCGGCGGCGTCGCGGTCGCGGAGATGTCCGTCGTCGCCTTGTATTCGACATGGTCCGGGCCGAAGGCGAAGTCGCCCTGGCTGTAGTCCTTGGTCGCGTCCCACGTGCCCTTGTCGGCGCTGATGTCGACGAGCCCGTCGGTGCCGATGTACGGGATCGTCGTGGTGATGCCGAGGATGCTGAGGCCGTTGTCCTTGTCGACGGCGTTGAAGTTGAGGTTGCCGTGACTCGTCGGTGCGCTCGTGCACTCGCTGCCGAGGTTGCCGAGGCAAATGCTCACGCCGGGATCGACCTTGATCTGCTCGGCGTTCACCGTCAGGTCGGAGTTCGGGACGATGTAGTTGCCCTTGAACTGGACCGTGTCGATGCCGAGACCGCCGTTGATCGTCAGCGAGGTCGTGCCGGAGATCGTGAAACTCGTGGACTCGGCCTGGTCCGGGAGGATGCCGTCGCACCCGGTGAACACGCAGTCGCGGATCTGGATCTTGGTCGTCGGGCTCCCCGGATCGGGCTGAACGACGATCAGGTCCTTGTCGAGCACTTCCTTGTTCAAGTGCAGGGAGCTGAAACCGACATCGGCGCCGTTGTAGGTGAAATTGCCGGGTCCTCCGATACTTACCGGCTCGAGGCCCGCGTACTTGAACGGCACTCCGTCGATGACGAGAGTGCCGGAGTGCGCGTCGGTCGGGTTCGAGACGATCGAGCCGCGCTGGCCGTCGACCACGAGGCTGTCGTAGCCGCCCGAGCCGCCGTCGGCGACACCGGTGAGCGCCCCCGAGGGCGCAAGGGTGAACGTGTCCTTGTTGTCGGCCGCACCGGAAAGGTTCTCGAAGCCGGCGAAGCTCGTGCCCGCAACTGTCCCCGCACCGGCGCCCGTGATGGCCCAGTTCGAGTCCGCACCGGGGCCGTGCAGCGTGTCGCTCGGACCTCCGGCCGAGATCGTCGTGACGTTCGTGAACGAGATCGAAGTTATCCCGCCGCCGGTCACCGTCCCCGTACCGTCCCCGGCGATCGTCCAGTCGGACGCGACCGGAGAGTTGGCAACCGTGAGCGATGGGCCGTCGTAGGTGACCGGGGCCGCGATCGAGCCGTTGTTGACGTCGATGACCAGCGAGCCGGCGGTGACGTCGAGGCCGCTGACGCTGTCGGTCGCGTGGTAGGTCGTCTGGCCGTCGACCGTGACCGCGAGCACGTTCGTACCGCCGACGGCGGTGGCACCGACTGCGACCGCGCCGCCGGCATCTGTGCTCGTGAGGACCAATGCTGCGGCCGGGCCGGTGATGATCGCCGGCGGGGCCGGCGGTGTCGTGACCGTCGTCGTGCCGGTGCCGGTCGCGCAAGCCGGGTCGGTCGAGGTCGCCGTACAGGTCGTCGTGCCGGTACCCGTTGTCGCGCCGGTACCAGTCGTCGTGCCCGTGCCGGTCGTCGTGCCCGCGCCGGTCGTCGTGCCCGCGCCTGCCGTGCAGGCCGGGTCGGTCGAGGTTGCGGTGCAGGTCGTCGTCCCGGTCCCGGTCGTCGTGCCCGTGCCGGTCGCGCAGGCGGGGTCGGTCGATGTGGCCGTGCAGGTGGCGCCGGTCGTCGTGCCCGCCGCAGCGGTGGTCGAACCCGTCGCTGCGGTCGTGGTGCCGGTGGTCGAAGACGGGTCACTGCCGCTGGAGGATGTTGTCGTGGTGCCGGTCGACGTCCCCGGGGCCGGAGACGGCGCCGCTGCGGCGACAGTTGGGGTTGCAACCGGTGCGGCGTCGGGCGTGACAGTGGGAGCGGTGTCGACGGGTGTCGGCTCCGCTGTGGGCGTGTCGATCACGATTGGCGTCGTCCCCGGATACATCGCACCTGGATCTGGGTACGTGGCAGCCGGGTCGGTCGCTGCGGGTTGAGTGGGCGCCGGAGTGTCCGCGGCGCTCTGCGTCGGCGCGGGACCGAACCCGATTGGCTCGGTGCCGACACTCGACGTCACCGGCGTCGGTGTATCAGCAGTTGTCGACGTTTTCGTCGACGCGGATTTTGCGGGTGTCGTGAACGCAGGCCCGTAACGATTCGTCACGACAGGCATCGCCGCGATCCAGTTGCGACGCAACACGATCGCGCCCGTGTGCAACGCGTAGGACGCGCCTGCGCGCGGCGTGCTCGAGCGCGGCGAATGGAAGAACTGCGACGGCACTGTGCGCGCAGCTGTTTTCGGTGCCGGCGCAACACGTGCCTGAAGTACGGGGAATTGCAGCCTCGGCAACGTCAACGAGTCGAGTGCGTGCACGCGCGCGGGAGGAGTTGTGAGGAATGCCTTCGCGAGCGGCGCCGCGTACACGATCGCGAGGCTCGCGCTACCAATCGCGACGATCACCCTCGCGATCGTGCGCTTCCGTAGCGCGATTAGTCCGAACTCGGAACCGAGGTCCCCTGGTACTGCATACGACGAAATGTTTGCCTCTCCCCCTCGTGCCCTACGACCCCGATTCGCAGAACCTCGCGGGACTTAACACCGTTTCGCAACGGTTTTCAAGACCTTCACCAAAATTTTCCTTAGTCGTTCTCCAAAAGGTCGAATCAACGGTGGGGCCCCGGGCACGTCCGGGCGCGGCCGGTGAGATCCGTTTCTACAAGCCAAATCGCGTCGAGCGCCAATGTCGCGCGACGATTGAGTACGTTGGGCGAAACCATGGAGGCGGGTCCTGGTGCCAGAGGGTTTTTCTGCAACTGAGGTCGGCAAGGAGATCGGCGCGCACGCCAAGCACACCGGAGCCCAAGGCGGTCCGGGCAACCATGGTCGCGCGATCGTGATCGTCGAAGCTGTCCTTCTTTCGATCGTCGCCGTCACGGCTGCGTGGTCCGGCTATGCGTCGGCGAAATGGGGAACGGAGTCATCGCTGCAGCTCGCTAAAGCAAACGCAGCGCGCTCGCAAGCGAATCGTGCGAACCTGAGCAATCTCACCCTCCGCACGCTCGACGCATCTTCTTTCAACGCGTGGTTCACGGCGAGGATCGCCGACAACAAGAACGCCGAGCGGATCGCGATCAAGCGCTTTCGGCCGGCGTATCGCGTCGCCTTCGATGCGTGGATCGCGACACACCCGGACACGAATCCGAACGCGCCGGCGGGACCGCAATACATGCGCGAGTACAAGCAACCACTACTCGCGCTCTCGCACCAACTCGATCGGGAAGCCGACGCGCACTTCGCAGAGGGCAGTAAGGACGGAGGGACCTCGGACGATTACGTGCGGACGACGATCTTTCTCGCGAGTGTGCTCTTCCTCGTCGGCATCAGCACCCACTTCCCGCTGCTCGGCGCCCGCTACGCACTGATCGCTGTCGGCGCCGTCTTGCTGATCTTCGCGTTCTCGCAGCTGATCGGGTTGCCGAAGCCTCCCTCGTAACAGCGCGGTTCAGGCCGTGAGCTCGCGCCGCGCCCAGCCGCCGACGGTGAGGTCCAGCACGATGCTGACGATCGAGAGGATGATCGCCGCCCAGATCGCGGTCCACCAGAACGAATCGATCGTCAGGTGGCTCGAGAGGCTGTCAGTGAGCTTGAGCAGAAGCGCATTGATGAGCACGGAGAACAACCCGAGCGTCAGGAGGATGAACGGGAACGTGAGAATGCGCAGGATCGTTCCGAGCACAGCGTTGACGATGCCGAAGAGCGCGGACACCCAGATGTAGCCCCACACCCCACCGGACACAGTGACGCCCGACAAGATCCACGCGGTCAACGCGAAGGCACAGGCGAGCAGGGCCCAACTGATCAGCAGCGAGCGAAGCATGGAGTGCGACCTTAACGCAGGCTCCGGATGGAGACCTCTCCGCAGATCGATGACTACTTCGTCACGCCGACGTACTCCGCAATGCGCGCAGCTGCCTCGTCAGCCGAGAGCTCCCCGAGGTCGAGCTCGAGACTTGGGCGAACGGCCACGGGCTGAAAGCAGTCGTGCTCGTCGAGCAGTTGCAGTAGCGCGGCGGGTTCGGTGATCTTCCCGTGGCGTGCGCGCTCCTCGCCGGAGACGCGCCGCAGGAGCTCCTCCTTCGAGGCCGTCAACTGAACGAACCACACGCGGCCGCCCTCGCGCTCGTACGCCTCGACAACCTTGACAACCCGCGGCTCGTCGCCGGGCGCGTAGACATACGTGTAGATGAGGTCGACGTGCTCGCGAGCAGCCGTCGCGATCAGGTCCTCACGAAGGCGTCCGACCACGCCCCAGAACGCCTCCGTCCCGAAATCGAAGACGGCGCCGACAGCGTCGATCGTCACGTGGTTGTGCAGGACGCGAAAACCGATCCTCTCCGACAACGCCTTCGCGACGGTCAGCTTGCCGACCGCCGGCGGGCCGTAGAGGAAGATCAGCCGTCCGCCCATACCCGCCACGGGCGGTTGGTCTCCGAACCGATCAGACCGGCGCCCGGCGGCGGCTCACGCCCGATCGGCGCTCGACACCGGCACGACGATCCGAGGACTGGTCGAATCCTTCCACTTGGCCCTGCCGGCGATCGATCCCGGACCTTCTGTCGACGCCGGACCGACGCTGATACGCGAAGGCGTAGCCGGCGATTCTCTCGCTGATGTCCGAGCTGACCTCGCTCGGCCCAGGGTCTTCGACAACACTTTGCTCGTCGACGACCGGTGCGCTCGGCGGCGCCTCTTCGACGACCGCAGTCACTTCGGTCTCATCTGCCGGCTCCTCATCCGGCTGCGCGTGCTGTCGGTGTAGGCGCAAGAACCGCTGACGGCGATGGCCGCGCTCCCCATCAGCGACCTGCTCCTCGGCGATCGTCGCGGTCGCCGCGGGCTCCACGTCCTCGCGCGCCTCGACAAGGAACGCCGGAACGGGCATGACGACCGGCTGCGGCTCCTCGACCACCGGCGCAGCCTCGACCAATGGCGGAGCCTCAACGACCGGCGCGGGTTCGGTCTCCACCGGTTCCTCGACAACGCGGTCTTGCTCCCGCTTCGACCGCCGCTGTGCCCGAAAAGCTTGTAGGCGACTGTGTCCGCGTTCGCGAGCTGGTTCGAGCTCGACCACGGGCGCTGCGTCGTCGTCGAGCCGGCCGAGTCGGCGCAGTGCCTCCGCTTTGACCTCTGCTGCCTGGGTTCGAACTTCGTGGCCGCGGTTGTCGTACTCCCGCTGCGCCTCCTCGACCAACTCGGGATGCGATCGCATCTCCATTCCGGCAGGCAAGGTGACCGGCAGGATGGTCGCCCAGGTCGCGGGCCGCAGCCTCTCGATCACCCGCACCATCTCGACGGCGAGCTCCTCGTCGTCGGTGCGGTCGAACGCCTGAGCAGGACCAGGCCGATCCGTGCTCCCCACGAGCACGAAGTGAACGGTGCTCGCGACGGGCGACTCGATGCCGAGGTCGGGATCGGTCAGCTGCGACTCGCCTCCTCGGCAGCTCGACGGACGAGCACCTTGACGAGCTGGCGGCGGTAATCGGCACTACCGTTCGTGTCGCTCGGGGGGTCCGTCCCCTCGTCCGCGACTACCCCCGGATCTCCGCCCGCCGCCCACGCGCCTTCGGACGAGCGCGCCCGGAGCGGTGTCGCGCCCATGCTGACGAGTGCGATGGCCGGCTCCGAGACGCCGCCATTCGAGCGACGCGCAACTGCCGCCACACCGACCGTCGCCCAGTCCTGCGCGCGGCGGCGGAACTTGAGGTAGCTCCACCCGTGGTCGCCCGTGAGCTTCGGCACCCGCACCTCGGTGAGGATCTCCCGTGGCCCAACCGCGGTCTCGAAGACGCCGCGGAAGAAGTCGGCCGCGGCCACCGTGCGGACGCCGTCGGAGCCTGCGATATCGACCTCGCCGTCGAGGGCCAGCACGACCGCCGGCAGATCCGACGCCGGGTCGCCGTGGGCGAGCGAGCCTCCGATCGTCCCGCGATGGCGAACTTGCGGATCGCCGATCAGCCCGGCGACATACGAGACGAGCGGGTTGTGCTCCTGGATGAGCGGTGCGGTCGCCACCTCGTGGTGCCGCGTCAGCGCCCCGATCGCAATCCGCTCGCCTGCATCTCGCACATACGAGAGCTGGTCGAGCTTGCCAATGTCGACCAGCAAGCCCGGCCGGGTGAACCGCAGCCGAAGGAGCGGCAGCAAGGAGTGCCCGCCCGCAAGCAACTTCGTGTCCTCGCGGTCGCCGAGCAGCTCGATCGCGTGGTCGGTCGACTCGGCGACCTCGTAGTCGAACGGCGCCGGGATCATCTCCGCACCTCCTCGAGCGCGCGCCACACTCGTTCCGGCGTGGCGGGCATCGTGATCTCGGTGATTCCGTCCTCGGCGAGCGCATCGACGACGGCGTTCATCACCGCCGCCGGTGAGGCGATCGCCCCGGTCTCGCCCACTCCCTTCACGCCGAGCGGGTTTGTCGGGCTCGGCGTTTCGGTGCGATAGAGCTCCCAGCGTGGGAACTCGGCCGCGGAGGGCACCAGGTACGTGAGCATGTTCGACGTGAGCAGATTGCCGTCTTCGTCGTAGATCGCATCCTCGTACAACGCCTGGGCGACTCCCTGTGCCAGGCCGCCCTGAATCTGCCCTTCGACGATCGTCGGGTTGATCACCTTGCCGACGTCGTCGACAGCCACGTACCGAATCAGCTCGACAGCGCCCGTCTCGGTGTCGACCTCGACGATCGCGACGTGCGCACCCCCGGGCCAGGAGAAGTTCGGCGGGTCGTACACGAACGTCGCCTCGAGCCCAGGCTCGAGCCCTTCCGGCAGGTTGTGCGCCGTCCACGCCGCAAACGCGACCTCCTTCAGCGTGAGCGACGCCCCGTCCGGGCCATGGAAGACGCCGTGCACGTGCTCGACCGCCGTCTCGTCGACGCCCATCAGGTGTGCGGCGATCTTCTTCCCCTTCTCGATGATTCGCTCCGCCGCGTTGTAGAGCGCGACGCCGCCGACCGCGAGCGAGCGGCTGCCGTAGGTGTCCATCCCGAGTGGGACGACGGCGGTGTCACCGTGGAGCACCTCCACCTCGTCGAGCTCGTAGCCGAGGCGGTCGGCGACGATCTGCGACCACGCCGTCTCGTGCCCCTGCCCGTGCGGCGTCGCTCCGGACAACACCTGCGCGGTTCCCGCGGGCAGGCAGCGAATCGTCGCGGCCTCCCACCCACCCGCCGAGTAGCGGATCGCCCCGAGGATCGCCGACGGCGCGAGCCCGCACATCTCGACGTAGGTCGAGAGGCCGATGCCGAGCCGCTTCGAATCGCCGGCCGCGCGGCGTGTTCGCTGCTCGGCGCGGACGTCGTCGTAGCCGGACTTCTCGAGCGCGAGATCGAGGCTCGCGTTGTAGTCGCCGGAGTCGATCGTCAAGCCCGCCGCGATCGTGGCCGGAAACTCGGTGATGAAGTTCAGCCGGCGAACTTCGACGGGGTCCTTCCCGAGCTTGCGGGCGAGGGCGTCGACGGCCCGCTCGATTGCATACGTCGCCTCCGGCCTACCCGCGCCGCGATATGCGTCGGTCGGAACCGTATTCGTGAAGACGCCGGTGCACTCGAAGCTGTAGCCCTCGACGTCGTAGCAACCCGCGTACAACCAGGCGCCGAGCAGCGGGATTCCGGGCGTCACGAGTTGGAGATACCCACCCATCCCGACGGTCAGCTTCGTTCGGACCGCCGTGATCTTCCCTTCGGACGTCGCCGCCAGCTCGATCTCCTGGATCTGGTCGCGGCCGTGGATCGTGGAGACGTATCCCTCGCTGCGGGTCTCCGTCCACTTCACGGCCCGGCCGAGACGGCGGGCGATCGCAAGTGCGAGCGCCTCTTCGGCGTAAACGTTCAGCTTCGAGCCGAAGCCGCCCCCGACGTCGGGCGCGATCACGCGCAGCTTCGTCTCGGGGATGCCGGTCACGCCGCTCAACGTGATGCGCGCGATATGCGGCACCTGGGTCGTCGACCAGAGCGTGAACTCACCGCTCGCCGGGATCGGAGTAACGAACACCGCACGCGGCTCGATCGCGTTCGGGATCAACCGGTTCTGGCGATAGCGCTCCGTGACCGTAACGGCAGCCTCCGCGAATAGACGGTCGACCTCGCCCGCCTCGAGCGTCCAGGTGTAGCAGCGATTCGTGCCGAACTCGTCGTGGACGAGCGGCGCGTCGTCTGCGAGCGCCGCTTCGACATCGACGACGACCGGCAGCTCTTCGTACTCGACCTCGACGAGCTCCACTGCGTCCTCGGCGGCGCCACGACTCGTCGCCGCGATCACTGCAACCGCGTCGCCGACGTAACGAGCCTTGTCGACCGCGATCGGCTTGTGCTCCGGCGCGTTCGTGTCCTCCGTTGGGATCCACGCGCACGGAAGGGAGCCTTCCCACTCGTCGGCGATGTCGGCTCCCGACCAGGCAGCGACGACGTCCGCGTGCGCGAGGGCCGGATCGACATTCACGTTCTTGATCAGAGCGTGCGCGTAGGGGCTGCGCACGACGCCGAGGAAGACCATTCCCGGCTGGCTCATGTTGTCGACCCATTGCGCCTGGCCTTGCAGGAGCTTCCGATCTTCCTTCCGCTCGACCGGCGCGCCGATCAGGCGGCCGACCTCGACTTCTGCAGGAGCGCTCATCGTGCTACCGCCTCGATCGCCTCGACGATGTTCTGATACCCGGTGCAGCGACAGATGTTCCCCTCGAGCGCGTGCCGAATCTCCTCCTCGGTCGGGCTCGGGTTCTCCTCGAGGAGGCCGACCGCGGCAAGCACCATTCCGCTCGTGCAGTAGCCACATTGGAGCGCGTGATGCTGGTGGAACGACTCTTGCAGCGGATGGAGCGAGCCGTTCTCGGCCAGCCCTTCGATCGTCGTGATCGCCGCTCCGTCCGCCTGGACGCCCAGGACGGTGCACGACTTCACGGACTTGCCGTCGAGCAGCACGGTGCACGCGCCGCACGAAGAGGTGTCACAGCCGACGACGGTCCCGGTCAGCCCCAGCCGCTCGCGCAGGACATAGACGAGCAGCTCACGCGGTTCGAGCTCGAGCTCGTGGCGGACGTCGTTGACCGTGAGGGACGTGTGCCTCACAGCCGCCTCCTTTCGAACCGTGGCGGCGCGGCCGGCCGCCTCGCGGCGAGCATATGCGCGCCGCGACCCGAATCCTACCTCGGTCTCGTATCCTGCCTCGCAGCGATGCGAGACCGAGCCAACCCCGCCAGGATCGCGCGCGCGCGGCGGAACGTGCATCTCAGCGCGGAGGAGCGGGTCGCTCGAGGACAGGCGGCACGTCAGGTCGCACCGAGGTCGGCCCATGGAACCTGGGAGCCCGCGGCCGACCGGCTCGACCCGATCACCTTGCTCGAGGAGCAGGCCGAGACCCGGGTCCCGGAGCTCGTCCCGATCCGCTACGGGCGGATGCTCGTCTCGCCGTTCACGTTCTACCGCGGTGCAGCCCTGATCATGGCTGCCGACCTGGCACCGACCCCTCGCTCGGGGGTCAACGTGCAGCTCTGCGGCGACGCCCATCTGTCCAACTTCGGCCTCTTCGGCTCGCCCGAGCGACAGCTGATGTTCGACATCAACGACTTCGACGAGACACTCCCCGGGCCGTGGGAATGGGACGTGAAGCGCCTTGCTGCAAGCGTCGAGATCCTCGGCCGCGATCGCGGCTTCACACCCGCCGACCGCCGGGACGCGGTCCAGGCGGGCGTTCGTGAGTATCGGCTGGTGATGCGCCACGCAGCGACCATGGGAACGCTCGAAGCCTGGTACGACCACATGGACGTCGAACAGGTCATGAGCTGGGCCCGCTTCGAGCTTGCCGAGAAGCGGCTCGGCAAAAAGGACGTCAAACGGGCCAAAAAGGATGTCGCGAAGGCCAGGACCCGCGACAGCATGCGGGTCTTCGCAAAACGGGCGGACGAGGTGGACGGCGAGCTGCGAATCGTCGCCGACCCGCCGCTGATCGTGCCGATCTCCGACCTCGCCCTTCCAGGAACCACGCGCGAGGACGAGGAGCGATTGATGCGCTCGCTGATCCAGAAGTACCGAGCATCGATTGCGAGGTATCACCACCCGCTCGAGGAGTTCGAATACGTCCACACTGCGCGCAAGGTGGTTGGCGTGGGCAGCGTCGGCACCCGCGCTTGGATCCATCTCTTTGTCGGCCGCGACAACAACGACCCCCTGTTCCTCCAGTCGAAGGAGGCGGAGGCGTCGGTGCTCGAACGGTTTGTCGGCAAGAGCGAGCATGTGCACCACGGCCGCCGGGTGGTGGTGGGCCAGCGGTTGATGCAGGCGGCCAGCGACTTTTTCCTCGGCTGGCTCCGGGTCAAGGGTCTCGACGGTCAGAACCGCGACTACTACGTTCGCCAGCTCCACGACTGGAAGGGCAGCGCCGAGGTGGAGAGCCTCAGCGTGGCTGGGACGATCGCCTACGCCCGGCTGTGCGGAGCGACGCTCGCCCGCGCGCATGCGCGCTGGGGCGACCGGATCGCGATCGCGTCGTACCTGGGCAAGGGCGACGCGTTCGACAGGGCGATCGCCGACTTCTCAACCGCGTACGCCGACCAGAACGAGCGCGACTTCGAGACCTTCGTCGCTGCCGTCGACTCCGGTCGGCTCACCGCGCACAGCGGGCTTTAGTCGAAAAGGAAACGGCCCCGCGGGGCCGTTTCCGGTTCGTGCTCGAGTCGGAGTTGTTGGCTAGCTGGTCTGGATGCAACCGCCGTTGGCGTAGCCGCTGTTGTTCGCGGCGGCCGCATTGCTCCAGTTGCCCTGGATCTTCCAGCTCTGACCGCCGATGCTGACGAGGCCGCTGAACTTCCAGGCGCACTTGTCGGCGTTCTCGGCGCCCTGCTGGTCGTACCAGGCGTTGAGCTGCGGGTCGGTCAGCGTCTCGCTGAGCTCATGCCCGCTCACGTTCGCGAGCGCGGCCAGCCCCTGGCTGTGTTGGCCGCTGGAATCCTGCGGGTCGCAGCCGGGATCGCCGTCGAGATTGAAGAAGAACCCGAACTCGACTTGGATGCCGCCGATCGTCCCGGAGCTGTGCCATGCGCAATAGCCGGCCGAGCCGCGCGGCTGGTCCGAGTAGACGGGGTAGTACGCACCCGCTGTCGGGTGGTTGTTCGTCACGCTCGCGACTTCGGCGAGGACCTGATTTGTCGTCGGGGCGCCCGACGGTGTCGCGTTCAGGTCAGTCCTGTCCGACCCCTTGGTGATGGAGGTCGTGTTCACAGGCCCGCTGCTGTCGGTGTACTCCGAGTTCGTGTGCGCGTACGACGTGCCGCCGATTCCGGAATAGAGAGTGTCGAGGCCGGTGACCTTGTCGCCCGTGAACGAGGGATTGCCCCAGCTGGTGCCCCAGAAGATCGGATTGACGGTCGTGTTGTGCATGACAGGCCCGTTGTGCCACAGCAGCGGCAGGGTGCGCCCGTGGCCTCCTCCCCCGTGATTCGCGTTGTGCGAGGGAATGAACCCGAATGCAGGCCCGGCGGCGATGCTCGGCGGCCCGCCCGTCGCGCCTGCCTTACCCGCGGCCGCAACAAGAGACGCAAGACAGAGGACGGCGACGCCGACCATTGCAGCAATCCACTTCCGATTCATCGTTTTCCCCCTCAGAGACGACCCCGGTGTACGTGACTGGCGCTTACCGCGCCGGATCGCCGAATCCTGCCCGAAACCGGCAGAAAATCAATAGGTCTTCCACTCGCGCTTCATAGGCCTCCGAGCGACTGCGCCGAGCCTGGATCGGCGATCCGCCAGGTGGGCGCTAGCCGCTCACGCTCGCCTGCGCCGAGCTCGGCAGGTACTGCGAGTCACCGCTGAAGGTCGCCGTGTAGCCGTTCTTCTGCAGCGAGCGGTAGACGGCATTCGTCTTGACGCTGACGCCGCAGCTCGCGGTTCCGGAGGAGTCGGTCACGACCGAGCCAAGCTGGGTGCCGCCGGTCGAGAACACCATCGTGCGGCCGGCCACCGGGGCGCCGTACGCGGTGAGCGTTGCGCTCAGCGTCGTCGTGTAGGTGCCCATCTTCGATTTCGTCAGCTGCGCTGGGTACGCAGTCGTCTTCGTCGCTGCTTGACCGACGGTCGTGGTCACAGTGCCAGAGGAACCGAGGTACTGGGGATCGCCGGTATACACCGCTCTGACGAGGTCTTGTCCTTGGGGGAGCGACGAGGTCGTGCAGGTGGCGAGGGCTCCGCTCTTCGTCCGGGTGAGCGGCCGTGTGGAGCAGCCGGAGATCGGCGCGTCATTCGCGTAGAACGCAACCGTGCCACCGCCGTCCGTCGGCGAGATAGTCGCCGTCGCCGTGACGGATTGCCCGAAGCCGGACGGGCTCGGCGTGACGGTCACCGAGGTGCTGGTGCTCGTGCCGCTCAGGCCGAAGATCCACAGGTGGAACGCCGATGCGTAGACGTCGTCGGCCGTGACCGCGAACAGGCGTGAGCCGTCCCCGCTCAGCGCCAGACCGTGCGGGACGACGTTCCACTCGAATTCAGCGTGGTCGCCGTGAAGATCGCCTGCGGCACGCCGAGCCGGAACACACTGATGTCGGGGGAGCTGTAGCCGTTGTCGAGGCCGGTGGCGAGGAGACCGCCGCCACTGGGCGAGACTGCCACCGCGGACGGGTAGGGCTGGGCCGGGTAGACGACGCCGTCGGGCGTGAGCGTCGACGGGCTCAGCTCCTCGAAGTTGTAGGGGTACCCGGACGCGGGAATGACACGGGCGCCATCGGGGGAGACCGCGATCTGCTCGATGTTCTCCTGGTCGGTGAACGGATTCGAGGCGACTACGACGGGCACGCCGCTCGAGACGTCGAGTCGGAACATCGCGCCGGGCGACAGCCCGTCCTCGGCGACGTAGAGCGTGTTCGGATCGGCTGCCGACGTCCCGAAGTCCGGGTCGTAGTAGTTCGTGTTCGAGAAGACGGTCACGGTTCCGTCGAGTCCGACCGAGGCGAGCTGCGCCCATCCGTACTGGCCGTTGACCGCAGTCCAGAGCTTGCCGCCCGCGAAGGCGAGCCAGCCCGGCAGATTGAGCCCCGTGGCGACGGGGCCGCTGTCGGTGAGCGTACTCAGATCGATCGCCTCGATGCCGCCGACGTTCCTGTCGACGACGTAGAGAGACGTCCCGTGCACCACCATGGCGCCGGCTCCGTAGAGATTCGGGATCGTCTTGACGAGATTCCCGTCGAAGTCGAACACGAGCACCTCGTTCGCCGTCGGGCCCGAGACGAACACATGGCCGTGAAGGTCGTCGACCGCGATCGAGCCGAAGCCGGTCGCGCCGAGCGGCACCGACGTGCCAGTCCCCGCCAAAGCCGAGGTTCCGGCGGTCAGTCCGGTCGCGGCGAGCAGCGCGATCGCGGCCGCGAACTTGATTGACCTACAGCGCATAGGAGTGCCCTCCCCTGGTCCGTCTACGCCGGTGAACGTCGAGCCGAACTTCGCAGCGGCGTGCGCCCTTGGCCAGACCTCGAACGGCCGGTGCGCAGACGAGCGCGGGCAGCTAGCTTGTGCCTCTCGTTGAGCGGCACCGGAAGCGAACACTGCATTTCATGGTGACGGCCGAGGAGATTGGTCGGGTTGCAGTGTTCGCGGACCTCGAGCCGGCCGAACGGGGCCGGCTGGCCCGGGTGGTGGCGGACATCACGCTCGCCACCGGCGAGTCCGCCGTGAACGAGGGTGACGCGCGGGCCTTGTTCGGCGTCCTCGACGGTCGGCTCGAAGTGATCAGGCTCGTCGACGGCGTGGAGAGCGTGATCGGCGAGCGGAAGCCTGGTGACGTGTTCGGCGAGATGTCGATCGCGTTCGGAATGCTCCACCCTGGCGGGTTCCGCGCAGCGGAGGTATCGCGCGTGTTCCGGATCGAGCTCGACGACTACCACGCGCTCGTCGCAGCCGCGCCGGAGGTCGGAGAGCGGGTGGGCGTGCTCGCGAACAACCGGCTCGCCGGAGCCAAAGGTCTCCAGGCCCGTGCGTCCGCGCAGGCCCCGTTCAGGGCGATCGTCCTCGGCCATCGGTGGGACGCGTCCTGCGCCGAGCTGAGACGCTTCCTCGACCGCAACCAGATCCGGTTCAGATGGCTCCAGCCGGACGTGCCCGCCGATGCAGAGGAGTGGTCGGGCGCGCTGCCGGCGGATGATGAGCTCCCCGCCGTTCGGCTCGTGGACGGCAAGACCACCGTGCGACCGCAGCTTCGGCGGGTGGCCGAGCTCCTCGATATCCCGACCAAGCCGGCGGCCGCGGAGTACGACACGGTGATCGTCGGTGCGGGGCCGGCCGGCCTGGCAGCCGCCGTGTACGGCGCGTCCGAGGGGCTCCGGACGATCGTGATCGAGCGCGAGGCACCCGGCGGCCAGGCGGGCACGTCCTCCCGAATCGAGAACTACCTCGGCTTCCCTTCAGGCGTGTCGGGCGGCGAGCTGTCGAGCCGGGCGCTCCAGCAGGCGCGCCGGCTCGGCGCCGAGATCCTGGTCACACGGTCGATCACGAGAATTGATGCTGCGACCCATCACGTGCACCTGGACGGCGGAGACATCCTGCGCGCGCGGACGATCATTCTCGCCTGCGGCGTCGCCTGGCGTCATCTGGCGATCGAGGGTTTCGACCGGCTGGCCGGGAGGGGAATCCTCTACGGCGCCGCGCGCAGTGAGGCAGCGAACACCCACGGGCTGGACATCCACGTCATCGGTGCCGGAAACTCAGCCGGCCAGGCGGCAATGTTCTTCTCGTCGCATGCCCGGAGCGTGACGATCCTCTACCGCGGCGAAAGCCTGGAGAAGGGCATGTCGAAGTATCTGATCGACCAGCTCGCCACCCGGGCGAACATCCGCGTGCTCTACCGAACCGAAGTGGTCGCCGCGCACGGCGATACCTCGCTCGAGGTGATCGACGTCCGCAACGCCGCGACCGGCAAGACGACCCGACTTGAATCAGGCGGGCTGTTCATCTTCATCGGTGCGGATGCCGAGACTTCGTGGCTCCCGCCGGAGATCGCACTCGACCAGAAGGGCTACGTGCTCACCGGGCCTGAGGTGCGCGACGTGGGACGATGGCAGCTCGGCCGGGACCTGTACCTCCTGGAGACGAGCGTCCCGGGGATCTTTGCGTGCGGCGACGTCCGATTCAGCCCCGTGAAGCGCGTCGCCGCGGCGGTCGGTGAGGGCAGCATGGCGATCGCCTTCGTGCACCAGTTCCTCAGGGATCACGCTTGATGATGATCAGCGCGTTAGGATCGCCGTGAGATGACTGCGCAGACCGGCGTCGGCTCCGACGCGATGACGGCCGCCTTCCTCGACTTCCAGCGGAAGAACGGTGCGTTCGACTCGACGACGCTGCTCGACGATCTGCGTGCGCGGGAGTACGCCCGCCTCGACGACAGCAATCACATCTATCTCGACTACACCGGCGGCGGCCTCTACGCCGACTCGCAGCTGCGCGCGCACATGGAGCTCCTGCGCCAGAACGTCTTCGGCAACCCGCACTCGGTCAACCCAACGTCGTCCGCGATGACGAGCCTCGTCGAGAGGGCGCGCGAACGGGTACTCGACTACTTCAATGCCTCTCCCGACGAATACATTGCGATCTTCACGCCGAACGCGACCGGTGCGCTGCGGCTCGTCGGTGAGGCGTACCCGTTTCGCTCGGGCGACCGGTTCCTCCTCACGTTCGACAACCACAACTCGGTCAACGGGATCCGCGAGTTCGCGCGGGCGAGAGGTGCGGAGACGAGCTACGTGCCGAGCGTCGCGCCGGACCTGCGCGTCGACGAGCAGGTGCTCCACAAGTATCTCGGCGAGACGCGCGGCTCGCACCACAATCTCTTCGCGTACCCGGCGCAATCGAACTTCTCCGGCGTGCAGCACCCGCTCGAGTGGATCGAAGACGCGCAGTCACACGGCTGGGACGTGCTCGTCGACGGCGCCGCGTTCGTGCCGACGAATCGGCTCGACCTCGGTCGCTGGCACCCGGACTTCGTGCCGCTTTCGTTCTACAAGCTGTTCGGCTATCCGACGGGCGTCGGCTGCCTGCTCGCGCGGAAGGACGCGCTGTCGAAGCTCGAACGGCCGTGGTTCTCCGGCGGCACGATCGTCGCGGTCGCCGTGCAGCGGGACTGGCACCGGCCGACGGACGGCTTCGCCGCCTTCGAGGACGGCACCGTGAACTACCTCAACCTGCCCGCGATCGAGATCGGGCTGGAGCACATCGAGCGAATCGGCATCGACCTGATCCACGAACGCGTCTCGTGCCTCGGCGCCTGGCTGCTCGAGCAACTCCAAACGCTCCACCACAGCGACGGACGGCCGGCGGTCGAGGTCTACGGGCCCCGGTCGTGGACCGGACGGGGAGCGACGATCGCGTTCAACTTCCTCCATCCGAGCGGACGGTGGATCGACGAGCGGCTCGTCGATCGGATCGCGGAGGGCTACAACGTCTCGGTGCGGACCGGGTGCTTCTGCAACCCCGGCTCGGGCGAGCTTGCGTTCTCGATCGGGAAGGACACGCTGATCGGCGGTGAGTTCGATGACGCCCTGATCCTCGACGAGTACATCCGCGCGATCGGTCTTCCGTCCGCAGGCGCCGTGCGGGCTTCGCTCGGCGTTGCGACGAACTTCTCCGACGTCTACCGCTTCCTCGAGTTCGCGCGCTCGTTCCTCGATGTCACCGAGGCGGACGTGCCCGACGACCTGCCGCCGCGCCTCGCCTGCTGAGCGGCCGCGAGCCGAGCCTGTGGACGCTCGGCCTGGCGGAACGCTGTGATCAGATCACGCTGCACGGCCTCGACAAAGGCATACGAGAGCGCGGTCGCGCCGTCGAAGAGCTCGGCGAACGTGGCCGCCGGGATGGCGAGCAACAGAGCCCGCTCGCGCGTCGCGACCGTCACCGGTGACGGCCCGCCGTCGAGGAGGCCGACGTAGCCGACCGCGTGCCCCGGCCCCGCGAGGCGGACGCGGATTCGGCGCCGGCCCCAGCCGAGCACCTCCTCGACTGCCCCGTTGAGCGTCACGTACGCCATGTCGGAACGCGCGCCTGCGCGGAGCAGGGCGCGGTAGGCGGGAATCTCGAGCGTCCGGCACGCGGCGAGCAGCCGAGGCAGCTGCAACGGCGGAAAGGCGCGGAAGAACTGCAGCCGCACGAGATAGCCCTCGTTCGGTACAGGAGCCGGAACGAGCGCTTCCGTCGACACCTCGGGAGCGGCGTCGTGTTCGTCGAGCGAGCCGCTCAGAGCCTCGAGGCGGCCGCGCAACCGGTCGCAGACGATTGCGGCCAGACGGCGCTTGAGAGCAAACGCCGTCGGGTCGAGACGCGAGGCGAGCGCAAGGAAGTCGGCGCGGCCGAAGAAGAGCGCGGCGGTCGGCTCGAGCGCCCGCACGGTGGCGGTGCGCATTCCGCCGTCGACGAGCGCGAGCTCGCCGACCACCTGGGCCGCGCCGAGCACCGCGAGCTGCACCTCGCCTCCTCCGGGGAGGCGCGAGTAGACGCCGACCGAGCCGCCGGCGACGACGTAGAGGCCGTCCGCCTCCTCGCCTTGGCGAAAGAGAACCTCGCCCGCTTGCAGATCGACGGGTCGAAGCAGTTGCCGTAGCTCCTCGTCGGGGAGGCCGGCGAACAGCGGAGCCTCGAGCTCAGATCTCAAGATCCGCGATCTCCGTCGTCAGGAGGTCGTCGTCGAGCGAGGCGGTGAGGATCGAGTATTCGGGCGCCTCGAGCCACCTGGACGTGTCGGTGGTGAGAGGCTCGGACGCGATCATCAGCGAGTGCGGCGGCCCGTCGCCGGCCATGATCCACTCGCCGTCACGCTCGACGTAATCGTTGCCGAGCGTGTACCACAGGCTCACGTACGGCAGGTCGGTCTCGAGCAGGTGGTCGTCGTCGGGGTACCAGCCGTAGTCGTAGCTGAAGCGCGTCGCGACCAGGCAACGCCCCGTGCTGACGAAGAGATTCGCGGGCGACGACGTGTCGATGCGGTTGCTTGCGCGAACGTCGCGGACGATGGCCAGCGTCGCGATCGTCGCGTCGGCGAGCTCCGCAACGTCTGGCAGACCGAACGGATCCTGGAGCTGTGAGAGCAGCAGCACATAGATCCACTCCGAGTCCGTCGTCCCCTCCACGCGCCGTGCGAGGTCGGGGCGCACGTGCGCGATTAGGTCGTACTTCATGCGGGGGAACTCCCGCAGGTGCCCGTTGTGCGCCAGCGACACCTTGGTGTCGTGGTAGCGGAACGGGTGGAGGTTCTGCTGCGAGATCACTTCGTCGCCGCTGTAGGTGACGCCGCGCACGTGCGCGAGCAGGCAGGACGGCGCGATCTTGTCTGCGAGGCTGCGCAGGTTCCGGTCGAAGACGGGCAGCGTCGTCACCTTGTAGGTGAACGGCTCGTCGGGGGAGACCGAGCTGGAGTCCCACGCGGCCATGCCGAAGCCGGCGAGGTTGAGGAACGTCGCCATCATGCGCGGGCTGTAGGCCTGGCGCACGAGCGAGCTGTCCGTCGCGTACAGGATCGAGGTGAGCGCGATCGGGCGTCCGAGGTATCCGACCACGCGGCACATTCAGCGAACCCTACGGACGAGCACTGCCCAGGCACCGGTGAGGAACACGAGCACGAACGCTCCCAGGTAGAGCCAGTAGACGCCCGTCGCCTGTGTGCCCGCGGTTCCGTAGGCGCGGACGAGCGGCGGCCCGAGCGGCGACCCGCCGTGCAGGAGCAGGTCGCGCACACCGAGCGTGTGGCCCGCCGCCTCGAACGCCCAGCGAACGGGGATCACCGTACTGATCGCGGCGCCGACGCCGGCCATCACGTGCACGGGCAGGATGGCGCCCGAGAACAGCACCGCGGGAAAGCACAGCATCGGCAACGCGAGCGTCGCCTGCGACGGATTCGAGACCACAGCCGAGGTCAGGAGCCCGAGGGTGAGAGCCGCAGCAGCCTCGAGTGCGAGCGTCACCCCGACCGAGAGATATGCCGTCACGCTCGCGCTCGGCAACCGGTCGAGCCCGCGCAGCACGGCGAGCATGACCACGTCGACGAGCAGCAGGAAGGGCAGCAGAACGGTCACCTTCGAGAGCACATATGCGCTCAGCCGCTGGCCGACGAGGTGCTCGCGTCTGACGATCGCGCGCTCGGTGACGATCTGCAGCAGCCCGTAGACGAGACCGAAGAAGAAGGCGCCGAAGCTGATCCAGAACAGGATCATCGTGATGGCGCTCGGACTGGGGTCGGCGAAGTCGAACGCCCCGGGCCGGAAGAGGATGACGAACATCGTCACCACCAGCGCCGGCGACCCGAGCAGGATCGCGAGCGTCAGCCGATTGCGGACGAGCGTCTCGAACGTGCGCTGGCTCAGAACGAGCCACTGACGCACGAAGCCGGGGCCACGCCGGGGAGCCGGCCGCGGGCGGTCCTGCTGCGGAGCCGGCTCGGCGACGTGTGGCGCCCACGCCTCCGGCGCCGTCTCGGCGAGCCGTTCGTAGATCTCCTCGACGCGCTCCACATCGAAATACGCGCAGAGGTCCGACGGCGCGCCGACGAACGCGAGATGCCCGTCGCGCGCCAGCACGACCACGCTGTCACACCGTGCGAGATCCTGAACCGCGTGGGTCGTGAAGACGACCGTCGCGCCGTCGTCGGCAAGGCTGCGCAGTAGCCGCAGCAGATCGGCGCCTGTCGCGGGATCAAGTCCCGAGGTCGGCTCGTCGAGGAAGAAGACCTCCGGCTCGGTGAGCAACTCCACGCCGATGCTCGCCCGCTTGCGCTGACCGCCGGAGAGTGCTCCGACCGGCACGTCCGCGCGGTTGGTCAGATCGAGCGCCGTCAAGACCCGCGCGGCCGCCGAGTCCAGCTCCTCCCGAGGCGTTCCGGCCGGCAACCGCAGGCGCGCTGCGTAGTGCAGCGTCCGCTCGAGCGGCAGCTCGAGGTGGATGATGTCGTCCTGCGGCACATAGCCGAGCAGGCCCCGGAATGCGTCGAGGTTCGACGCGAGATCGGAGCCGTCGAAGAGCACCTGCCCGGCGCCAACCGGCCGCGCGCCCGCGAGCGCGTCGAGCAGCGTCGTCTTGCCGGCTCCGCTCCCGCCGACGATGCCGACCAGGTCGCCGGACCGCACGACGAACGACATGTCGTGCAGCACGCAGCGCCCGTCACGGAGCGTCTGCCGCAGGTCGCGAGCGACGATCTCGACTCCCCGGACCCGCGGCGGCGCCTCGTCCGCGCGCGGTCGGACGATCTCGGTCACGGCCGCCTCGTACGAGCGCGCATGGCAGCGATTCTTTCACGCGCGAGCGCATGTCGACTGCGCCGTCAGCGGTGCGTTCCTGCGGGCGCACGCCCGGGGGAGTCACATCACTCGGCGTGCGGGATGGCGAATCACTCGTTAGGGGCTAATGAGCGAGGCGCTGACCGACGATAAACGGTCGAACCCGGCTGCGGCCACCCTCATACACCTCGGAAGGAGCATCACCCAATGACGGCAAAGATCAAGCAGCGGCTCTCGAGCGAGGAAGGCTTCACGCTCATCGAGCTGCTCGTCGTGGTCATCATCATCGGCATTTTGATGGCGATCGCGATTCCGTCCTATCTCTCGTTCCGGGATCGGGCCAACCAGCGCGC
>DATBBH010000089.1:0-1525 GCA_036271075.1 Gaiellaceae bacterium | reverse complement strand
CCGTCGATCTTCTTGTGACCCTGCTTGAAGTCGACGAAGGTGCTGACGTGGAACCGGCTCCAGAGCCCGAGGTTGGCGGCGACGGAGCCTTCATGCGGCGGCACCGACCGGCCGAGGTAGACGAGCGGCGCGTCGTCGGCGGTGCCGAACGCGTTGTCTGCGCCGGCGCACTGCACCTGGCCGCCCTTGCCGTCCGAGCACATGAGCGTGCTCAGGATCAGCTTCCCGTTCGCGTCGAGCTTCGCGCCGGTCACGTGGCGCTCCCAGAACCCGAACGCGTCGTAGCCGATTGCCTGCCGCGTGAAGCTGCCCGAGTTCACGAACGACACCGTGTCGAACAGCGCGAGCACACGGTTGTCGTTGTTCGCGAAGTTGAACGTCAGGTCGAGGTTGGCATTTCGGGTGCGCAGGGGATTCGCCCGAACCTGGAGCTCGTTGCCCCAGTTGCGGATCGCGCCGGCGTTGAACGGCTGCGTGCTCGGAATGCCCGTCGACGGCGCGATCTGCCGGTTGAGGATCGCGTCGACGGTTTTCTTGTTGTAGTAGGTGTATTCGATGCCCAGCCGGTCGTCCAACATGCTGGCGTCGAAGCCCAGCTCGATCTCCTTGCCGCGCTCTGGGCCGAGGTTCGGGTTGCCGATGAACAGCGGCGTGACCGCAGGCGTGTCGCCCGGGCCCGACGCCGAGCCGTAGGTGCGAAGGGCCGAATAGGTCGACGGCGCCTTGCCCGCTTCGCCGTACGCCGCGCGCAGCCGCAGCGACGACAGCCGGTTGCCGATGACCGGCACCTTGAACCACGGCTCGTCCGAGATCACGTAGCTCACCGAGTACTTGGGATACGTCACTCGGCTGAAGCCCGCGCCGAACGCGCTCGCGTCGTCCGAGCGCAGCGCGGCCGTGAGGAAGAGGCGATCGCGCCAGCCAAACTGCTCCTGCACGTAGATGCCGAGCGTCTTGTCTTCCGAGAAATCCTGATCGTTCGTCTTCGACTGCGTCGTCGCCTGGACCGTGCTCAGGCCCGGCGTCGGGAAGACGGAACCGCTCGCTGAGACGTAGTCGACGGAGTTGTGATAGAACTGCGCGCCGGCCGACGTGATGAAGCGCGTCGTCGGCCTGAAGTCGTACGTCGCGCTCGCCGAGTAGTCGATCGTGTTGTACGTCGTCGAGCGATCCTGCACGCTTCGGAAGCCGAGCGCGTCGGAGCCGACGGTGTAGACGAGCGAATCCATGCGCGGGGCGTAGGTGTCGTTCTCCTCGCGCGTGCGGTCGAGCCCGATCGACAAGTGCTGCTGGAACCACGTGAACGGCGTGTGGTCGAAGCGGAGGCTGCCGGAGAAGCGATCGAGGTTCTGCCAATAGTGATAGATGTCGTCGTACTGGTAGGGCAGAAGACTATGGAAGCCGTGGCGCCGCGGGTTGTTGTAGTTCGCCGGCGTGCCGAGGAGCGTGGTCCACGTGTGACCGCCGCATCCGCCCTCGCAGCCGAGCTGCGTCGGACCGGTGTTGAGGCCGAGGTTCGCCGAGA
>DATBBH010000088.1:0-3556 GCA_036271075.1 Gaiellaceae bacterium | reverse complement strand
CGACTGGATGCCGGACGAGTACCGGCGCCTGCTGATCAAGTTCATCGAGATGCATGGCAACTCCGAGCTCATGGGCGTCCTGCCCGAGCGCGAGTGGATCCTCCGTGCCCCGACGCTCCAGCGCAAGCTCGCGCTGACGGCAAAGGTGCAGGACGAGGTCGGCCATGCGCAACTCATCTACCGCGTGGTCGAGGATCTCGGCAAGCCGCGCGAGCAGTGCCTCGCGGATCTCGTCGACGGGAAGGCGAAGTTCCACAACGTCTTCCATTACCCGACCGAGACGTGGGGAGACGTCGGCGTCATCGCCTGGCTCGTCGACGCCGCGGCGATCATCAGCCAGAAGGCGCTCCTCAAGTGCTCGTACGCACCGTACGCACGGATCATGAAGAAGATCTGCTGGGAGGAGTCGTTCCACATCCTCCACGGCCGCGACGTGATCCTCGCGATGGTGACCGGCACGCCGGAGCAGTTCGAGCTCGTGCAGGAGGCGCTGAACCGCTGGTGGGGGCCGCTGATGCAGTTCCACGGCAACCCGATCCCGCCCGACGAGGACCCGATGTTCAAGTGGCGGATCAAGTCGCAGGGAAACGGCGAGGCGCGGCAGCAGTTCCTCGACGGCTACGTGCCGCAGATCCGGGAGCTCGGGCTGACGGTGCCCGACCCGAAGCTGCGCAAGCGCGACGACGGGACCTGGGAGTTCACCGAGCCCGACTGGGACGAGCTCAAGCACGTCGTGACCGGCCACGGCCCGAAGACCCAGGAGCGTCTCGCCTTCCGCCGCCGCTTCCTCGACCAGGAGCAGTGGGTTCGGGACGCGGTTCTGGCCGCATGAATGAGTCCGTCTGGGAGGTCTTCCGCAAGGAGAGACGCGGCGCCGCGTTCGAGCACGCCGGCTCGGTCGTCGCTCCCGACGCGGACTTCGCCGAAGCGTGGGCGCGCGAGCAGTACGGCCGTCGCGGCGAGTCGGTCGCGCTATGGCTCGTGCCACGCGACCAGATCCGCGACGTCGAGGACTGGGCCGACGAGTTCGACCTCAAGTACCGCCGCGTCGACGGCTATTCCATCAAGGCACGTCTCAAGGAGGCTCGTGAGCGAGCAGGTACTGCTGGGCCTGGCTGACGACGAGCTCGTCCTGGGCTGGCGCGACTCCGAGTGGACGGGCATCGCCCCCCTGCTCGAGGAGGACGTCGCGTTCTCCTCGATCGCCCAAAACGAGATCGGTCACGCGCGCGCCGTCTACTCGCTCCTGTCCGAGGATCCGGACGCTCTCGCCTTCGACCGCAAGCCGGACGAGTACCGCTGCGCGCCGCTCGTCGAGCTTCACCTCCTCGAGTGGGCGCACACGATCGCGCGCCGGTGGCTCTACGAAGTCGCCGACGAGATCCGGATCACCGCGCTCAAGGACGACTCCGATCCAGCAGTCGCCGGCCTTGCGGCCAAGATTGACCGCGAGGAGGCGTATCACCGCATGCACGCCGAGATGTGGCACGACCGGCTGCGCGACGAGCCGCGGTTCCAGGCGGCGGTCGAGGAGCTGTGGCCGTACGCGCTCGGTGTGCTGCCGGCCGAGCTGCGCGGCGAGCTCGTGCAGCGCGTCGGCCTCGCCGAGGTCGAGGCGATAGATCGCGGGACGCACACCGACGAGCTCGAGCCTTTGTGGGACGAGATGACGATGGTGCGCCGCTCGGCTCCGGCGGGAGCGCAGTGGTAGTTGAGGCCCAAGTCTGGGAGGCGCTCGACGAGATCCCGGATCCGGAGATTCCCGTCGTCTCGCTCGTCGACCTGGGAGTCATCCGCTCGGTCGATGTCCAGAACGAACACGTCCGGATCGAGTTCACGCCGACCTTCCTCGGCTGTCCGGCGCTCGAGTTCATGGAGCGAGCGATCGAGGAGAAGGTGCCCGGGGCCGAGGTCGCGGTGATCATCGACGACTCCTGGTCAACGGACAAGATCACCCCTGCTGGCCGCGAGAAGCTACGCGCGGCAGGGTTCGCGCCGCCGGCGCCGCGGCTCGTGCAGTTGCAGTCGCAGGTGCACAAGTGCCCGTACTGCGGCTCGACCGAGACGCGGCTCGAGAACATCTTCGGCCCGACGCCGTGCCGCTCGTTGCGCTACTGCGAGAGCTGCCGCCAGCCGTTCGAGCAGTTCAAGACGATCTAGCTGGCCCGGGCGGATTGCAGTAGGGTGAACTGACTATCTGAGCGAGTACCGGCTGCGCCGCGTGCGCTTCCTCTGCCCGTTCCTGAGGAGCAGAGGAGGTGTTTCATCTATGGCAACCGGAACCGTGAAGTGGTTCAGCGCCGACAAGGGGTACGGATTCATCACTCCTGACGACGGCGGAGAAGATCTGTTCGTCCATCACAGCGCGATCGTTGGCGAGGGCTACAAGTCCCTCGCCGAGAACGCGAAGGTCCAGTTCGAGCCCGCCCAAGGCGACAAGGGGCTGCAGGCGACGAACGTGGCCGTGCTGGCGTCCGTCTAGTTGCGAGCGGGCGGCCGCGGCGACGATCGTCGCTGCGGCCTCCCAGCTCGACCGAGTGAAAGGAGTCGACGGATGGAAACGCACGGGAAACGGGCGCGCGCGCTGGCGCAGCGGGAACGGCGTGAGCGTAAGCGCGCGAAGAAGGCGGAGGCAGCTATTCAACGCTCGGGCAAGACGCCTGCCGCAGACGGCGCCCTCACGCCGGAAAGCGAAGGGCAAACCCTGACAGCAGCTTCTGAGTGGATCCAGTGAGCTCGGCTCGGCACGAAGACCGCGGAGTCCCGCACGTCCGGCGAGCGGTGCCCCCACCACTCGGCGGTGCACCGCGCGAAGAGCGTTGGTCCGGCGCAAATGCCGAGAAGGCCGAGAAGCTGCGCGCCAGGAGCCTCAAGCGCAGCGCCGGCGCGCGGGGGCTTCAGCTTCGCCACTCCGATTACGGATACGCCCTGGTCGACTCGGCGCACAAGCACATCAAGGATCGCAACGACATGAGTCTGGACGAGGTCGAGTCCTGGCTCAGCGGCGCTTGATGAAGGTCGTCGGCGGCGACCGCCGGACGCCGGCTGAGGACACGAAGGTGCGATTCGATCCCGAACACCGCAGCTTCGCCGTCGGCGATCTCGTCGTCTACGCCTCCCACGGGATTGGTCGCGTCGTGTCGAAAGAACCTCACCGGGGAAACGGGGAACTGCTCGTGCTCGTCTTCGAGAGGGATTTGACGGTGACACTTCCACTCGATCGTGCTCAGAACGCGCTGCGGTCGCTCTCCGGTGAGCCGGAGCTGGAAGAAGTGCAGCGCACGCTTGGCTGCGAGGCGGCACCTGTGCCGGAGCATTGGTCCCGGCGTCACCGGAATGCGCAAGCCAAACTCACGGGCGGCAGCGTGAGCGGTCTTGCCGAGATCGTCCGCGATGGCGTGCACCGCGAACGCGAGCGCAGCAAAAGCGGGACTGCACCGATGACGAACCAGCTCTACCGGCAGGCTCGCAAGCTGCTCGTCGCGGAGGTGGCCGCCGCGCGCGGCATCGAACCGGACGCAGCGGATGCCTGGATCGGCCGACAGATCGACAGCGA
>DATBBH010000087.1:0-16615 GCA_036271075.1 Gaiellaceae bacterium | reverse complement strand
TCGCCCGGCTGGCAGAGCATCGGGCTCGACCCATGGAACTCGAGCGATTGGGGGGTTCCGACCTATCGCGCGAACCTGGGCGACACGACCAACGATCAGCTCGAGCAGGAGCTGTGCGCCTACGCAGGCCCGAACGGCGAGCTGACTGTCGTCGGGCTCGACACGCACGGCAAGAACCTGAACACGGTGTCGACCGATCCGCCGTCGTCATACAGCATCGGCGGCCTGCCGGCGAACACGTCCTTCACGCTGGCGGAATGGAACGCAACCGGCGACGGCACGAACTCGATCGCCGGCACGGTCGTAACGAACGACGCCGGCGTGGCGCGGTTCGAGGTGCCGCTCCAGGCGGCCTTCTCGCTGACGACCGTGCCCGTCTCCTGATCCCTGAGCTTCCGGGGCCCCGCTTGCGCGGGGTCCCGGATCAGCGCAGCGCGCGCCCCGCGGAGTCGCAGGGAATGCGCATTGGCAGGTGCAGGGCGATCGTCGCCTGCTGGATCTGGCCGAGGACGCGCACCATCGCTGTCGGCTTGAGGCTGCCGTAGCCGGGGTGGTAGGGATTGGCCAGGAACTGGATCACGAGCAAGCTCGTCGCGAGCATGGCGGTGACGGAACCGACGAGCAGCGCCTGCGCAATCTTCCCTTCCGCCCGGTCGGCGAAGAAGAAGACATAAACGAGGACGAGGCCGCCGCTCAAGAGCAGGATGAACCAGAGCGGGCCCGGAATGACGCCGTTACTTCCCTGCACACGGTTGCTGCGGGCCAGTTCGCGGTCGGACGTCTGATCGAGCCATTTCGAGTAGGCCGCCTGCTCGGTACTCGACCGCGGGTTGATGGTCGTCAGTGTTCGGAAGAGCGTCAAGGCCCATGGGTTGAACGAGGGCGTACGGCCGGCTCGTAGCTGTGGCCACTCCTGGTAGACGACTGCGCGGCCGTAGCAGACCAGCTCACCGCTGAGCGTCGCCCTGACAGCCGGCGGCAGAAGCTGCGCCGTCTCGACCATCTGGATCACGTCGGTTGCCTCTTGCTGGGAGCCGGAGCTCGCGTTGCTGTAGCTCGTGAAAGCGAGGAAGACGACGAACCCGAGCAGCACCGAGAATCCCGTCGCGAGCACGCCGAAGACTCCTGCGGCGCGGTCGCCGTCGCTAAAATGACCGCCCTCGGGAGCTCGGCGCCGGACGAACAGGAAGATTCCGACGGCCGCCGCGGTCGACCCGAGGATGATGACGATCGCGAGCCCGAGGTTCACGGAGTTCGCGAGCCTATCGGAACGCGGAGACGTCTTTAGTGGCGCCGTGGTTTACGATCGCCGTTCGGAGAGTGCATGTCGTCGTTGGAGGTAGCCATGGCTGACGGACGGGCGAGGCGCCGCCTTGTCGTAGCGCTTGGCGTTGCGCTGCTCGTACAGGCGCTCTTCGTCATCTCCTATGTCGGCGCCCTGCATTCTCCGAAGTCTCACGGTGTCGCCTTTGGCGTGGTCGGGGACTCTCCGATGCCGGGTGCCGTGGGTAAGCAATTCTCGTTGCGGACGGTCCAGTACTCGAGCGAGGCGGGGGCGCTGCATGCGATTGACCAGCGAAAGGTCGTCGGGGCGTTCGTCGTCGGCCCCGCCGGAGCGAAGCTGATCGTTGCTCCGGCGGCCGGCCCCGCCGTCGCCTCGGCGCTCAGCACGGGCTTCGGGGCCGCGGCAGCAGCCTTCCACCAGAAGATCGAGATCGTTCAGGTTCACCGGCTTCCCAAGGGCGATGCGGCGGGGATCGTCTCGTTTCTGGTGACCATGGCGCTGATCGTCGGCGGGTACCTGTCGGCGACGATGGTGATGGCCTTCGGCGGCAGCGCCTCGCAGCGGGCCCGTGGAGCGGCGCTCGCCTGTGTGGCGGTGCTCGGTGGGCTCCTGACGTGCACGGTGGCCGGGCCGATCCTGGGTGCGATCCCCACCTCGAAGTTCTTCGTGCTGTGGGCCCTCTTCGTCCTCGTGATGGCAGCCGTTGCCTTTGCGACCTCGGCGCTGCAAACGGTGCTCGGCCCGGCAGGCACGCTGGTCGTCGTCGTCGTGTTCGTGATCTTCGGTGCTCCGGCGGCCGGAGGCAGCCTGCCGTCGGCGTTTCTGCCCGGCTTCTGGCGCGCGTTCGGCCCGTACCTACCGGCCGGGGCGGGCACGACCGCGGTGCGCAACACGCTCTACTTCGGGGGGAACGCGATCACCCGCGCGCTGGTGGTCCTCGTGGCGTATCTCGTCGTGGGAGCGATCGTGGTGGCCACAACCCGGCAGCGGCGTCCACCGAGCGTCTCCGACGTCGAGGCCGAAGGAGCCGCTGCAGCCGCAGCAGCGACGGTCGTCTAGCCCAACTGCGTTGGCAGCGCAGTCGGCCGACGAAGCCCGTACCTTGCGACGGCCCATGTGCAGATGGTCGCAAACAGCGACACGGCGACCGCCGACGGGACGCTCGAGCTTGTGCCGCCGGGTGTGGTCGAGATGATGTTCGGCCCGAAGATCGCGTCGAACAGCACGGCGAGCCACATCACGGTGATCGCCAACGACGCCCACATCTCGGTGATCCGGAGCCAGGCGAAGCGGGTCTCGACCGAGGACTCCTGCGGAATCACAGTCATCTCGCTCTCCTTTCTCTTCCGGACCAGCGTCGCAAGTGGCGTCCCGGAGGGCATCCGCGAAAATGCTGAACATCGACCCCACGAGCCTCTGCAGGGCAAACGGGTTGGCGCGACGAGGGAGATGGACTAGCTGCGTCGCAGGCGACGCTTGATCGGCGCGACCGCAAACGCGACGGCGCCGAGCGCGACAGTGATCAGATTCGTCTGCACGCAGGTCCGGCAAGCGTTGCAGCAGGCAGACGCCAACGGGGCCTGCTCACCATACTTCGCAGCAGCCTGACCGAGCTTCATCGTCGCGAACTGCTTCATGAAGAAAACCCCCTATCCGTGCGCGGTTTCTTCTAGAGAGAGCGGATGATGGGACTCGAACCCACGACCTTCTGCATGGCAAGCAGACGCTCTAGCCAACTGAGCTACATCCGCGAACGGTCGCCAGTATAGCCGCGCTCAGGCGAGGCCCAGACGGGCTGCCATCGTGCCGGCGACCGCTTGGAGGCCGGAGAGCGGACGGATCAGCACCGTGAAGCGTTCGATCAAGCCGTCCTCATTCTCCTCCAGGATGTCGATGCCCTGCAGCTCTCGGTCACCGACATTCGCCTCGAAGAAAAGGATCGTCGTGCGGCCGTCGTGCCACTCGTTCGTGTAGCGAAAGTTCTCGAACACGGTCGCGACCAGCCGGAGGACCTGCTCCACCGTCTCCTTGCCCTCGTACGGCTTGTAGACCGCGGGGCTGCGGAAGACGACATCCTCGGCAAGCGTCTCGACCGCGGCGTCGAGGTCATCGGCCAGCACCGCGATGCCAAACGGGTGCGCGACGGTCATGCCGCGTCCAACGCTTCGTTGACGAGCTTGTCGGCAAGCTCGTTGTCCGCGCGCTTCACATGGCGATACTCGACGCTTGCGAGCTGCCGTGCAAGCGCCGCCGCCTCGAGCGAGAGCGCGCGCAGCGCCTGGTTCTTCACTCGGTATTCGCCGCGCATCTGCTTGACCATCAACTCCGAGTCGGAAACGACCTCGACACCGGTCACCTGCAAATCGACCGCCTTGCGCAGTCCCGCGATCAGGCCGCTGTACTCGGCGACGTTGTTCGTGGCGCTCCCGATCGCCTGTCCTTCGGCCGCGAGCACCGTCCCATCCTCGGCCTCGAGTACATATCCGTAGGCGGCGGGGCCGGGGTTCCCGCGCGCCCCGCCGTCGGTGAACAACCGCGCCTTCAACGACTACTGCTCGACGTTGTCGATCTGCGCCCGTTGCAGCTTGCCGCTGTAGTCGACGTACACCGACTTCCACTCGGTGAAGACGTCGAGCGCGGCCTGCCCTGCCTCGCGATGGCCGTTGCCCGTCTGCTTCATCCCGCCGAACGGCAAATGCACTTCCGCACCGGTCGTGCCCGCGTTGATGTAGGTGATGCCGGTCTGCAGATCGCGCATCGCCCGGAATGCTTTGTTCACGTCGCGCGTGAAGATCGACGACGACAGCCCGTACTTGACGCTGTTCGCCGCGCGCACCGCCTCCTCGAACGAGTCGACAGGAATGAGTGCCGTGGTCGGGCCGAAGATCTCCTCCTGTGCGATCCGCATTTGCGCATCGACGTCTGCGAAGACGGTCGGCCGGTAATAGAAGCCGTGGCCTTCGACGCGCTCACCGCCTGTCAAGAGCTTCGCGCCTTCGCCCCTGCCGATCTCGGTGTACGAGTGGATCTTCTCGACTGCGGTCTCGTTGATCACCGGGCCGATCTGCGTGTCGTCCTCCCACGGCGCGCCGATCCGCATCTTCTCCGCCCCCGCGACGAGCTTGCGCTGCAGCTCGTCGTACACCGCACGGTGCACGATCACGCGCGAGGCCGCCGTGCAGCGCTGTCCGGCGGTGCCGAACGCCGACCAGAGGATGCCCTCGACCGCGAGATCGACGTCGGCATCGTCCATCACGATGATGCCGTTCTTACCGCCGAGCTCGAGATGGACGTGCTTCAGCTCGTCGGCCGCGTTCTTCGTCACGAGCACGCCGGTTTCGCGCGATCCGGTGAACGTGATCACCGGCACGTCGGGATGACGGACGAGCGCGTCGCCTGCCTCCTCCCCGAACCCGTGCACGATCTGGACGACACCTTCCGGCATCCCCGCTTCGTGCAGCAGGTCGACGAATCGCTGTGCGAGCAGAGGCGTGTCCTCCGCGGGCTTCAGCACAACCGTGTTGCCGCAGACGAGCGCAGGGCAGAGCTTCCAGGCGGGAATGGCGATCGGGAAGTTCCACGGGGTGATCGCGCCCACGACACCGACCGGCATCCGGACGCTCATCATGAACTTGTCACGGAGCTCCGAGGGCGTGGTCTGGCCGAAGAGGCGCCGGCCCTCGCCGCCCATGTAGTAGCTCATGTCGATCGCTTCCTGGACGTCGCCCCCGGCCTCAGCTTTCACCTTCCCCATCTCGCGGGTCATCAAGTCGGAGAGCTCGGGCTTGCGCTGCTCGAGCAGCTGCGCGAAGCGGAAGAGGATGTTGCCGCGCTCGGGCGCCGGCACGAGGCGCCAGTCCTCCCATGCGGCGCGCGCGGTCGCGACGGCGCGATCGACGTCGGCCGCGGTCGAGCGCGGGAACGTCTCGATCACCTCGCCGGTGGACGGGTTCAGGGATTCGAAGGTTGCGGTCGCCATGCCGCCATCGTAGGCCGAACCTGGTTTCCGGCGCAGCCGGAACCAGGGTTCGTGTCCTGGACCGTCGCGTTTACGACCCGAACCTGGTTTCGCCTACGGCGAGAACCAGGTTCAACTATCGGGCGGCTCGGTGTCGGGGAAGGTCCCCGGCACACGGGAGCGGCGGCGGTCGCGCGTCAGCCGGCGCTCCTTGAACGACCCGTCGTCCTGACCCGCACGGCGGTCAGGGCCCTCGCGGCGGTCGATGATCACCGTCACGTTCGGGTTGTCCTTGTAGTAGTCGACCATCTTGTCGAAGAGCTCGGCCTCGAGCTCCTTCGGGATCACGCAGTAGATCACGGACTCAGTGTAGGAGCCGCACCGGAAGTTGCTAGAGCCTCGCGATATTCGGGACGATCCGTCCGTCCTCTTCCATGTGCGAGTTCCACTCGGTGATCGGTCCTTCGAGCACGCCCGGGTCGTGGCCTCGCTCCTCCAGGCGAACGGGGTTGTCCGAGTCGAGCGAGACCCGGTACTGGTACCACGAGATGTCCCACGCAACCGTCACGACCACTTCGGCGTTGACGCCGGACAGGACGACGACTGAGACCTTCGGCTCGCCGAGCGACTTGCCGATGCCGCCGACCGTGCGCCGGTATTGGGACGCATTGAAGACATCCGCAGCCTCGACCATCGCGAGCTCGTGCTCGGAGAGACGGCGCAGGATCGGCTCGGAGGCGACCGTCTCCTCCGGCCCGCGCGGCCGGCTGCCGAGAATGCTTGCGAGGAAGCCGCCGCGGCGACGGCGCTCCGCAGGAACGGTCAGCGAGGTTGGCGCGCCCTCGCGCACCCACCCGTACTCCATCGCGGCATCGGCGCACAGCGGGCAAACGTCGACATAGTCGCCCCCGCCGTTCGGCGAGAACCGAATCGCTCTCTCCCCCATCAGCAACGTGCGCTCACAGATCGCGCACGCCCGATCCACGGCTACCCGCGTGATGCGCGTCATGACAGAAGCCTAGCGAGCAGATGGTTGATCGGTAATTGTCGTTGCCGCGGGGAGGGTCTGCACCAAGCAGTGTGGTCGACGCGACCGGGGTCAAGGCCGGTGGGCCTTGGCACCGGGCGCGGCGGCCGCAATGCGCAGTGTGCAGACCCTCATCCGGGGCGGCGAAGAATTACCGATCAGCCATCTACCTAAGCGGGGACCGCCTCGTTGTCCTTCTTTGCAGCATCGATCAGCTTCTGCGCGATATGGGCGGGCACTTCGTCGTAGCGGAGAAACTGCATGTGGTAATCGCCACGACCACCCGTGAGCGAGGTCAGCGCCTGGTTGTAGGTCAAGACCTCGGCCATCGGCACTTCGGCCTTGATCGTCGTCATGCCGCCCTTCGGCTCCATGCCGTGCAGCCGACCGCGGCGGGAGTTGAGATCACCGTTGATCGCGCCCACAGCCTCGTCGGGCACGGTCACCTCGAGCTCCATGATCGGCTCCAGCAGGACGGGCTGTGCCTGCTCATAGGCAGAGCGGAACGCCATCGAGCCGGCGATCTTGAACGCCATCTCGGACGAGTCGACGTTGTGGTAGCTCCCGTCGACGAGCGTCACGCGCACGCCCTGGACCGGCGCGCCCGCGAGGTTGCCGTGCTGCAGTGCCTCCTGGATGCCCTTGTCGACCGCCGGGCGGAAGCCTTGGGGAATGACGCCGCCGACGATCTTGTCGACGAACTCGTAGCCGACGTGGTCGTCGAGCGGTTCGAGCACGATGTGGCAGTCGCCGAATTGCCCGCGCCCGCCGGTCTGTTTCTTGTAGCGGCCGTGTGCGCGGGCTTCGCCCTTGATCGTCTCGACATACGGGACGCGCGGTTGGTGCAGCTCCATCTCGACACCGAAACGGCGCCTCGCGCGTTCGACCGCCACCTCGACGTGCACCTGGCTCATGCCGGAGAGGAGCTCTTCCCCAGTCTGCTGGTCACGCGAGAGCCGCAGCGTCGGGTCCTCTTCACCGAGCCGGCGGAGCGCTTGCGCGACCTTGTCCTCGTCGCCCTTCGTCTTGGCGGAGACCGCGAAGCTCATCACGGGCTCCGGGAAACCGAGCGCGGGAGGCTCGAGGTCGTGCTCCGCGTCGACGAGGACGTCGCCCGTCTGAACTTCCTTCAGCTTCGCAACGGCGCCGATGTCGCCTGCGCCGAAGCCGTCCGCCCGCTCGTGCTCCTTCCCGTCGAGGGTCATCAGCGAACCGAGCCGCTCCTTGGAGTGGTCGCGATGATTGACGAGCGTCGTGTCGCTCTTCACCTCGCCCGCATAGACGCGGAAGATCGAGATGCGGCCGGCAAACGGATCAGCGACAGTCTTGAAGACGAACGCCGCGACCGTCGCGTCGGTATCGATCGGCGAGCCCTTCTTGGCCGGGCTCGGAACACCCTCGACGATCAGATCGAGCAACGCGTGCGAACCGAGATTCTTCGTCGCGACGCCGCAGGCGACGGGGTAGATCTCGTCGCGCGTGACCGCATTCTTCAGAGCCGCCGCGATGTCCTCCCCCGGGATCTCCTCCCCACTCAGGTAGCGCTCCATCAGCGCCTCGTCGGTCTCGACGACGGCATCGAGCAGCTTGGTCCGGTACTCCTCGACTGTGGCAGCAAGCTCGTCCGGAATCGGGACCGGATCTCCTTCGCGCTCGCCGTTCGAGTCCAGGTAGGCGCAGTTGTGCAGCAGGTCGACGACCCCGGCCAGTTCGTGCTCAGCGCCGATCGGCAGCTGAATCGCGATGCAGCGATCCGAGAGCTGCTCCTGCACCGCGGCCAGCACCCGGTAGAAATCAGCGCGCTCGCGGTCGAGCATGTTGATGTACACGACCCGGGAGAGCTCCAGCTCCTCCGCGCGGTTCCACACGCGGGCCGTGTTCACCTCGACGCCCATGACTCCAGAGACGACGACCAGTGCGCCTTCGACCACGCGCAGCGAAGCGACCGTATCGGCCTGGAAACCGGAGTCGCCCGGCGTGTCGATGAAATTGAGCTTGCGGCCCTGCCACTCACACGTGCAGAGCGACGCCGACAGCGACATCTGACGCTTCTGTTCGTCTTCGTCCCAGTCCGAAACGGTCGTTCCCGCCTCGATCGTCCCTAGCCGGTTCGTCTTCTCCGCCTGGAACAGCAGAGCCTCGACGAGCGAGGTCTTGCCCGTGCCGCGGTGTCCGACGACGGCGACGTTGCGGATCTTCCCGGCTTCGATAGGCATCGAGTCCTCCTGGGCGTGGAACGGGGTCGCGCGAATCCTATGCCCCGGCCGGGTCCAGAGCGAGACGGCCCGTCACCGTGCGGTCGGAGGCGATCGCCCAGGAGATGCGAACGGCATGCGAGCCGCAGGAGCCACTGAGACCGTCCGAGCCGAGCTCTGTCACGGTGCCGCGGCACGAAGCACCCGTCGGGAAGTTCAGGGCGAGCGACGTCTGCTCGATCTGCCCGCCGTTGACGAGTAGATCGACCCGCAGGCCCGCGCCGCCGGCATGGCCGACGACGGAGAGGACGGGCGAGGACTCGTCGCTCTGCACGCGTGCCGCGAGCGCGCCCGCGAACCCGGTCGGGATCGTGGCGGCGGCGTTTGCTGCCACGGCCGAAGTGGCCGTCTTCGTGTGCGGCGCCCTCGGTTGCGACGCGAACGCAAGCGCGAGCACGGCCACGACCGCCGACGCAGCGACGCCGGCGGTGGCGCCGAGGCTGACCGTGCTCGCAAAGCGCCCGAGGAACGCCAGCCCGACAGTGCAGACGCAAACGGCGAGGAGTGCTATGAACCAGAAATCTTGACGGTCGGTGCCTGCGAGCAAACCGTGGGCGGTTGCAGTCAGCCACACCGCGAGCGTCGCGTAGTGGATGCGGCGCCAGACGCGAAATGGCAGGCGCTTGCGCACGAGGTTCGAGAGCGAGACCGCGAGCAGCAACAGCGCCGACGTGATGCCGAGGCCGACCCCGAAGGGGCGATAGGACGTCTGGAACGGGATCACGAGCTGCCTGATCGAAATCGGCACGACGCGGTCGGCCAGGAGCGCGAGGCCGTGCAGAGCGAGGAAGACGCCGGTCAGGATCGCGAGGAACCGGTGCACCTCCTCGACGGCAAAACGCGGCCAGGTAAATCTGGCGCGCGCGGACATGAGCACGCCGAGCACGACCGAGGTCGACATGAGCAGGTACGCGACGATCCCCGCCGAGCGGGCGACGTACCACGTGACGGAAGTCATGTCCCCGCTACAGGTGCCGGCCAAGCCGGCACCTTCGCTCTTTGTGATGCTCCGTCGAGCCTACGCATCAAGCCGCCTCGACGAGGACGCTGCTGGTCCAGCCTTCGTTGGTGACGACGACGCCGTCGTGGCCGACGAACCGGCCGGCGAAACCGCGCTCGTCGAGCCACGAGGGCCCGGCAGCACCGAGGAGCAGCGCCGCCTTGGCGGCTACATCCGCCACGAGACAGGTCGACGCGGCGACCGTGACGTCGCGCCATGGAGTTCGCGCCGGCGCTCCGCTCGCCGGGTCGATCAGGTGATGCTGGCGCCGCCCACCGCGCAACCAGGAGCGCTTCGCCACGCTGCTCGTGGCGAGACCGCCACGGTCGACGGTGACGGCATCTCCACCTGGGAGCCCGACGACAATCGGATCCGTCGTCGCAAGGTCGCCTCCGGCCGAGACCCAGCCGGCACCGAGCAATTCGAGTGCATCGTCCACCGTCTTGCCTTTCACCACGCCGTTCAGATCGAGCAGGACCGGCTCGACGCGGAGGAGAACCCTGCCCCGCAGCGTCAGCGAGCTCACCGCGGGCACCGCCGCCGGTACGACCGGATCGCCGTCAGGGGAGAGCAGCGAGAAGTCACGGTCGTAACCGGCGGCGAGCATTGCTCCACCGACGGCGGGGGTGACAAGCCCGCCGGTGGCGCGAGCGGCATCGAGTGCGAGGGAGAGCATCGACGCCAACTCCTCCGAGACAACGGTGATGCCATGTGGCCTGGCGTTGACGCGATTGAGCTCGGAGGATTCGATGAAACGGCTGAAGCGGCGGTCGCGCTCGTCGAACAAGCGCCGCACGACATCCTGCGGAGCGCCGGCCGGCAGCACGACCTCGCAGCCCATCGACCTGAACATGTTCACGATCCCGAGCTCTGGACGACCGCCGGGCTGGCCTCCGGCGCCGGGCTGACAGAGCCGCTGGAGCTGGAGCTGGAACTGGAGCTGGAGCTCGAACCGCCGGCGGCCGCCTGCAGCGCGCTCGATTCGCTTGGGATCGCTGCCTGGGTCGTGGCGGCGGTCGAGTGATGCCCGTGCGTGCCCGGGTGCGCGGCGCGGGCAACCACGGCCCCACCGGCAAAAGCGCCGGCGGCGACCACTCCGATGGCGTACCGGGCGATGCGAACGCTGCGGCGGGCGGACTCCACGCGGGATGGACTGCTCATGTCAGCAAGCCTGCCCTGCGGCCCTAAGCCGGGACTAAGGCGTAGGTTCAGATTTCCTGTGGATTCAGACGCGAGCGGCGGCGCCGGCGAGGCGCGCCTTCAGGCGCAGGATCGCCTTCGTGTGGAGCTGGGAGACCCGCGACTCGGTGACGCCGAGCACTTCGCCGATCTCGCGCAAGGTCAGCTCCTCGTAGTAGTAGAGCGTGACCACCAGCTTTTCGCGCTCGGGCAGCCGGGCGATCGCGTCGGCGAGCGCCTCCCGCATCTCGGTCACGTCGAGGACGTCCGCGGGACGCGGCCCCGTCGTGTCTTCGATCGTGTCCAGCAGCGAGACCTGATCGCCCTCGCCGGAGACCGACCAGAGCTCGTCGAGCGCCGCGATCGAGGAGCGCGAGATGTCGGTCAGCGAATCCTCGAGCTCGGTGACGGTGATACCGATCTTCGCCGCGATCTCCTCGTCGGTCGGCGCTGTCCCCAGCTTCGCCTCCAGCTCGGCGATCGCCCGCTCGATCTCGCGTGCGCGCGACCGCACCGAGCGCGGCACCCAGTCGAGGGCGCGCAGCTCATCGATGATCGCGCCCTTGATCCGCGCGATCGCGTAGGTCTCGAACTTGATGTCGCGGCCCGGGTCGTAGCGCTCGATCGCGCCGATCAGACCGAGCAGCCCGTACGAGACGAGGTCGCCTTCGTCGACGTGTGCCGGCAGGCCCGAGCCGAGGCGCCCGGCGACGTATTTGACGAGCGGCGCGTACGTCAGGATCAGCCGGTCGCGGATCCCCTTGTCGTTCGTGCGCCGGAATTCCAGCCACAGTGTCTGCGTGTCCTCGCCTGCCACAAGGTGAGAATACGCTCTATAAGCGCGTTTTCCTTAGTGCGGAGTACGCAAGCGATCCCATCCACGCCGCGAGGGCGCCCGAAGCGACCGCAATCGGCCACTGGGAGGCCGTAGCGCTGTAGATCGCGATCCCGGCGAACGCCAGGGTGATCAGGGTGAAGAGCGCGGCCAGGGGCACGGCGGCGATGCTACTGCGGAAGCCGCCGATACAATCCGCAGCGCAACTCAGGGGCGTGGCGCAATTGGTAGCGCACCGGTCTCCAAAACCGGGGGTTGCAGGTTCGAGTCCTGTCGCCCCTGTACCTGTCCTGGAGCCGAAGCCCCGTAGCGATGCGGGGTTTCGTGCGCAGGCGTACCCTCAGGGGATGAAGATCAGCAAGCGCCACCGCAGACGCCGCTCACTGATCACGATCTTCGTCCTGCTCACCGAGGCACTGCCGCTGTGGCTGCGGGGGTACCGACTGGGTGGCAACGTCGTGGTCAGGTGCCGGAGCGGGCATCTGTTCACAACGATCTGGGTGCCTGGGGTATCGGTGAAATCACTTCGCCTGGGCTGGTGGAGATTGCAGCGTTGCCCCGTCGGTCGGCACTGGTCGATCGTGACCCCTGTTCGACAAGCTGACTTGAGCGAGCGAGAAAGGGCCAACGCCCGCAAGCGCAAGGACGTGCGGCTCCCGTGAGCCTCGCTACGTAGGCGTTGGCGGATTTGCGCGCAGGTAGACGCGTAGATCGTCGTCGCGATAGGCCACGAACCCGAGCCGTTCGTAGAGCAACCTGGCCGACCTGTTGACCTGCAGCACCCGTAGCCCCACGGGCTTGTTCTCTTCCGCGCCCCGGCGAAGCACCGATTCGACGATCGACGTCCCGATGCCCTGCCCCTGGAACCGTGGCTGGATCTCGATCAGACCCAGCCAAAGCTCGACGTCGCTCGTCTCCAGCGCCAGAACACCGGCGTCCTCGCCGTCCACCTGGATGATCTCGAACAGCTCGGGGACGAAGCTCTCGTCGAACAGCGCCTGCTGCTCCCGATCATCCCATCCGAACGTGGCCGCGATGTACGCCCCCATCGTGGCACGGTGAAGATCGAACAGGAACTCTCGATCTCTGTCCACGGCGGGCCGCAAACTCCACTCCGGCACCGAACGATGATCGCAAACGGCACACGCGCGAGCATGCGCGCAGTTGAGAGTTCATGTCGTAGGCTGTGAGGCCTCCAGTGGCGACGCCCGACGACACGCGGCACGACAACGAGCCCGACGACAGCCTCGTGGCCGCCGCCGGCCGCCTCGCCTTTTATCCCGCGCGCGCCGCTGCGCGTGCTTCCCGGGACCGGATCGAAGCGGCGGTCGAGGACTGGTTGACCGGCCCGGAGGGCACGCGGGCACTCGACCGCATTCTCGCGGGGCCGCTGCCTGAGGAGCTCGCGCGGCTTGTCGTCAAGCACCGCGTACTCGAGCGAATGGCCGCCGAGATCGCTGAATCAGGCGATCTCGAACGCATCGCAGACGAGGCGCTGACCAGCGACCGGCTCGCCGACCTCGCTCGCCAGGCAGTTCGCTCCGACCTGACGCGGCAGGTGATCGGCGAGCTCTCGACGAGCCCCGAGCTCCGCCGCCTCGTCGCCGGCCAGACCACCGGGCTCGGCAACGAGCTGGCTGCAGGGCTACGGGCACGCGCACGCCGCCTCGACCAGCGGGCTGACCTTCGTCGTGAGCCGCGGGCGGCCGGCTACGCCGGGGTCGTCAGCCGGGCAATCGCGCTGGCTGTCGATGCCGCGCTGATCAGCCTGATCGCAACCGGCCTCTCGGCGATGTTGACGCTCATCGCCTCGCTGGTCGGATCGCTGCGGCCTGCCTGGCTGGTCGGCCTGCTCCTGGGAGCAGGGTGGGCCCTGCTCGCCACCGGTTACTTCGCGACGTGCTGGAGCCTCACCGGCCAGACGCTCGGGATGCGGCTGCTGCACATCCGGGTGCAGCATGCCGGGGCGACGACCCTCTCCGTCGGCAGGTCACTGCTACGCGTGCTCGGCCTCGCCCTTGCGATCATTCCCTGCTTCGCGGGCTTCATCCCGGTTCTCTTCGACGGCCGACGACGCGGGCTGGCAGATTGGCTTGCCGGTACCTCGGTCGAGCTCGACAGCCCGGCTTAGCTGCGAGTGACAGCGTCTTGCTCCGCCCCCACAGCGGCGCGGACCACGACGAGCGGCAGAGTCAGAACGAAGGTCGAGCCGGCGCCCGGCGTCGAGGACACCTCGAGCGTGCCCTCGTGCGAAGCGACGATGTCTGCCGCGACCGCGAGCCCCAGGCCCGTCCCGCCGACCGTCGAGGCGGCGTCGGGGGCTCGGAAGAACTTCTCGAAAACCCGCGGCGCATCCTCCGCGCTGATTCCGATTCCGTCGTCGGAGACGGCGACGACCGCCTCGGCCCCTTCGGAGCGAACCGAGACCCGTACCTCGCCGTCCTCCGGTGAGTACTTGATCGCGTTCGACAGGAGGTTGCCCACGACCTGCGAGAGCCGGTCGCGGTCACCGTCGACGACGAGCGGCTGACCGGGGACGTCGAGCGACAGCCGATGGCTGGCCGGTTGCAGAAAGAAGAGCTCGGTCTGCTCGCGCACCAGCTCGACGAGGTCGAACGGTGTCCGGACGAGCGTGAGATCGCCGCCGGCGAGGAGCTTCACGTCGAGGAAATCCCCGGCCAGGCCGGCGAGGCGGCGAGCCTGGCTGTCGATGATCTCCAGGTAGCGGCGCTGTTCGTCGGGCGGAAAGTCGCGCTCGAGCAGCAGCGCCGTGAAGCCGAGCACGGCAGCCAGCGGTGTGCGCAACTCGTGCGAGACCATGCTGATCAGATCGCGCTTGTGGCGCTCGCCTTCGCGCAGCTGCTCGTTCTGATCGAGCAACTGGTGCCTGCTGACCTCGAGTGAGCCCGTCATCGAGTTGAACGCCGTCACGAGCGCGCCCACCTCCGCCGTCCCGCCCGGCTCGAGTCGCACCGCGAGATCTCCGGCCGCGACATCCGCAGCGGCAGCGGCGACACGGCGCACAGGTCGCGCCACGCCGCGCGCGACCCACGCCCCGAACAGCCCCACGAGCGCCGACGAGATGATGATCGCGGCAATGCCGATACCAACGGCCACATTCGCGACGTCCCGCGCATGCTCAGACGCCAGCTTCGCCCGCCGATTCTCGGCGGCGAGCAGTCCCTGCAGGGTGCTGTTGATCTCGTCGATGCGTCGCTTACCGTCCGTGCTCGCCGCCTGGCCCGCGGCCACTTCGCGCGAGATTCGCGCGATCACGATCACGTTCTGGGCGTAGTCGACCACGTACGCGTGCAACTCGGCCGCTGCGTTCTCGGCTCGCACTCGCTGGGGCGGATCATTGTGAACGAGCGTGTGGAGATTGCCGACGTCACCGGGCACGCGAGCCCTGGCGGCGGCGTAGAGGTCGAGAAACCGGGGATTTCCCGACAACACGTAGCCGCGCAACGCGGACTCGAGATCGGCCGAGAGCGCCTTGACCTGCAGCGTTGCGACCGTGACATCCTTCGAATGCGACTCGCGCGTCTCGGCCTTCCGGAGCGACAGAATCGCGAGCAAAGCGGCGACGAACAAGATGCCGACGAGTGCCGCGACTCCCGCAGCCAGGAGCCCAACCCGTTGAACGAGCGACAGGCGCCTCACCGCCGACGCCCAACGAGCTCGTGGGCGGCGGTCAACACATCCTCGACGAGAAACGGCTTCGGCAAAAAGCTGTCCGCTCCGTTCTCGAGCGCAACGTCGATGTCTTCTTGCGCCTGCCACGCCGAAACGACGACGACCCCGACATCGCGCAGCGCAGGATCGGCGCGGATCTCGCGCAGCACGTCGATGCCGCCGAGTCCCGGCAGCATCACGTCGAGGAAGACGACGTCCGGCGGTGACTTGCGCAGCTGCGCGAGCGCCGCTTCTCCGTCCGAGACCTCCTCGCACTGAAACTCGTCGCCGAGGGTCACCACGATCAACTCACGCAGCGGCGCCTCGTCGTCGACGACGAGCACACGCGGGCGGTCGTCAACCAGCTCCGTCGTCACCCGACCAGCCGGAAAAGCAGCACCTCGTGCCGCGGCCGGAAGTGCGTTGCCGTGACCGTGAGCGTGCCGCGGGCGTTGTCGTAGAGCCCGGTGCCGCCGACAACCGGGATCTCGAAGAAGAGTCTCGATTGCACCGCTCCCGTGGCGACGAGAGCGCCCTTCGGCAGCAAGTAGGTCGCGACGCACGTCCTGTTTCGCGTGTCGACGAACGTGCACGTGAGCACGCTACGGCCGATCGGGTTGCGCGAGAGACTCGGGTTGTAGAGCTGCTGCGTGATCACCTCGACGGTGCCGGGCGCGGAACCGTTCGAAGGGCGCACAAGGTGGTAGGACACCTGGACGTCCGTGATCCGGATCTGAGACGGACCAACGCCGCCTTGCGCACCCAACGTCGTCACCAGCGCGACGCCCACGCCGGCAGGAACCATCAGCACCATCGCTCGCCACCTGGCTCGAATCATGACACCCCTTCTGTCGCAGTCATCGACCGACGGCCCTCGTGCCCCGGCAAAGTGTCGCACAGGCACACGTCGGCTCGTTCGCACTGAAGACAGGCGGGCCCTGCCGAAGCAACCCGCCTGTCCCCCCAAATCCGTCTAGACGTGCGCCACGGTGATTCGGTTAGCCGTCAACCCGCCATTCCGGCTATGCGGCGATCCTGCATGCCTTCGTTGTTGACGATGATGTAAACGAAGACGCCGAGGAACGGCAGGATGATCACGAAGATGAGCCAGGCGACCTTCCCGAAGCCGGAGAGGTCGTGCCGCCGGAAGATGTCGGCGAAGATCGTGATCAGGAGCCAGAACCACAGGATCCAGATGAAGAACACCATCATCGACCAGAAGACGCTCCAGAACGGATAACTCGATGCGAGTAACAACTGAAGTGCACCTCCATGTGCCGCTCGGTCGCCTCGTTTCGGGACGGCTCGAGTTTGTGGGCTTTGTCGCGAGGAAGCTATCAGCGGGTTCGGCGGGCTCTCGCGAGCGCGCCGACGAGTAACTCAGCTGAGGAGCGCCACAGCAGC
>DATBBH010000086.1:0-7320 GCA_036271075.1 Gaiellaceae bacterium | reverse complement strand
TCCACTCCGCGGCGCTCCGTCAGTTACGTCACTTTGAGCCGGCTGCGGTCGGACGGATCCTGCCGTCGAAAGCGCTCGCACTGCGCCAGATCGCGAACTCGCTGCCGGCGCCGTACAAGTTCCGCCCGGCGGGCGACCTCGCGACCGAGATCGAGTGGGCGAAGAACCAGCGCATCCCTCCCGATCGCTACGACGGCCGTGAGCCACCGATTCCACTCGACCTGATGCAACGCGTCTACCGCGAATACGAAAAGCGCAAGGCAGCCGAGGGACTCGTCGACTTCGAGGACCTGCTCGAGCTCACCGTGCGGCTCTTCGAGGAGAGAGCCGATGTGCGCGAGACGTTCCGCGCCCAGTATCGCGCGTTCACCGTCGACGAGGTGCAGGACGTGAACCTGCTGCAACAGGAGCTGCTCGACCTCTGGCTTGGCGAGCGCGACGACCTCTGCGTCGTCGGTGACGATTACCAGTCGATCTACGGGTTCACCGGCGCCAGCCCCGACTACCTGCTCGCGATGCCACAGCGGTTTCCGCAGGCGCTCGTCGTGCGGCTCGAGGAGAATTACCGCTCGACGCCAGAGGTGCTCGCGCTGGCGAACAAGCTCGTCCCGAACCTCGGCGGCGCGGAGAAGACGCTGCGGTCCGTGCTGCCGGACGGCGCGGAGCCGGTCGTGCGCCCGTTCGCTGCGCCCGAAGACGAGGGCTCGGCGATCGTCGCGGAGATCCGCTCGCTCGGCTGTCCGCTCGAGGAGGTGGCGATCCTCGCGCGCACCAACGCCCGTCTGACCGATTTCGAAGTGCTGCTGCACGACGCCGGGCTTCCCTTCCAGGGCTCGTCGCTGCTCGAGCGCGACGCGGTCCGGCGACTGACCCGGCGGCTCGAGCGCTCCACGGCGCCGGCCGGCGAAGCTGTGCGAGCCGCCGCGCTCGAAGCGGGCTGGCTCGAGCGCGTGCCCGACAAGCTCGGCGAACGCGAGGCCGTGCGCCAGCAGGATCTTGCCCGGCTCGTGCAGCTTGCGTCGGTGTTCGACGGGGACGCCGCAGCGTTCGTCGAGGATCTCCGCGGTCGTTTCGCCTCGGGCGGAGACGCTGCGCACGGCGTCAACCTGCTGACGCTGCATCGCGCGAAGGGCCTCGAGTTCGAGGCGGTGTTCATTCCGCGGCTGCAGGAGAAGGAGCTGCCCTCGAAGCAGGCACGCACACCCGAGGAGATCGCGGAGGAGCGGCGGCTGCTCTACGTCGGCATGACGCGCGCGAAGCGCGTGCTGTGGCTCACCTGGTGGGGCAAGCGTTCGCGGTTCCTGCAGGAGCTCGGGGTCACACAGATCGCCCCGACGGAGAAACGCGAGTGGACACCGGATGCACAGCGCCTCCGCGATTGGCGCCTCGAGCGTGCGAAGGCAGACAACGTCCCGCCGTATGTCGTGTTTCACGACAGCGTGCTGCATGCGATCGCCGACGCCCGCCCGTCGTCGCTCGGGGAGCTGTCACAGATCGCCGGCGTCGGCCCGGCAAAGCTCGACCGCTACGGCGCCGACGTTCTGTCGCTGATCGGCTAGGGCAGCGCCGACAGCAGCAGGTCGAGCATCAGCTGTGGATCGCGATGCTCGCGCGACGCCGTGACGCGGTCCCGCTTGTTCAGTTCGAGCGCGCGCGGATCGGTGAGCGGCCGCAGACGTCCCTCGCGGATCAGCTCCTCGTCGACGCCGCCGAGGCGGCCTCCGTACGTCGTGTACACGGGCACACCGAGCGCGGCCGCTTCCCGGTTCATCGTCCCGCCTGCGGAGACGACGAGATCGGCGAAGGCGATCAGGCTCTGCGCGTCGACGGCACGCTCCGGGACGATCACGGAAGACAGAGCAAGAGACTTGACGAAGTCGCGTTGCTCGTCGGTGCGTGGGATCACGAACGCATGCACGTCGTCGGAGCGGCCGAGATGCTCGAGTGTCATGGGGAAGAGCGGATTCGAATGGCGGTGATACAGCGAGACGTCGGGCGGCGGCCGCAGCACGACGAGCACGCGCGCCGGATCGATCGACCAGTCGGCGAGCACCGACTCATCCGGGTCGAAGTCCGACAGGTAGTACTCCTCCTTCAGCCCCGGGTACTGCTGCAGCTTCGGCGGCACCGCACCGTAGGTCTTCAGCCGCTCCGGCGGGATCGACGCGGGCACGACGACGCGTGTCGCAGCACGGCAGCCGAGCTGATGCTGCAGCCACGCCCATTCGTAGTCGAACGTCGTCGAGCTCGGGATGTCGAGCCTGCGTGCCGTCATCGTCAGCTCATGCGAGCCGTGCGCAAGCGCCAGATCGAAGTCGCGTCCCTTGGCCCAGCGCCGCAACGCCTTCAGCCGCGTGCGCATCTGCGTCGCCTTGCCGATCGACGAGCGGCCGCCGTGGTGACCGATCACGGTCGCCGTCATCCCGTGCGATTCGATCAACTGCAGGGTCTGCGCGTAGTCGCGCGCCGTGATCTCGACCTCGTGGCCTTGCGCCTTCAGCCGTTCGACCAGCGGCCGGAACACCAACGGGTGCGCCGAGGCGGTGAAGTCGACCCAGACCCTCACCCTCCGACCACGCTCTCGAGCGAGACGTCACGCGTCACACCTTCGACATGGCGCTCGTGCCAGAGCGTGAACGCGAGCAGCCCCCAAAGCTGGCGCGAGAGATCCTCCCTGCCGGAGACGTGGTCGTCGATCACACGCGTGACGGCCGCGGGCTGCAGGAAACCTTGGCGGCGGAGCGTGTCGGCCGAGAGCGTCTCGCGCGCAAACGGCTCCAGCTCGCCACGCAGCCAGGCCGCGGCGGGGATGGAGAAGCCGCGCTTCTTGCCGTGGACGACCTGGCGCGGCAGCAGCGGCTCCAACGCCTTCCGCAGCAGCCGTTTCTTCGAGAGGCCGCGAACCTTGTGGCGCGCGGGCAGCGAGAACGCGAAGTTCGAGACGACGGTGTCCATGAACGGCACGCGCGCCTCGAGCGACCACGCCATCGAGGCTCGGTCGGTCTTCGTGAGCAGGTCGTCCACGAGGTAGAGACCGAAGTCGACGTCCTGGAGGCGCGTCAGCAGCTCGTGGCCCTCGGTCTCGGCGAACCGCTCGCGCGAGGCGGTGAGTGGGTCGAAGTCGCTCTTGCGGCCGGTCAGTTCCGCGCGCACGTCGGCCGTGAAGATCTCCTTGTAGGCCTGATGCCGTTCGAGCGGAGGCAGGCCGGCGGCCCGGGTGAAGCGCTTGAGACGGTAGTCGAGGCTCACTCGGCGCGTCGAGGACGGCAGCCGGTCGACCAGCGGCCGGGTGCGCGCCGCAAGTGGGCCGAAGCGCTCTGCGAGCAGGTCGGCGACGTAGGTGTAGTAGCCGCCGAAGAGCTCGTCGCCGCCCTCACCCGAGAGCGCGACCTTCACGTCCTCGGCTGCCAGCTTGGAGACGAGATAGGTCGGGAGCGCCGACGAGTCTGCGAAGGGCTCGTCGAATGCGTCGGCGAGCGCGGGCAGCAGAAGCGCGGCGTTCGGGCGCAGCGTCAGGTCGCGGTGGACGGTGGCATAGCGCTGCGCGACCGCGCGCGCACCGTCGAGCTCATTGAACGACGCCTCTTCGAAGCCGATCGAGAAGGTGCGCACCGCCTCCGAGGACTCTTCCGCGGCCAGGGCCGTGAGCGCGCCTGAATCGACGCCGCCCGAGAGCAGTACTCCGACCGGCACGTCCGCAATCAGGTGCGCGCGCACCGAGTCGCGCAGGCGGGCGCGGCATTCCTCGACGAGCTCTGCCTCCTCCGCGTCATGCCGTGGCAGGAGCGGGCCTGTGCGCGCGAAGCGCTCGATCGACGCGCGACCGTCCTGCCACGTCAAGGTGTGACCCGGCAGCAGCTTGCGGACGTCCTGGAAGATCGAGAGCGGCGCGGGCACGACGTTGAAGGAGAGGAACGCATCGAGTGCGTCGAGGTCGATGTCGCTCTGCGGTAGCGCGTCCAGCTCCGACGAGAACGAGAGCTCGCCGTCGACGTTGCGGTACGCGAGCGGTTTGATTCCGAACCGGTCGCGGGCGAGTACGAGCCGCCGTTCCCGGGCGTCCCACACGGCGGCCGCGAACATGCCTCGCAGCCGCTCCCAAAGTTGCGCGCCCCACTGCTCGTAGCCGTGCACGAGGACCTCGGTGTCACAGCGGCTTCGGAAGCGGTGCCCCCAACGCTCGAGCTCGTGCATCAGCTCGCGGTAGTTGTAGATCTCGCCGTTCTGCACGACGACGACGGTGCCGTCCTCGTTCGGAATCGGTTGGTCGCCGCCGGTCAGGTCGATGATCGCGAGGCGACGCGCGGCGATCCCGACCGGTCCGTCGACGTGCATGCCCTCTGAGTCGGGCCCGCGATGAAACATCGTCGCCGACATGCGCCGGAGCCGCTCGGGATCGACGGCACCGCGGCTGCTGGCGATCCCGCAGATCCCGCACATGCCTGGAGTCTAGGGACGGCGCCCGAACGTCTGGGCGAGCACCCGGACTCCGGTGACGAACAACGTGCGCAGATAGAGGCGCATCGAGCGGTCGGCGATCCACTCGAGATCGTGCGCGAGCTTCTCCGCCATCGACGTCTCGTAGCCGCGTCGCACCTGGGCGAATCCGGTCAGCCCCGGTCGCACGACGAGTCGCTGCCAGTAGGCGGGCAGATCGTGCGCGAGCTCGGTGAAGAACCGCGGTCGGATCGGCCGTGGGCCGACGAACGACATGTCACCGCGCAGGACGTTCCAGAGCTGTGGGATCTCGTCGAGCTGCGAGACCTTCAGCCAGCGGCCGACGCGGGTCAGCTCGGCTTCGGTGTGGAAGACGAGTGCCTCGCCGAGGTACTGGCCGATGCGGTCCTCCGCGCCCGGGCGGAGCGTGCGGAACTTCAGCATCTGAAAGAAGTGGCCGCGCCGGCCCACGCGCTCGCCGCGGTAGAGGATCGGGCGGCCGCTCGTCACGGCCAGCACCGCAGCGATCACGAGCGCGATGGGCGCAAGGAGGATCCCGAACAAGCTGGCGAAGAGGATGTCCAGCAGGCGCAGCTCGAGATCGATCCCGCGGTGCTCCGCCTGTGAGGCGAGCCGGGTATACCCGCTGACGAGGGTGTCCTCGAGCGGTGGCGGCGCCGATGCCACGCGGTCGATGGTAGACCGTGAGCCTCGGACACAGCACGGTCGTCTATAAGCTTCCGTTATGGATACGCGCCAACTGCGTGCGTTTTGCGAGGTGGTCGAGCGGAAGTCGTTCTCGCAGGCGGCCGAGCGGCTCGGGGTGACCCAGCCCGCGGTCAGCCTGCAGGTGCGCGCGCTCGAGAAACGCCTCGGCCTGCAGCTCCTCGACCGCTCCGGCCGTCGCGTCGAGCCGACGGAGGCCGGCCTGCGCCTCTACCGCGGCGCCCAGCGCCTGATCGCGCTCGAGGAAGAGATCACGAGCGAGCTGGCGGACGAAGCGACCGGTGCCCTCGACGGCACCTTCGCGATCGGCGCCTCGACCGGGCCGGGCGGCGTCGTCCTCTCTCAGCTCCTCTGTCAGTTCGCCGCAGCGCATCCGGAGCTGCACGTCGCGCTCAGCGTCTTCGACACGCAGACCGTCGTCGAGCACGTCGCGGACCGCACGCTCGAGCTCGGCGTCGTCGGCGCTGCTCCACGCCATCGCGCCGTCGAATACGAGCCGTTCTTCCGCGACACCGTGATCCTCGCGTGCCCGCCGGGCCATCCGTTCGCCGGTCAAACGGTCACGCTCGATCAGCTGCAGGGCGAGCAGCTGATCGTCATGCAGGAGGGCGCAGGCGTGCGCCAGATGATCGAGGACGAGTTGCGCCGGGTCGGCACGAAGCTACGCGACCTTGACGTACGGCTAGAGCTCGGGCTCCAGGAGTCGGTGACGAGCGCTGTGCGCGGCGGCTACGGAGTCACGTTCATCTCACGTTCGTCGGTCGAGAACGATCTCGCCGCGGGCACGCTCGTCGAGGCGCGGGTCGCCGGGCTCGAGCTCGAGCGCGAGATCCTGCTCGTCCGCGCAACCGGCCGCTCGGAGACGCGCGCGGCGCGTGCGTTCGTCGACTACGCGCGCGAACGCTTGCAGTGATCGTCCGGTGGAGCCTGGACGAGCTCCCGGCCACGCTCGCCGAGGTCGGCATCGAGCGTCCGTTCCTGATCTCGAGCCCGCGTTGGCAGTCGCTCGAGCTGCCACTCGTTGTCGCCCGCTGGCTGGAAGTCCCTTCGGAGCGCGTCGTAGTCCCGCGCGAGGCGGACGGAGTCCTTGCCGTCGGCGGCGGCTCTGCGATCGATACCGGCAAGTACGCCTCGGCGCAGTCCGGCAAGCCGGTCGTGCACGTGCCGACCACCTACTCGGGTGCCGAGTGGACGACCTTCTACGGGATCCGCTCGTCCGACCGCATCATGCGCGGCGGTGGGTCGGGCGCGCAGCCGGTCGCGATCGTCTATGACGTCGAGCTGACACTCGAACTGCCGGCCGACGTGACGGCAGGCACCTCGCTGAACGGCCTTGCGCACTGCGCCGAGGCGCTCTACGTGCGCGGTCACAACGCCGACGGTGACGCGGAAGCGCTCAAGGGTGCCCGGCTCATCTCGTCGGCGCTCCCGCGTGTGCTCGCCGCGCCGCAGGACCGGGGCGCACGCGACGAACTGCTGCATGGAGCTGCTCACGCCGGCCATGCACTGGGGCTCAGCGGGCTCGCGCTGGCGCACGCGATGGCGCAGGCACTCGGTGGGACCTACGGTGCACCGCACGGTGCGATGAACGCGCTCTGCCTGCCGCCCGCCCTCGAGTTCAACAGCGCATTCGTTCCAGACGAGGTCGCACGCTTCGGCGAGGCGATCGGCGGCGATGCGGTCGCGCGCTCACGCGAGCTCGCGCTGCTCGGCGGTTTCGACCGGTTACGTGACTACGGCGTGCCGCAGGACGACTTGCCTGAACTGGCCGACGCCGCGGCGCAACGGGCCGGCAACCAGGCGAATCCGCGTCCGGCAACGGCGGCGGAGATCCTCGAGCTGTTCCGCGGGATCTTCTGAGGCCTTGTCAACCGGATCGCTGAACAAAGAATAAGTTTCAGTTATCTCAGGTATAGTCGTGGCCGTGGCAGCGACGGCCCCCAGCTTCGACGTGCTCGTGATCGGAAGCGGTGCCTCCGGGCTCGCCGCCGCCGTCTCTGCGGAGCGCGCCGGCGCGCGGGTGGCGCTCGCGACGAAGGGCTCGCTCCAGGCCAACAACTCGTCCAAGGCCCAGGGCGGCATCCAGGCGTCCTTTGGCGCGGACGACTCGCCGGAGCAGCACGCGCAGGACATCTGGCGTTCGTCCCACGAAACCGC
>DATBBH010000085.1:0-10530 GCA_036271075.1 Gaiellaceae bacterium | reverse complement strand
CGCGAGCCGCTGCACCTCGGCGAGGATCTCCCCCGGCCGCCGGCTCTGCTCGCGCCCGCGCACGGACGGGACGATGCAGTACGAGCACTTCGAGTTGCAGCCCATCGAGACCTGGACCCAGGCCTGATAGGAGCGCTCGTCGTGTGCCGGGAGCTCGGCGGCGAAGGAACGATCGTCGAGCCCGAACCTCCCGCGCGGGACACCGAGGCCGCCTGCACCGAGCCACTCGCCGAGGTGGGCGATCGACCCGGGACCGAAGGCGACGTCGACGGCCGGATAGAGCTCGAAGATCCGCTCGCGCTGCGCTTCGGCGTAGCAGCCGCCGACCGCAATCACGCGGTCCGGGCGCTCGCGCTTCCTCGCCGCCGCTTCACCGAGGTAGGCAGCGAGCTTCGTGTCGGGCTTCTCGCGAATCGTGCATGTGTTGAAGACAACGACGTCGGCGTCGTCCGCGCTGGGCGCCTCGCCGAGCCCGAGCTCTTCGAGCATTCCCTTGATCCGCTCGGAATCGTGGGCGTTCATCTGGCAACCGAAGGTGGTGACGAAGTACCTGCGCACCGCCGCAGGTTAGCCCGAGGAACGCAACTCCGGGCCGGTGTGCTCGCCGCGGACGAACTGGTAGGCGAGGCCGCCGAGCGAGGCGCCGAGGATCGACGCCACGATGTAGAGCCAGAGGGCGTGCAGGTCGCCGGAGACAAGCGCAGGGGCAATCGAGCGGATCGGGTTCATCGAGGCGCCGGAGATCGGTCCGCCAAACATCGCGTCGAGTCCGATCGTGCCGCCGATGGCGATCGCGGCGGCCTCGCCGACCGCCCGGGTGTCCGTGGCGACAGCAAGGATGACGAACATCAGGAAGGCGCTCATCACGAGCTCCCAGAGAAACGACTGTGCCTGCGAACCGGACGGCTGCGTCGCCCCGACCTGCGCGATGTTGCCGAGCGACCCGCGAAGAATCACGGCGGCAGTGAGCGCCCCCAACAGCTGTGCCGTCCAATAGCCGAGCGCACGCGACCACGGGAACTGGCGGGTCAGTGCGAATGCGAACGTCACCGCGCCGTTGAAGTGCGCACCCGAGACGTGTCCCACGGCGTAGATCATCACCATGATCACCAACCCGAAGCTGAACGCCACCCCCAGATGCCCGAGGGCGTGCGTCTTCGCATCGACCATGATCGCGCCGCAGCCTGCGAAGACGAGCGCAAATGTCCCGATCGCCTCGGCGACCAGCACACGCAGATAGGGGCGGCTCACTCGGCCGGCAGAAGTTCGGCGATCAGACGCTGCACACGCTCGTCGATCTGGTCACGGATCGTCCTCACCGCGTCGAGGTCTTGACCTGCGGGGTCGTCGAGCTCCCAGTCCTCGTACTTCTTGCCCGGATAGATCGGGCAGGCATCGCCGCAACCCATCGTGATCACGACGTCCGCAGCCTGTACGAACTCGTCGGTGAGCGGCTTCGGGAACTCCTCGCCCATGTCGACGCCCAGCTCGTTCATCGCCTCGATCACAGCCGGGTTGATCTCGTCGGCCGGGGTGCTGCCCGCGCTGCGCACGTGGATGCGACCCCGCGAGCGCAGCCGCACGAGCCCAGCGGCCATCTGGCTGCGACCGGCGTTGTGCACGCAGACGAACAGCACCTCAGGCTCGTCGGTCGTGATCAGTTGCTCGGCTTGAGCGAGCGCCTTCAGCCGCTCTCGCGCGAAACGATGGGCGAGCACCGGGACGAAGACGTTGATGCGGGAGTTGCCGAGCAGGTCGAGCGATTCCCCGATGTAGCGCTCGATCGTCTCGACCGAGAAGATCCCGGCGAACTCGGCCTTGAGACGCTCTGCGGCCTGCTGAACGTGGTGCTGCGTGACCGGATCGAGTGCCTGGCTCATGCTCCCCCTGTATTCGTCTTGCGCGCTTTCACGATCGCTCCGTGCATGCCGTCCGCCACCTCGTGGGTGAACTCGACGGAGACATCCTCGAAGCCCGCGGCCTCGAGGCCGGCGATGTACTCGCCCTTCGAGAGCGCGCCGGCAATGCACCCGACGAAGGAGCCGCGCTCGGCTCGCTGCCCGTGGCTCAGGTGATCCTCGGCGACGACGTCCGACACCCCGACGCGTCCGCCCGGCTTGAGGACGCGAGCGACCTCGGTCAGGACAGCTGCCTTATCGGTCGAGAGGTTGATCACGCAGTTCGAGATCACGACGTCGACGCTGTTTGCAGGCAGAGGGACCTGCTCGATCATCCCCTTCAGGAAGTGAACGTTCGTGACGCCGGCCTCGGCCGCGTTGCGCTGCGCGAGTGCGAGCATCTCGTCCGTCATGTCGACCCCGTAGGCGGTCCCGCCCGGGCCGACGCGCTTGGCGGAGAGGATCACGTCGATCCCGCCCCCCGAGCCGAGATCGAGGACGACCTCACCCTCGCGCAGGTCGGCGACAGCGGTTGGATTGCCGCAGCCGAGCGATGCGAGCACCGCGGCGTCAGGAAGCTCACCGCGCTGCTCGACGTCGTAGAGCGCCTCGCCGAACTTCGCGGCGTCGTTCTCACCGTCGGCACAGCAGGAACCGCTCCCGCAGCCGCAACCCTCGGAGCCTCGAGTCACAGCGCGCGCGGACTCGGCGTAGCGCCGTCGTACCTCGTCGCGCAGCTCGTCAGCAGCAGTCGACATCGGCAGCACACCCTTTCAGGTCAACGACCGCTGCCAGCGTCCGCAGCGCGTCGGAGTTGAGGGAGAAATAGGCCCACTTGCCGCGCTGCTCGCGATCGAGCAAGCCCGCATCGGTGAGCTTCTTCAGATGGTGCGAAACGGTCGGTTGCCCAAGGCCGAGCGGTTCGATCAGCTCGCAGACGCAAACGGGCTCCCCGCTCAGCGCGAGCAGATTGACGATCTTCACCCGGTGCGGATCTCCGAGCGAGCGGAAGAGCTCCGCGGTCGCCTCGGCCTCCTGGTCGGAGATCTCGGGCGCCGCGAGCGCTGCGCAGCAGGCAACCGATGCAAGCACCGAGCTCATTCCTTGACCAATATATCGAAGATCGTCGATCTATCAAGGCTCCCAGTAGTCTTGGGCGGATGCGGCCAGACGACGCCGAATGGGACGGCTGGCGGCCCGAGACGGCGCATCGTGCGCTCGCGGGTGTCGACGTCCCGTGGGCGGTCGCTGCGGGCTGGGCGATCGACCTCTTCCTCGGGACGCAGCGACGTGAGCACGACGACCTCGAGCTCGCTGTTCCCGCGGCACGGTTTCGCGAAGTCACCGGTGCCTTCAGCGACCTCGAGTTCCATGTGATCGGCCCCGGGACCGCGGTGCCGGTCGACGAGGCGGATGAGTTGCTCGAGCGCCATCATCAGACCTGGGGCCTCGATCGTCCTGCCCACTGCTGGCGCGTCGACGTCTTTCGCGAGCCGTCGGACGGCGACACCTGGGTCTGCCGCCGCGACAAGCAAATCCGACTGCCGTACAGCGAGGTGATCGAGCACACGAAGGACGGAATCCCCTATGTGCGACCCGAGATCGTGTTGCTCTTCAAGGCGAAGCACGCACGCCCGAAGGACGAGGGCGACCTTGCCGCAGTGCTACCGCGGCTCGATGCGGCGCGCAAGCGTCAGCTGGCCGAGTGGCTCGAGCTGGTGCACCCGGTTCACTTCTGGCTGGCTGACCTCGCCGAGCCTGCTTAGGCGGCGTCGAGTCGCTCGACACCGCGACGTTGCTCTTGCTTGTTGGAAGCAACGTCGATCGCTCGGCTTTCTCGAATCACCGTGACCTTGATCTGCCCCGGGTACTCGAGGTGGTCTTCGATCTCGCGGGCGATCTCGTGCGAGAGCAGCACCGCGCCGTCGTCGTCGATCTCCTGCGGCTTGACGAGGACGCGGATCTCCCGGCCGGCCTGGAGGGCATAGACCTTCTCGACGCCGGGATGGCGACCGGCCAGCTCCTCGAGCGCCTCGAGCCGCTTGACGTAGTGCTCGAGCCCCTCGCCCCGCGCACCCGGCCGCGACGCCGAGATTGCGTCGGCGGCAATCAGGAGGACCGCTTCTACGGTCTGCGGCTGCACCTCGTAATGGTGCGCCTCGATCGCATGGCAGACCGCTGGGCTCTCCCCGTGCCGGCGGGCGAGCTGGGTCGAGATCTGCGCGTGCGAGCCCTCCACTTCATGCGTCATCGCCTTGCCGAGGTCATGGAGGAGCGCGGCACGCTTCGCGGTCTTCACCGAGGCTTCGACCTCCGCGGCCATGATGCCTGCAAGCTGCACGACCTCGAGCGTGTGCTTGAGGACGTTCTGCCCGTAACTCGTGCGGTAGCGCAAGCGGCCGAGAATCTTCACGAGCTCCTCGCTGAGCTCGCCGCAGTTCGCCTCGAACACCGCCTGCTCCCCGGCCTGGCGGATGTGCTCATCGAGCTCTGCCTTCGAGAGGTAGTACATCTCTTCGATGCGCGTCGGATGGATGCGGCCGTCCTCGATCAACTTCAGCAACGTCATGCGGGCGATCTCGCGACGGATGCCGTCGAACGACGAGAGGACGACGGCGTTCGGCGTGTCGTCGATGATGAAGTCGACGCCGGTGAGGTGCTCGAGCGCGCGGATGTTCCGACCCTCGCGTCCGATGATGCGCCCCTTCATGTCGTCCGACGGAAGCTCGACGAGGGTCACGGTCGTCTCTGCGGCTGCGCTCGCCGCGACCCGCTGCAACGCATCGGCAACGAGGTTGCGTGCCCGGCGCTTCGCTTCAGTCTGCGCTTCTTCCTCCATCTGGCGCACGCGGCCGGCGAGCTCGTGGCGAACCTGCTCCTCGGACTCCGCGAGGATCCGCTGGCGCGCCTCGCCCGTCGTCATCGTCGCGATCCGCTCGAGCTCGGCGCGCTCGTGGTCTCGAAGCTCCTTCATCTCCTCCTGCAGCATGCGCAGGTGAACCTCACGGTCGGCGACGCCCTGCTCGCGCCGGGTCAGCTCGGTGAGCTTCCGGTCGATGTCGTCTTCCTTCGAGATGACGCGCTCCTCGATCTTCATCACGGTGTCGCGCCGTTCGCGCAGTTCCGCCTCGAGCTCGGCGCGCAGCTTGACCGTTTGTTCACGAGCCTCGATCGCCGCCTCGCGACGCGTTGCGTCGGCTTCGCGCTGAGCCTCGTCGAGCAGCTGCGTGCGCGAGCGCCGTGCCGTCTCGAGCCCTGCCCCTCCGAGGAGCCGAAGTGCGAGCAGCGTTCCGCCGACTCCGACTGCGATTGCGATCACGACTGCAACAGGGACGAGCATGGGCGCTCCTACGGGCTGGTCGCCCGCACGCCACAGTTCTCGCCGATCGGCGTTTCCCGGCGCGCTTGCGCGCGCCTGTCTGTCTCAGCTCAGGGTCTCTGTCTGGTTGGGCTCTGGCGCTGCCAGGCGGATCGATGACTGAGGACGAGGTTCAAAGAAACGTGTGTGATCGGTTGAAACTGCGTTATGCAGGCAAAAAGCAATTGGGTTCGAACTGGAAACTCTACAACTCAGCCGTCACCCTGCGCAACGTCGGTTCCGACCGCCGCCTCCACTGCTTCCTCGCCGAAGCCCTTTCGTGCCAGGTTCAAGGCCGTTTTGGCCGAGCAGCCGAGCCGTTCCACGAGGGCCCGCGCCCGTTCGAGCTCCGGATCCAGCCCGGCGATCGCATCGGCCACGCCCTCGGCGTCGATCCCGTGGCGCGTCAGGTCGTGCCGGATCGCCTCGTCCCCGTATCCCCTGCCGGCGAGCGCCTCTGCCCGCGCGACCGCGAACCGGGCGTCATCCACGTAGCCGACGCGCTCGAGCGCGTCGAGCACGTCGGCGCGTTCCTCGTCGCCGACGCCCGCGCGCGCCAGCCGGTCGTCGAGCTCATGTCGCGACCGGTCGCGGTGCCGCAGCGCACGTGCTGCGAGGTCGATCGGGTCCCGCTCAGGCGGCGGCACGACCTACGCGACCGCGCTCGCTTCCTCTTCGACCGCCTCGAGCACGGGCTTGACGACTTCGACGGGCGTGTCGCCCTCCGGCAGCAGCCGCGCCGAGATCACCTGCTCCGACGGTGCCTGCGCCTGGATCGCCTGCAGGATCCCCTGGACGATGTCCGGGTGCTCCTTGAGGAAAGCGGTCGCGTTCTGGCGGCCCTGGCCGAGGCGGTCGTCGCCGAACGAGAAGTATGAGCCCGATTTCTGGACGACCTTCTTCTCGAGGCCGGTCTCGAGCACCGTGCCCTCCCAGGAGATGCCGTCGCCGTAGATGATGTCGAACTCGGCTTGCTTGAACGGCGGCGCGACCTTGTTCTTCACCACCTTGACGCGAACGCGGTTGCCGTAGGCCTCTACGCCGTCCTTCAGGGTCTCGATGCGACGAATGTCGAGCCGCACGGACGCATAGAAGCGGAGCGCCCGCCCACCAGGCGTCGTCTCGGGGTTGCCGAACATGACGCCGATCTTCTCGCGCAGCTGGTTCGTGAAGAGGCAGATCGTGTCGGTGCGGTTGAGCGTGCCGGCGAGCTTGCGCAGCGCTTGGCTCATCAGGCGCGCCTGCAGCCCGACGTGCGAGTCACCCATCTCGCCTTCGATCTCGGCCTTCGGCGTGAGCGCCGCCACCGAGTCGATGGCGACGACGGCGAGGGCACCGGAGCGGACGAGCAGCTCACAGATCTCGAGTGCCTGCTCGCCGGTGTCCGGCTGTGAGACGAGCAGGTCGTCGATATTGACGCCGATCCGCTTCGCGTACGCGGGGTCCATCGAATGCTCTGCGTCGATGAAGGCGCAGATGCCGCCGCGGCGCTGCGCCTCGGCGATCACGTGGTAGACGAGGGTCGTCTTACCGGACGATTCCGGCCCGAAGACCTCGACGATGCGCCCACGCGGCAGCCCACCGACGCCGAGCGCCACGTCGAGTGACAGCGACCCCGTCGAGACGGCGCCGATCACGACCGCGGCCTGATCGTTCATCTTCATGACGGCGCCCTTGCCGAACTGACGCTCAATCTGTCCCAGCACCGTGTCGAGTGCTTGCTCGCGATCCATCTGTCTACCGACCTCCTAGGGCTGCCGTTTCAAGTGCCTCGTACTGCGCCCCACCGGGTCGCAACGCCGAAGAGTAGAGAGCAGTGCGGACGGCACGGAACGAACGTATGTTCGCCACCTCCGGTGTGAGTCCTGCCCGCTGCCTGAAGCGCAAAACGGTCACGTGCGGCAGCCAGGGCCGGGCCTCTCGCCGGTAGGCACCGAGGCGCTCGAGCCGCTCGCCCACGGCCGTCGCGAGCGCCGTCGCCGCTCCCGCTGGATCCGCGTAGAGGATCATCCCCACGCTCCGCGTCTCGCGGTAGCGCAAGGGCTGCAGCTCGGCCGGTCGCGCCTCCCGGGCTGCTTCGGCGAGGGCGCGAGCGATCGCCGGTACCTCAGCGACGGGCCGGGAGCCGAGAAATGCCAGCGTGACATGCAGGTTCCCGGGCGGAACCAGCCGCGCACCGCTTTCGACCGGAGTGCCCGACAGCTGCTCGTGCTGCCAGGCCGTGAGCTCGTCCACCGTTGCGGGCGGCAGCTCGAGCGCGCAAAAGAGCCTGATCCGTGCATCCCCCGCCACGTTAGAGCAAGAGCTGAGCCGTGTCTGTCACGACTGTGTGACAAGTCCGCGCACGAGGTGGAGCGCCGCCACCGCCGAGCGCAGGCGAATCGTCTCTCGATCGCCTGGGAAGTCGAGGCGCCGCGCCAACTCCCCCATCGGCCCGGCGGCGTGCAGAAACACGAGGCCGACCGGCTTCTCGGCCGTGCCACCGCCCGGTCCTGCGACGCCGGTGACCGCAACCGCGACGTCCGCTCGGAGGCGGGCCCGGGCTCCGTGGGCCATCGCCGCCGCAACCTCTGCCGACACGGACCCGTGCTCTGCCAGCAGCGCCTCCGAAACCCCGAGCTCTGCCGCCTTGACCTCGTTCGAGTACGCGACGATCGACCCGAGGAAGACGTCGCTCGAGCCCGGCACGTCCGTGAGGCGCACGGCGACGAGGCCGCCGGTGCACGATTCGGCCGTCGCGAGCGTCAGGCCCCGAGTGCGCAACAGCTCGAGGACGAGCTCGGCGGGCGGCCGTTCGTCACGGGAGAAGACGTAGCGCTCGTTCGACTCGATCAGCGCCGCCTCGAGCACTTCGGCCCGTGCTTCCGCGCCCGGCTCGACCAGCAGGTCGACGTGAATCTCGAAGTCACGGGCGCAGATCGTCACGGCGACACCGTCCCCCTCACCGCCCGCCGACTCGAGCGACTTCGCGACCGCAGACTCCGAGACACCGAACATGCGCAGGACGCGCCGCTCGGGAGCCTGTGAGCGCCTGCGCAGCCCGAGCAGCGGTTCCGTCTCGAGCACCCGTGGCCACAGCTCCTGCAGCTCGCTCGGCGGTCCCGGTAGCGCGACGGCGACGCACGAGCCCGTGTCGAGAACGACGGCGGGCGCGGTCCCGACAAGGCCCACCCACTCCGCCCCGTCGGGCAGCGAAGCCTGCTTTTGCACGCCGTCCGCAAAGTCCGCGTAGGGACGGTTCAGTCGCTCAGCGACGCTCCGCGAACGCGCCTCGATCAGGCCTGCGAGCTCCGTGTCGACCTCGAGCGAGCGGCTCGTCGCCCGGGCAAGCAGCTCGATCGTGCGGTCGTCGTGGGTCGGGCCGAGACCGCCCGAGACGACGAGCAAGTCCTCTGCGAGCCCGGCGCGCAACGCCGACTCGAGCTCAGCCGGCTCATCGCCGACGACGGTAATGCGAACCGGATCGATGCCAAGCCGCAGCAGCGACTCGGCGAGGTACGGGCCGTTCCGGTCGTGCCGGTCGCCGCGCACGAGCTCGGAGCCCGAGGCGACGATCGCTGCCCTTACGCGGGATGCCAACCGGTCTGCGTGACGATGATCACGCGCGGCTTCAGGCCCGGCACGTGCACGAGCTTGCCGTGAACCTGGATGCGCAGGTTCTCCGGCGAGTCGATCTGCAGCCAGAGGCGGCGCCCGCGGAGCGCGACCGGCGAGTCGCCCCTCGAGATCGTCCCGTCGAAGGCGACGTTGCCCGAGGCGTTGCCGACACGGGCCGCCACATGCGTCGAGCCACGCAGGCCGGTGAGGGTCAGGAGCGCGGACGGCGCACGATGCTTCACCGTCGAAGAGGTCGTCCGCGCTTTCGCTGGAGGCGTCCCGTCGGCCGCCGTCCAGGCGGAGATGATCACCACGGTGAGCACGGCGATCGCGGCCAACGCAACGAGCACGACGTTCGTCTCGATCCGCCGGTTCCGGTGCTGCGGCCGCGCTGCCGACCGGCGTGTGCGCGGCTCGTGATCGTCCGCTGCGCCGACGAAGCGCGAGTTGTACTCGTCGACGTACAACTGCCCGTCGAGGCCGAGATACTCGGCGTACGTGCGCAGGAAGCCCTTGACGTACGTCTGCGCCGGCAGCAGGTCGAACTGCTCTTCCTCGAGCGCGCGCAGATACTTCCCGCGAATCTTGGTCGCGAGCTCGGCCTGCGCAAAGTCGACGCCCCTGCGCATCCGGGCTTCGTGAAGGCTGTTGCCAATCTCGAACACGGCTCACCAAGGGTAGCCGCGACCTGCCCCGTTCGGCTACTGCGCCCAGCGGAGCGCGCCGTACACGCCCAGCGCGAGCGCGGCCGTGATCCCGACGTAGAGCCCCGTCCAGGCCAGCGCCCGCGCCAGTCGCCCTGGCCCGGCGGTGTCCGGTCGAACGCTGCGGGCGGCCGAGAAGCGCGACCGGCGCACCGACGCGACGGCCAAGAGTCCGAGCAGGCAGGTGACGGGGACGGCGACGTAAAGCGCATGCAGGAGCGTGACCCCACTGAGGAGCCGCGAGCCGACCACTGCTGCCGGAATTGCCAGCACCGCCAGCGCGCCGAAGACTCCGGCCGCGCGAGCGGCGCGCCTACTGCTTGACATACGGCCGCCCGGCGGCCGCCGGCCCGATCGAGCGGCCGATCACCCCGGCCACCGCAATCAAGGTGAGCAGGTACGGCAGCGCCTGGAACAGCGTCCCCCACTGGTTGCCGTAGGCGTTCGGCAGTCGGTCCGCGAGAGCGCTCGAGAAGCCGAAGAGCAGTGCCGCCCCCCACGCCGGGAACGGGCGCCATTTGCCGAAGACGAGCGCGGCGAGGCCGATGAAGCCGATGCCGTTCGTCATCCCCTCGTTGAACGAGTGGACGAACCCGATCGAGAGATATGCGCCTCCCATCGCAGCAATCGCACCAGAGGCGATGACGGCGATGTAGCGGACCTTGTAGACCGAGATCCCGACCGTGTCGGCTGCCCGCGGATGCTCGCCGACTGCCCGCAGGCGCAGCCCGAACGGCGTGCGAAAGACCAGGATGTACGTCACGATCAGCAGCAGGAACGACACCCAGATCATCAGGTTGAGCTGTCCGAGGATCGGCCCGATGAAGTACCAGTTCTGGATGAAGTGGATGCGGATGTCGGGGATGCCGTAGTCCGCCACGTTCCCGGGCGTGCCCGAGTCGCCGTACTTGTCGATGAAGATGTAGCCGGTGATCCCGAGCGCGAGGAAGTTGAGCGCCGTGCCCGAGATGAT
>DATBBH010000084.1:0-13095 GCA_036271075.1 Gaiellaceae bacterium | reverse complement strand
CTCGACAAGAACACCGACGTCGGCGCGATCAACTCCAGAGCCCAGCTCGACAAGATCGCCGAGCTCGTCGCCGCCGGCAGCGAGGAGGGGGCCGAGATCTACCAGCCCCCGTGCCGGCTGCCCGAACAGGGTTATTGGTTCGCGCCGACCGTGTTCACGAACGTCGCCCAGAGCTACCGCATCGCCCAGGAGGAGATCTTCGGACCCGTGCTCTCCGTGCTCACCTTCCGCACGCCGGACGAGGCGGTGGAGAAGGCGAACAACACGCCGTACGGCCTGAGCGCCGGTGTGTGGACGGAGAAGGGCTCCCGCATCCTCTGGATGGCGCAGCACCTGCGCGCCGGCGTCGTGTGGGCGAACACGTTCAACCGCTTCGACCCGACCAGCCCCTTTGGCGGGTACAAGGAGTCGGGCTTCGGCCGGGAAGGCGGCCTGCACGGCATGGAGCCGTACCTGTCGTTCGAATGACACGCCTTCCTGTCAAGAAGACGTACAAGCTCTATATCGGCGGGGCGTTCCCGCGCAGCGAAAGCGGGCGCACCTACGAGGCGCAGAACCAGAACGTCGCGCGTGCTTCGCGCAAGGACGTGCGCGACGCAGTGCAGGCCGCGCGGGGAGCGCAGCCAAAATGGGCGGCGGCGACCGCCTACAACCGGGGCCAGGTGCTCTACCGCATCGCCGAGATGATGGAGGCGCGGGTGCCGGAGTTCGCCGACCTCTGCTCGGGCAAGGACGAAGTGCATCGCGCGATCGACCGCTGGGTCTGGTACGCGGGCTTCGCCGACAAGCTCTCGCAGGTGCTCGGCGGAACGAACCCCGTCGCAGGCCCGTACTTCAACTTCACGATTCCAGAGCCGACCGGAGTCGTCGCCACGATCGCGCCCGACGAGCCGCCGCTGCTCGGGCTCGTCTCTCGCATCGCGCCGGTGCTCACCGGCGGCAACGCCGTCGTCGCGCTCGCCTCCGAGACGCAGCCGCTGGCGGCGATCGAGCTGGCTGAAGCGATCGCGACGAGCGACGTCCCGGGCGGAGTCGTCAACCTGCTCACCGGCCACCGGGCAGAGCTCGCGCCGTGGCTCGCGAGCCACATGGACGTCAACGCGATCGACGTCACCGGCGCCGACGGGCTGCGCCAAGACCTCGAGGTCGCGGCGGCCGAGAATGTGAAGCGCGTCGTCTCCGGCAACCTCGACAGCCAGTCGCTCTACGAGATCTCCGCCTTCCTCGAGCTGAAGACGGTCTGGCACCCGATCGGAGTCTGATGACGGCTTTCGACAACCTGAGCGAGATCGCCCCGAACGTGATCTGGAACGGCGTGATCGGCCGCTCGCTGCACGGCGCCGAGGCGACGCTGGCTGCCATCGAGCTCGAGCCGGACACCGACGTGCCCGAGCACGCTCACGTGAACGAGCAGATCGGCATCCTCACGACCGGCTCGCTGACGTTCCGGATCGGCGACGAGGAGCAGGATCTGCGCCCCGGCGCGACCTGGATCATCCCGGCGAACGTGCCCCATTCGGTCCACGCCGGGCCCAGCGGGGCGACGTTGATCGAGCTCTTCGCGCCACCCCGCGCGGACTGGGCCGGCCACGAGCGGCTGCCGCCGAGCAAGCCCCAGGGCTTCTAGCCAGTTACGCTTGAGCCGAGCAGTGCCCGGTACCCGTCGCCTCAGCCACCGCATCTCCGAGGGAGATGGAATCGCGATCATCGTGTGCGTCGACGACGCGGGCGGCGCGCGAGACGCCGAGGAACAAGGCGCGAAGGCGCTCGCGGTCTCTTCGGCCATCGCAGGCATCCGGGATGCGACCAGCCTGCCGCTCCTGTGGATTGGCCAGGGGGCGCCCACCGAGGCCGACGCCGTCACGATCCGGCCCGGAGGCGAGCACGCCGACCACCAGCACCTCGAGTCGGTGGTCGATGTGCGCGACGAGGAGGAGCTCGAGCTCGCACTCGAGCAGCTCGATCCCGAGATCTTTTTGCTCTCCGCCCGTGAGATCGACGACGACGTCGACCCGCTCGACGCGGTGCTGGAGCTGTTGCCCGACGTCCCCGCGGGCAAGCTCGCGATCGCCCAGGTCGATGTCGGGAATCGCGACGAGGTCCTGGCCCTCGAGCGCGCAGGGATCGACGCGGTGCTCGTCCCCGCCGGGGATGTACGCGGCCTCGTCGGCCACCAGCCGGTCGACGTCTGAACCGGGCTACCATGGCCCCGCTGTGAGAGGGCCCTTGATGTTTTCCCTGCTCCTGGGGCTGTGCGCGCTGCTCGCCACAGGGTGCTCGGGCGGGGCGAAGAAGGCCGACGCGGCTCAGGTCGCGGCGCCGAAAGCACATTGCCCCGGCCGGGCCGGCTGGCAGAAGCTCGCGAATCGGATCAAGGCGCCCGTCTACTGTCCCGGCTGGCTGCCAGATCCGCTCGTCGGGACGCTCGGTGGGCAGTGGAACAACATCAACTCAGTCTCCCGAGACCGCAGCTACCTCGAGAGCTTCGTCTGGCAGGAGACGGGCGGTGGCGCCGCGGGCGGCGAGCTGCACGTGAACCTGCGCGCCTATCCCGGGCGCACGAAGATCCCCACGTGCCGAACGGGCGGCGTCGACAGCCGAAACGTCCCGTGCTTCGATCAAGCGACCGGCTGGGTGACCGAGCAGGGAATCAAGACCCGCATGTACACGGTGAACCAGGACGCCGATCAATGGCACGTCGCGCTCGTCTGGCACGCGGACGGGAACCTCTACACACTTTCAGAGCACGTCGCGCCGCCGCTCACGTTCGACCACGTCGTCCGGTACCTGAAGCAGGAGCTCAAGGCGCTCGTGCGGATCAACCCCTCGGCCTGATGAAGCTGACACGGAGGCAGGTGCTTGCCGGGGCGGCCCTCGGCGTCGTTGGTGCGGGAGGCATCTACGAGCTCGTCGACCAACTGAGCGGCGGCTCGCCGCAGCGCACGGCGGGTGGAACGCGGCTGCCCGAGCAGCACTTGCTCGACGGCATTCGAATCGTCAAGTCGAACGACGTCGAGGTGCTCGTGCCACCGCTGCATCACGAGATCCTCACCGCGCGCGTCGTTACGGATCGCGCAGGCCTGCGTGATGCCAGGGCCTCGCTCGAACAGGTGCTCGCTGGGCTCGACAACGACTACGAAGCGACGCCGGCCGGCCTTGGTGTGACGGCAGCGTGGGGGCTGCCGTACTTCCGGCGCCTGACGCCGGATGCTCTGCGCCGCTACCTGCCGGAGGATCGGCGCGCGGGGAAGCCGGTGCTGTTCGACGCCGAGCGGTTTCAGAGCGATCCGCCGGACACGCGGCTCGAGTCGAACGATGTCGTCTTCCTCATCCGTTCCGACGTGCGCGCGCACATCGATGATGCAACGAGCCGGCTGCGCGACTCGAAGCTCTTCGAGCTGACGTCGATCCGCCGCGGCTTCGCCGGCGGCGGCTTCGACGGAGGACGTTCGCTGCCGAAGCAGATGGCAGAGGCCGCCCAGGTGCCCGGTGCGGATCTGATCCCCGAGACTGCCGAGCTCTTTCTCGGTTTCACCTCGACGCAGCGCGCCGGGATGGGCCCGGGCCAGATCGCGAACTTCGAGACGCTCGGTTACGTCGACTTCCGCGGCAGCGACTACTTCGTCCACGGCACGCACATGCACCTGTCGCATATCCACGAGGACGTCGAGGCGTGGTACCTGAACTTCGATTTCGACGAGCGGGTTGCGACGGCGTTCCGTCCCAACCTGAGCGTCAAGCAGGACACGCAGACGGTGCGCCAGGGGCCGCAGGATGTCTCGACCACGGCCGACGTGCATCGCGACTACAAGAGCTCCGGGCGGATTGGGCACAGCGCGGCGATCCAGACGACATCGCGGCTCGACCGCGACGTCGCCGTCGAGGGCATCGTCTATCCGAAGGGGACTGCGATCCCGGTTCGCGCCGACTTCAACACGCTCGACAATCCGTTCATGTGGTCGGTGAATCTCGATGAGATCGGCGAGCTGCCCGCGGCCGGGGTGCACTTCGTCGTGTTCAACCCGACCGGCGACGACTTTCGGCGCAACCGGCTGGCGATGGACGGCCAGCTGCCAGACGGCAAGATCGCGTTCAAGCCGCGTGACCGGAACCAGGGCTTCAACTCGGTCCTCTCTACGACGCACCGCCAGAACTTCATCGTGCCGCCGCGGCGCAACCGCAGCTTCCCGCTCGCCGAGCTCTGATTCGAATCTGATTCGGCGCTAACCGAAGAACGTCCGCGCGACGTCGTACCAGTCGGCGGGCACCGTCTTCAGCTCGGCCGTCGCTTCTTCGAGCGAGACCGACACCACGTCGTCGCCGCGCAGCGCCGCCATCTGGCCGAATTGTCCCTGCTCGACGAGATCGCTCGCCTTGAGCCCGAAACGAGTGGCGAGGATCCGGTCGCGGGACGTGGGCGACCCGCCCCGCTGGACGTGCCCGAGCACGGTGACCCGCGTCTCGAAGCCGGTGCGGCTTTCGATCTCGTCACCGAGTTGCTCGCCGACGCCGCGCTTCGCAAGCAGCTTGTGGCCGAACTGGTCGACCTCACCCTTGTCCTCGGCACCGGGGAGCTCGCAGCCTTCGCTGATCACGACGATCGAGAAGTTCTTGCCGCGCCCGTGCCTGCGCCGGATCTCGGCCTCCACCTCGTCGAGCACGACTGGGCGCTCGGGGATCAAGATCACGTCCGCCCCGCCTGCGATCCCGCTGTGCACTGCGATCCAGCCCACGTGGCGTCCCATCACCTCGACGACCATGACGCGATTGTGCGACTCAGCCGTCGTGTGGATCCGGTCGATCGCCTCCGTGCAGATCGCGACGGCAGTGTCGAAGCCGAACGTGTAGTCCGTGCCGGAAAGGTCGTTGTCGATGGTCTTCGGAACGCCGACGACCGGCAGGCCGAATTCCGAATAGAGCTTCGCTGCGACGCCGAGCGTGTCCTCGCCGCCGATCGCAACCAGCGCATCGAGTTGCTCGAAGCTCTTGCGCACCTGCTCGACGCCTCCGTCGACCTTGTAGGGGTTCGTGCGGGAGGTCCCGACGATCGTGCCGCCACGGGGCAGGATCCCGGAGATCTCGTTGGGCCCGAGGGGCTCGAACAGGTGCTCGACCATCCCGCGCCAACCTTCGCGAACGCCCACGACCTCATTGCCGTTGGCCCACGAGCGGCGGGCGACGGCGCGGATCACCGCGTTGAGGCCGGGGCAGTCGCCGCCGCCGGTGAGCACTCCGATCCGCATTGATCCGAGTTTACGTTCACCCGCCGCACACGCCTCGGCACCAACCGACAATGGCGTGATGCCGCGCTTGCTCCTCGCCGTGTCGACCCTCTTCATGGTGGGCGCGTGTGCCGGCGCAGCGAGCGGCGGCAGTCCGTGCCCGAACGCAACGGGTTTCACCTGCTCGACGCTGACCGTGCCGCTCGATCACTCTGGGCGGCGCCCCGGAACTCTGCACCTCGCAGTCGCAACATCCGACAATGTGAACGCGCCGCGTGGCGTTCTCCTGTTACTGACCGGCGGCCCCGGCCAGCCGGGCGTGCCGGCGCTGGCGCGCATTTCGCGCATTCTCGGCGCCGAGCAGCGCGCCTACCGGATCGTGGTGCTCGACCAGCGCGGCACCGGGGCGGGCGCGCTCGACTGCCCGGCGCTGCAGCAGGCGATGGGCAGTTCCGACCTGACACCGCCGCCGGCCGCTGCGGTTCGCGCCTGCGCGACGCAGCTCGGGAGCCGGCGGCAGTTCTTCGGCACCGACGACGTCGTCGCGGACCTGGAGTCGCTGCGCAAGGCGCTCGGCGTCGAGAAATGGGTCGTCGACGGCATCTCGTACGGCACCTATGTGGGCGAGCGGTACGCGCTCGCGCATCCAAGCCACGTGTCGAAGCTCGTGCTCGACTCGGTGGTGCCGCACCAGGGAGAGACCGACCTCGGCCTGGACGAGTTCCGCGGCACACGGCGCGTCCTGCGTGACGTCTGCGGCGGCAATGCGTGTGTGGGCGACCTTGCTGCAGCGGTGCGCAAGACCGGCAAAGGCCCGGCGATCTTCGACGCGTTGACGCTGCAGAGCATCGTCGACCCTTCGTTCCGCTCGACCTTCGACGTGCCTCGTCTCTTGCATCTGGCCGCCAACGGCGAACCAACGGAGCTCCTGCAGTTCCTCTCGATCGCGAAGAGGTGGGAGGTAACGCCGGCGCAGGCGCTCGATCAGGGGCTGCACGCGAGCGCGCTCTGCGCCGACTGGCGCTACCCGTGGGGTGACTCGTCGACGCCGATCGCAGGGCGCGAGGCGAAGCTCCGCGCGGCCGTTGCCCGTCAGCCGCCGAGCACGATCTACCCGTTCGACCGCAAAACGGCGCTCGGCAACGGCTTCATCCGCCAGTGCCTGCCCTGGTCGCCGACGCCGCCCACGCCGTTGCCCCCGCGCGGCGCGAAGCTCCAGGTTCCGACGCTCCTCGTCAACGGCGACCACGACCTGTCGACGCCGCTCGAATGGGCGCGCGAAGAGCTCGCGCTGGCACCGAGGGGCAAGCTCGTCGTCGTCCACGGAGCAGGCCACTCGGTGCAGTCACGGGCGATCAGCGACGCCGGCAGGCGTGCGGTGGCAGCCTTCCTGCTCGGCTAGTCGAGGTTCACTGCACGGCGGTGCGCCCGAAGATGCGAATGGCGACCGCAGTCAGGGCGGCTGCGAACACGAGGACGACGAGCAGGCTCAGAGATGCCATCGCCGTCGTGTCGTGCATCCGCCAGATGTCGCGCAGCCCGGACGAGTCGTCGAGCAGCCCGTAGCGCGTGAGGGCGAGAGCGTGCGTCAGCGGCAGGATGCGTGCGAACCAGGTGAGAAACGACGGGAGCGCAGTGATCGGAAACAGCGAGCCTGCGAGGAACCAGGGGACGATCGCGATCGCGGGCACGCGGCCGATGTACTCCTCGGTTCGAGGCACGCGCGCCGCCAGCGTCTCCGCGGCGCCGTACATCCCGATGGTGAAGAGCGAGGCCGCGGCCAGGAACCAGTCGATCCTCCAGACGGTCGTGTCGAAGTGGATGCCGCGGGCGCGGGCAACCCCGATCAGCACGCCGATCTGCAGAGCGGTGATCGCAAACGCGACGACGAGGTTCGCGAAAACGAGCATCGAGCGTGGGATCGGGGCGGCGAGCAGCTCGCGCCGGGCACCGGATTCACGGTCGACGAGCACGCCGATCCCCGCGAACATCGTGTTCAGCGGGATCAGCAGCCCGATCGTCCCCGTGGCGACGAACGCCTCGTAAGCGGTGCTCGTGTGCAGCGCTTCCTTGAGCGCCGGCGCGATGATGAGGGCGAAGAGGATCGGCGTCAGCAACGGGACGACGAGCTCGCGCGGCGTGCGCGCGCTGAGCTGGAGACGGCGGCGCACGAGGGTCGCCAGTGGCCCGAAGGGGTTTCTGGCGAGCACGGGGAGCGGGCGAACGAGCTCAGGAGTGATGGCAGTCATTGGTTCCTTTCGCTTAGGCGGCCGCGCGCAGCTGGCCGCCGGTGAGTTGGAGGTAGACGTCGTCGAGCGTGGGCTCGCGGGTCGTGATCGAGGCCGTGCGCACCCCGGCGCGTTCGACCTCGCCGACCGCATCGCTCGTCGCACGGTCGTGCAGCGGGACGGTCACCGTCGCGCCGACCGTGAAGGCGTCGGCACCCGCGAGCCCGTTGTTGCGCAGGACCGCAAGCGCGACCGAGGCGTCGTCCCGGACGCGGAGTTCCAGGAGCCTTTCGCCAAGATCCTTGCGAAGCGCACGCGGAGTGTCGAGGGCGACGATCCTGCCCTCGTGAATGATCGCGAGCCGGTCGCAGAGGCGCTCGGCTTCGTCCAGGTAGTGCGTGGTGAGCAGAATCGTGGTCGCCGTCCGGTCGCGAAGCCCGGCGATCACATCGAGGAGCTCGGCGCGAATGCGTGGGTCGAGACCAACGGTCGGCTCGTCGAGAAACAGCACCCGGGGATGCGAGACGAGCGCTCGCGCAATCTCGAGCCGGCGGCGTTCACCGCCGCTGTAGGTCTCGAGCGGCCGGTCGAGGAGCTCGGTGATCCCGAGGCTCGCCGCGAGCTCCGCGCCACGAGTGGCAGCCTCGTTCCCCTCGACGCCCCAGAGCCGCGCGTGCAGCTCGAGGTGGCGCCGTCCGGTCAGCGAGCGGTCGACGACCGCCTCCTGGAAGACGACGCTCGAGACCGAGCGGGCGGCGAGTGGCTCGGCGGCGATGTCGTAGCCGGCGAGGCGGGCATGCCCGGAGCTGGGGACGATCGTCGTCGTCAGCATTCCGACGGTGGTCGACTTGCCCGCTCCGTTCGGCCCCAGGAGGCCGAAGACCTCGCCGGGCTCGACGGCGAAGCTGATGCCCCGAACCGCCTGGATGTCGCCGGGGTAGGTCTTCACGAGCTCCGTGACTTCGATCGCGTTCTCCATAGGTGCTCCTTCCGGTGCGATGGGCGCGTCACAAACGCCGCGCCAGGTGCGTCATCTCTAATGACGGAAGCCATCGAGGAGATGTGACATGGACGAGCGCGACTGGCTGGCAACGCAATTCGAAGAGCATCGGCCGCACCTGCGGACGGTCGCCTATCGCATGCTGGGCTCGATCAGCGAGACCGATGATGCGGTGCAGGAGGCCTGGCTACGCCTGAGCCGCACGGACAGCACTGCGGTCGACAACCTCGGCGGCTGGCTGACGACGGTCGTAGGCCGCGTCTGCCTCGACATGTTGCGGGCGCGCCGCTCGAGTCACGTGGACTACGTCGGGTCGTGGCTGCCGGAGCCCGTGGTGACGGTCGACAATTCGCCGAACCCCGAGGCTGAGGCGCTGATCGCCGATTCGGTCGGGCTCGCATTGCTCGTCGTGCTCGAGACGTTGACTCCCAGCGAGCGACTCGCGTTCGTTCTCCATGACATGTTCGCGGTGCCGTTCGAGGAGATCGCCGAGATCGTCGACCGCAGCCCTGCGGCGACGCGTCAGCTCGCGAGCCGCGCACGGCGTCGCGTGCAGGGCGCGCCCGTCAACGAAGACGCAGACCTGTCCGAACAGCGCGCCCTTGTCGACGCGTTCCTTGCCGCGTCCCGCGAGGGAGACTTCGAGGGGTTGATCGCGGTCCTCGATCCGAACGTCGTCTTCCGCGCCGACACGAGCCCCGGCGACCGGCGCGCCCGTCCGCCGATCGAAGGAGCCGAAGCGGTTGCCCGCCGCGTGCTCGCGCAAGGGACGCCACTCGCGCATCTCGCCAGCCCCGCGCTCGTCAACGGCGGGCCCGGTGCGATCGTCGGCTCGGCCGAGCGCCCGCTGGCGGTCGTCGGCTTCACCTGCGTCGGTGGCCGGATCGTCGCCATCGACCTGATCACCAACCAGGCGAAGCTCAGGCGGTTGGATCGATAGCCGTCACGCCGATCCGCCGGTGTGACGGCTGACGAGCTCACCCTCGACCGCGTCGAGCACGTCGATCGGCGAGCCGTCGCGCTCCTCGGGCTCGCCCCAGTGCCACTGCTCGAGATAGGCGTCGCTGCCGACGAGGTCCTGCTCCATCGCGACCCGATCGATCTCCTGTTGGAACCAGTCCGGCAGCTGGCGCGAGACCTGCGTGCCGTCCGCAGCCGTCGCGCGCACGAGCGACGGGGTCTCCTGCCAGTAGAGAACGCGGACCGTGGTCACGCTTTTCGGTTCTGCACGAACTGGAAGCCGAAGCGCCCCTTGATGCAAAGGTTGCCGCGTGTCACGTCGTGGTCGTCGGGCGAGGTGACGTTGACGATGTCACCGTCCTGCACGTGCAGCTCGAGGTTGCAGCCGACGCCGCAGTACGGGCACACCGTCGTGACGACCTCCTCGGCAGCCTCGTCCCAGGTGCCGGTTTGGCGGCGGTCGTATTCGCTCTTCGACATCAGCGCGCCGGTGGGGCAGACCGCGATGCAGTTGCCGCAGTAGACGCACGCCGACTCGGGCAGGGTCACGTCGAGCTCGGTCGAGATATGCGCGCCGAAGCCACGCCCGGCCACCGCGATCGCGAATGTGTTCTGTGCATCCTCACCGCAGGCCGAGACGCACTTGTAACAGAGGATGCAGCGCGAGTAGTCGCGCACGTAGAGGTCGTTGTCGATCTTCACGTCCTGCGCGACCGTTGCCGCGTCCGGGCCGAAGCGCCCCGGCTTCGCGTCGTAGCGCTCGATGTACTCCAGCGCCTCTGGTGCCAGCGAGAGGTCGACCGACGAGCCGAGGAGCTCGAGCACGAGCTTCCGGCTGGTGCGCACGCGCTCCGAGTCGGTGTGCACGACCATCCCGGCCTCGACCCGCCGCGAGCAGGCGGGCACGAGCGTCCGCGCGCCTTCCAGCTCGACCACGCAGACGCGGCACACATTCACCGGCGTCAGCGTGTCGCCGTAACAGAGTGTCGGCGTGTCGATCCCGATCAGGCGGCAGGCGTCGAGGATCGTCGAGCCCTCGAGCACGCGCACGCTCTGGCCGTCGACGGTCAGCTCGAGCATCTTCTTCGGCGCGGCGAGCAGCGTGGTGGCCATCAGTCGAACACTCCCAGATTGACGACCGCGGACTCGATCGCATTCGCCGCCGTCTGGCCGAGGCCGCAGATCGAGGCGTCGCGCATGACCTGCGCGAGCTCGGCGAGCGTCTCCCGCTCGTCGGCCTGCGGTGCGCCGGCGGCGAGCCGCTTCAGCGCCTCCTCCTGCCGCACGGTGCCGACTCGGCACGGAACACACTGCCCACACGACTCGTCGCGGAAGAACTCCGCGATCCGGAGCAGCGTGGGCACGAGCTCGGCCTGCTCGTCGTAGACGATCACGACGCCGGAGCCGAGCGTGACGCCGGCCGCGCGCGTGTCCTCGTGCGTCAGCTTCAAGTCGAGCAGCTCGGGGCCGACGAACGAGCCCGCAGCACCACCCAGCAGGACCGCCTTCGGCGGCGCTGAGCCCGCAAGCTCGAGCAGCTCTCGCAGCGTTGCGCCGAACGGCAGCTCGTACAGCCCCGGGCGCTCGACACAGCCGGAGACGCAGAAGAGGCGTGTGCCGGCCGAGCCCTCCGTCCCGGTCAGCGCATACTCGGCCCCGCCGTCGCGCAGCGCCTCGAGCACGTTGAACAGCGTCTCGACGTTGTTCACGGCGGTCGGCTTGCCGAAGAGGCCCACTTCGACGGGGAACGGCGGCTTGTTGCGCGGCTCGCCGCGGTAGCCCTCGATCGACTGGAAGAGCGCCGTCTCCTCGCCACACACGTACGCGCCCGCGCCGATGCGCAGCTCGATCTCGAGCTCACCGAGCTGAGGGCGGCTCTCGGCAATCGCGTTCCTGATCCGTTCGTGTGCGAGCGGGTACTCGGCGCGCACGTAGATGAAGGCTTTGCTGCTGCCCGTTGCGAACGCGGCGATCGCGATTGCCTCGACGAGCGCGAACGGGTCACTCTCCATCAGCACGCGGTCCTTGAACGTCCCGGGTTCAGACTCGTCCGCGTTGCAGACGACGTAGTGCGGCTGGGCGGCCTGCTTCGCCACGGCTTCCCACTTGACTCCGGTCGGGAAGGCGGCGCCGCCTCGTCCGAGCAGGCGCGAGTCGGTCAGCTCGCCGATCACTGCCTGCGCGCCGAGCTCGCGTGCGCGTTGCAGCAATTGAAAACCGCCGTACGCGTCGAGTGATGTCGGATCGATGCCGTCGCCGATCCGGCGGAGCAGGCGCAGGGACGGGTCGCCCGCCTGCGGCAGCGGCGGGCCCGCCTCGGGAAGCTGCAGCTCGCGTGGCTCCGTGCCCGCGATCGTGCGGTAGGAGGCAGGCGCGCGCTCGCAGAGGCCGAGGCACGGGCTCGGATGCTCGCCGGGCCCGACTCGCGCGCCCTTCAGCGCGCACGAGAGATCGGTGCAGACGTGGGTCAGGTCCGCCGGGCGTTCCTCGAGCGCGAGCAGCGCGTAGAAGCTCGCGACCCCGTAGGCGTCGGCGGGCGGCACCGACAGCCGGCGCGAGGCATAGCCGAGCGCGCCCTCGCTCACCCAGCCGACGCGCAGCTGCGCCGCCCGCAGCGCCGGGAGGAGGAGGTGCCGCTTCGTCCGGTCGGCGCGCGCGACGCGCTCGCTCGCGGCGTCTGCCTCGCCGACCACCGCATCGATTGCCTCGCGCTCGGCGTCGGTCGGCGCGGCGTCGAGCAGGTTGATGTCCACTAAACGGCCTCCACGCGGATCGCCGTCGCCTTGAACTCCGCCGTGCCGGAGAGCGGGTCGGTCGCGTCGATCGTGAGCACGTTCGTCTCGACGAGGTCGGGGAAGTGCAGGTTCATGAACGCGAGACCGGGCCGGAGGTTCGAGGCGAACGCGACGGGCGCTTCGACCGAGCCGCGCCGCGAAGTGACCAGTGCCCGGCCACCGTCGACGAGGCCGTAGCGCTCGCCGTCCTCCGGCGAGACGAGCAGCGCCTCGCCGCCGACGTGCAGCGGCGAGCTGAAGCCACCGGTCTGAACGCCGGTGTTGAACGACTCGAGCCGCCGTCCGGTCGTGAGCCGCAGCGGGAAGTCGTCGTCGAGCAGGTCGACCGGCGGAGAGTGCTTGACGGGCATGAACGGCGCGCGGTCCGCGACCACGTCGTCCCACAGGCGCGCGTGCAGGAACTGGTCGCCGGGATGGTCGAGGTCCCAGCACGGCCAGTGAAGGCCACCCAGCTCGTCCAGGCGCGCGTACGTCATCCCTGCATGCATCGGCGAGAGCTGCCGCACCTCCGTCCAGATGTCCTCAGGGCGCGGGCTCCCGAGGTCGCTGCCGAGGCGCTTGGCGAGCTCGTACACGATCTCGATGTCGTCGCGTGCCTCGCCGGGCGGATCGAGCGCCTTGCGCACGCGCTGCACTCTCCGTTCGCTCGAGGTCACGGTTCCTTCCGACTCCGCCCAGCCGGCGCAGCCGGGGAGGACGACGTCTGCGAGCTCGGCGGTCTTCGTCAGGAAGATGTCCTGGACGACCAGGTGGTCGACCCCGCGCAGCAGCTTGCGTGCGCGAGTCTGGTCGGCCTCCGACTGCGCCGGGTTCTCGCCGATCACGTAGAGCGCGCGGAGGTCTCCGTGCTCCATCGCCTCGAACATCTCGGTCAGGTGCAGGCCCTTGGT
>DATBBH010000083.1:0-3179 GCA_036271075.1 Gaiellaceae bacterium | reverse complement strand
AAGTAAAGGCGGCTCGTGTCGACCGCGAGCTCGGCAGCGTGGCCGATCGTGATGCGAGTGCGAGGGCTGACGCGTGCGCACATCCGCGTCCGGCCGAAGCCATTGCCGCCGAGACGAACGGACGCATCCTCCCCGACTTCCGCGGACGCCGCACTCGGAACAACGCCCGTCGCCGTGGTGCCGAAGTAGAGCAGTACGTCTGCCCCGAGCGGCTCGGTCAGATCGGCCTCGACCTTCATCCGCTGATCCGTGGGAACTCCGGATTCGAGGCTTGCGTCCTCGAAGTCCTCCGGACGAAGACCGAGAATGATCGACTTGCCGACATACTCCTTGAGTCCCGAACGCTGGCGAGCGAGGTTGTCGTCGACCGTCAGCCGATGTTCGCCGAAGGCGACGGAGTAGCGACCGTTCGTCTGCTCGAGCTGCGCCTCCACGAGGTTGATCGCCGGAGAGCCGATGAAGCCGGCGACGAACTCGTTGACCGGCCGGTCGTAGAGGACTTGCGGCGTGTCGACCTGCAGCAGGCGCCCGGCATTCATGACCGATACACGGTCACCCATCGTCATTGCCTCGACCTGGTCGTGCGTCACGTAGATGGTCGTCGTGTTGAGCCGGCGCTGGAGCTGGTGGATCTCGGCGCGCATCTGGACGCGCAGCTTCGCGTCGAGGTTCGAGAGCGGCTCGTCCATCAGAAAGGCGTCCGGCTCGCGCACGATCGCGCGACCCATCGCCACGCGCTGGCGCTGGCCGCCAGAGAGAGCCTTGGGCTTCCGCTTCAGCAGCTCCTCGATTTCGAGGGTTTTCGCGGCACTCAGAACGCGCCGCTTGATCTCGTCCTTGGGCAGCCGGTGGAGCTTCAGGCTGAAAGCGAGGTTCTGTTCGACCGTCATGTGCGGGTAGAGCGCGTAGTTCTGGAAGACCATCGCGATGTTGCGCTCTTTCGGCGTGACGTTGTTGACGATACGGTCGCCGATCCTGAGCTCGCCGCTCGTGATCTTCTCGAGCCCGGCGGCCATGCGGAGCGCCGTCGTCTTGCCGCAGCCCGATGGGCCGACGAGCACCATCATCTCTCCGTCCTCGATCTTCAGATCGAGGTCGGAGACGGCCTTTGTGCCTCCGTCGTAGACCTTCGAGACCTCGTGGAATTCAATCTCTGCCATGTTCGGTCAGCCCTTGATTGCTCCGCCGAGGCCCGTGCCGCCGAGGAAGGAGCGCTGGAAGATGAGGAAGCCGGCGATCGGAACGAGACAGGCTATGAACATCGCCGCGAGGAAGACGCCGACCGAGGTCTGCAGCTGGATCGAGGGGAGGCGTACGGATATCGGCTGAATGTTCGGGTTCGGGAGGACGAGAGACGGCCACAGGTAGTCCTTCCACGACACGAGCACCGCGAAGACCGAGACCACGCCGAGGATCGGCTTCGACATCGGCAGCACGATCCGCCAGAAGAGCTGGAACGGCCCCGCGCCGTCGATCTCGGCCGCCTCGAAGATCTCCCGCGGCAGGTTGTCGAAGAACCGCGTCACGAGGATGACGTTGAAGGCGCTCGCGCCGTACGGGAGCCACAGCGCCCAGTAGCTGTTGATCAGCGACCTGTGCACGAGCGGGAGGCGAACGACCTCGATGTAGAGGGGAACGAGGAGCACGATCGCCGGAATGAAGAGCGTCGCCAGGAGCATGCCCTTGATGATCGGTGCGTACCGCGGCCGCAGCACCGAGAGCGCATAGCCGCCCGTCGTGGCGACGACGATCTGCACAGCCCAGGAGCCGAACGCGATCTTGACCGTGTTCCAGAAGTAGCGGCCGACGTGCACGTCGTTCCAGGCCTGGCCGAGATTGCTCCACGCCGCGCCGTGCGGGAAGAGCGCCATCGGATGGCTGATCGTGTCGATCGTCGGCGTGATCGCCGACTTCGCGAGCCAGAGAATCGGGCCGAGGCCGATCACGACGAGGGCAACGAGCAGGAGCACATGCAGTACGCGCATCCCCCAGCGGGTACCCGGCTTGCTCCACTCGGTCTCGGAGATGAGGCCGCCGCCGGCGCCGGGCTTGCTCATCGCGTGCTCCAGGAGCGGGTCGCCCGCCAGTAGACGACCGAGAAGACTGCGAGAAAGCCGGCGAGCATGAGGCTGAGCGCCGTTGCCTTGCCGTAGTCGCCGCCGAGCGAGTTCCCGAACGCGTAGTTGTAGATCAGGAGCAGCACCGTCAGCGTCGCGTTGTTCGGCCCGCCGAAGGTGAAGAGGTACGGCTCGAGAAACACCTGCGCCGTCCCGATGATCTGCAGGATCAGGGTCACCAGGAGCACGGCGCGAATCTGCGGAAGAGTGATGTGCCAGACCTTGCGCAGCAGCCCGGCGCCGTCGACGGAGGCTGCCTCGTAGAGCTCCGGATTCACCCCGATCAACGCAGCGAGGTAGATGATGATCGTCGCGCCGGCGTTGGCCCACGTCGAGTAGAGCACGATCGACGGCATCGCCCACTGCTGCGACTGGAGCCACGGGTACGGCCCGAGACCGACCCAGTGCAGGATGGTGTTGAAGACACCCAGCGAGCTGGCGTCGTAGAACGTCTTCCAGAGGAGCACGCCGACGACCGGCGGGATCACCACCGGCAGGAATGCGAGCACGCTGTACAGGCCGCGCCGCTTCCGCACCTCGCTCATCAGAACCGCGGCGACGAGCGGGATCGGGTAGCCGAACAGGAGCGCGAGCAGCGCGAAGTAGGCGGTGTTCTTGACCGCCGTCGGGAAAAGTGGGTCGTGCCACACGGCGGAGAAGTTCTGGAAGCCCACCCAGGTCGGCGCCTCGACCAGGTTCGTGTGCTGGAACGCCATGATCGCCGTGCGGACGATCGGGTACCACGAAAACGCGCCGAAGACGAAGAGGAGCGGGAGGAGGAACAGAAATGCCGGCAGCCCGCTGCCACGAACCCAGTTGAGGGGCGTCCGGCGAGGCCGTGCATAGGAGCGCGAGAGCCCGCGCTCGCTGGGAAGCGCGGGCTCTCTCGACTGATCGACGGCCGTCAAGCTCGATCCACTATGAACCCTGCCCGATCGCCGCCTGCGCCTGAGCGTTCGCCTGCTGGAGCATCTGCGAGACGTTCGTACTCTTGTTCGTGAGCACCGCTTCGACGACGGCGTTGAGCGCGGCGTAGACGCTCTGGGTCGATGCCTCGGGCTC
>DATBBH010000082.1:0-28928 GCA_036271075.1 Gaiellaceae bacterium | reverse complement strand
CCATCACGGCTGCCCGCTCGGGAACCTGATCCCCGACTGGAACGACCTCGTCTACCGCGACCGCTGGCAGGAAGCGCTCGAGCAGCTGCACCGCACGAACAACTTCCCGGAGTTCACCGGGCGGCTCTGCCCTGCGCCGTGTGAGGCAGCGTGCGTGCTGGAGATCAACGAGGGGAACGCGGTCTCGATCAAACAGGTCGAGCTCGCGATCATCAATCGTGGTTGGGACGAGGGATGGATCGAGCCACAGCCGCCGGCACCGTCAACCGGTCGCAGCGTTGCGGTTGTGGGCTCGGGCCCTGCAGGGCTTGCCTGCGCGCAGCAGCTTGCGCGTGCGGGCGTGGACGTCGTCGTCTACGAACGTGACGAGGCGGCCGGCGGCCTCATCCGCTTCGGTGTGCCCGAGTTCAAGATCGAGAAGCGGCTCGTCGAGCGGCGCGTGGAGCAGATCGTCGCCGAGGGCGTCGAGTTTCGCTTCGGCGTCGACGTCGGCAAGGACGTCAGCGCGGCAGAGCTGCGCGGACGCCACGACGCCGTTGTTGTCGCCACCGGGTCTCGCGTGCCGCGTGACCTGCCTGTGCCGGGGCGCGAGCTCGACGGCGTGCACTTCGCGATGGAGTACCTCTACGATCGCGCACGTTCGCTGGCCGGCACGGCGTCCGGTGGGCTGAGCGCCGCCGGGAAGCACGTCGTGGTGATCGGCGGCGGCGATACCGGCGCTGACTGCGTCGGTCATGCGCATCGTGAGGGCGCAGCGTCCGTGACCCAGATCGAACTGCTGGGCGAGCCGCCGCCGTCGCGGCCCGACGACGTCACGCCGTGGCCTCGCTGGCCGATGAAGCTCCGCACGTCCTACGCGCTGAAAGAGGGTGGCGAGCGCTCGTTCTCGATTTCGACGACCCGCTTCAGCGGCAGCGACGGCCGCGTCGAGGCGATTCACTGGCAGGAGAACACCGGCGTACCGCCGTTCGAGCTCGTGGCGGGCACCGAAGAGTCGCACCCCGCGGAGCTCGTTCTGCTCGCGATGGGGTTCCTAGGTCCGGAGACAGAGCTGCTCGACCAGTTGCAGGTCGAGCGCGACGGTCGCGGCAACGCGGCGGCAAGCCGTTATCTCACCTCCGCCGACGGTGTGTTCGCCGCGGGGGACGCGCGACGTGGGCAGTCGCTGATCGTGTGGGCGATCAACGAAGGCAGGCAGTGCGCCCAAGCGGTCGAGGTTTGGCTCGACCGCGATCGCCGCAGCGACCAGCGCGACACTTTCCTTTCGATAGCAACGGCTCGTCCTTCGGAGTAGACTGACGCCCATGAAAAGAACAATGAACGACATTCACGGAACCGAATGCGCTGTCGCCGCCACGGCGGAGATCATCGCCACGAAATGGACGCCGCTGATCGTCCACGACCTTTCCGAAGGGCCGCGGCGGTTCATGGAGCTCGAGCACGCCTGCCCCGGCATCAGTCCGCGCACCCTCTCGGAGCGCGTCGACATGCTGGAGCGGCAGGGAGTCGCCATTCGGCGCAGCTACCCCGAGTCGCCGCCGCGTGTCGAGTACGAGCTGACGGACAAGGGCCGCGCGCTGCTGCCGATCATCCGCGAGATGCGGAAGTTCGGGCACGCGTGGATGGTTCCCGAGCCCGCGAAGCGCCGTCGCACCGCCACCGCCCGTCAGTAGTCGAGCGCGGTGCCCGGGCGGATCGCGATCCTCGGCGCCGGGCGCCTCGGCGAGTCGCTCGTCCGCGGCTTCCTGAGCTCGGGCTGGCGGCAACCGGACGAGGTCGCCGTGACTGTTCGGCACGAGGAGCGGGTTCCCGCGCTTCGCGAGCGCTATGCGATCAGTGCCGGCACCTCGAACGTCGATGCGGTCCAGGGCGCGGCGCTCATCGTCGTTGCGGTCAAGCCCCAGGACATGTCGGAGGTGCTTGCGGAGATCGCGGGCTCCGTGAGCTCCGAGCAGGTGATCCTCTCGGTCGCCGCGGGTGTCACGACCGCATTCATCGAGAGCCATCTCTCGGCCGAGGCCCGGGTCGTTCGCGCGATGCCCAACGCGCCGGCGCTGGTCCACGAGGGAATCGCCGGGATCGCGGCCGGCCGCTCGGCAGGCGACGCCGATCTCGCACTTGCCGAGGAGGCGCTGGGGCATCTCGGTGCGGTGGTTCGGGTCTCCGAGTTCGACCTCGACGCGGTGACCGCGCTGTCGGGGTCAGGCCCGGCGTACTTCGCCCTGCTCGCGGAGGCGATGATCGAGGCCGGCCTCTTGCTCGGGCTGAGCCGCGACGTGTCGACGAAGCTGGTCGTGCAGACGATGTTCGGAAGCGCGCTTTTGCTGCGCGACGAGGGAATGCACCCGGTCGAGCTGCGCGAGGCGGTCACGTCGCCGGGCGGGACGACCACCCGTGCGATCAGGGAGCTCGAGCGCTCAGGCGTCCGGGCGGCCTTTCTGAACGCGATCAGTGCTGCGACGGAGCGCTCGCGCGAGCTCGGCGCCCGCGCCGAGTAGGTGCCTGCCGAACCTGGTTGCCGGTGCAGCCGGCAACCAGGTTCGCGTCTGAGGCCTTTCGTGCGGGCAGGCGCAGCCGCCGCCGTGGCGCCGGGAAGATCACGGCCGGGATGTCGTAGACCGGACGCGGGGCGGGCGGCTCGGGGAGCAGGGACAGGCTCGAGGTGGGCGGATAGAACAAGGTGACTCCCTTCGGTTATGCAACCGGTTGCGTAGAGGACGAAAAAAAGCTCTCGGTCACGCGGACTTCCGGACGACGAGCTCCGCGGGCAGCGACACGTTCGTCACGGCTCCTGTCCGTAGCTGCTGGACGACGTTCTCGGCGAGCAGCCTGCCTGCGAGCGGCCCGTTCTGCCTGATCGTCGTCAGCGGAGGATCGCTGTGCTCGGCGATCGCAACGTCGTCGTAGCCGACGACGCCGACGTCGCCTGGAACGGTTCGGCCCTGGGCCCGAATCTCGTCCATTGCAGCGATCGCCATCACGTCGCTGTTCACGAACACGCCGTCGAGATCGGCTTGCTCCATTAGGAGTGTTCGCATTGCGGCCGCAGCGGACGCCGGGGAGTAGTCGCCGTAGGCCACGAGCGCCGGATCCACGGCAAGCCCCGCTTCGCGAAGCGCAGCCGCGTAGCCCTTGTACCGGTCCTGTACCTCGACCGTCTTTGCCAGGCCTCCGATGAAGCCGATCCGCTTCCTGCCCGAGCCGAGCAGATGCTCGGTCGCGAGCTTGCCACCGGCGAAGCTGTCACCGTTGACCGAGCTGAAGCCGTGCTTCGCCGGCGGGCCGCCCCACATGACGACCGGCGCGTTCTTCTCTGCGAGCGCGCTGAGATGCCGTTGCGTGCAACTGGCGGACATCAGCACGAATCCGTCGACGCGGCCCGACTCGAAATAGCGACCCACCCAGTCCGCGTCGTTCGGCGAGACCTGGATCACGAGCATGTCGTAACCATCGGCGTGCAGGCCGGCTGAGATTCCGCTCATCATCTCGAGCATGAAGGCGTCGGGAACGGCGAGATCCGCCTTGTACGCGTAGGTCACGAGCGCGATCACATGGCTCTGGCCGAGACTGAGGCGCCGGGCTGGATCGTTCATCTGGAAGTTGTGCTCGTGAGCGATCGCGCGGATGCGCTCCTTCGTCGCGGAACCGATCAGCGGGCTGTCGTTCAACGCCCGCGAGACCGTGGACTTGGAGACGCCCGCCAGGCGGGCGATGTCGGCGATCGTGTGGACACGAACACTGGTCATTGCAACCGGTTGCATTGTAGCACTCGTCCTAGTCGAAGAGCATCGCCTCCTCGATCGCCCGCCGCTGTGCGAGTGCGCGGTTGACCGCATTCGCGACCGCACGCAGGGAGGCGGTCACGATGCTCGGGTGGATACCCACGCCCCAGACGAGATCGCCGTCGATGTCCGCCTCGATGTAGGCGGCTGCGGTGGCGTCGGCGGCGGCCGCCATCGCGTGCTCGTGATAGTTGCGAATGTCGATGGCGATCCCGGAGTGTCGCTCGAACGCGTCGACGAGTGCCGCGATCGGTCCGTTCCCGGACCCATGTACCTCCTGCGGTGCGCCGTCGACGACGAGCTCGGCAACGATCTGATCCGTCTCGCCGCTCGAGTGGGTGTACGACTCGAGCTGGTACGGGCCTGTGTGCGAGAGGTAGTGATCGTGGAAAGCCTCGAGCAACTCGTCGGCCGTCAGCTCGTCGCCCCGTGCGTCGGTGATCGTCTGCACCTTCTGGGCGAAATCGACCTGCAGGCCGCGCGGCAGCTCGAGGCTGTGCTCGGTCTCCATCAGGTATGCGACTCCGCCTTTGCCGGACTGTGAGTTGACCCGAATGATCGCTTCGTAGCTGCGGCCGAGATCGGCCGGGTCGATCGGCAGATACGGGACGTCCCAGAGCCCCGAGCTGTCCCGCTGCTGCGCATACATACCTTTCTTGATCGCGTCCTGATGCGATCCGGAGAAGGCTGTGTAGACGAGCTCTCCGACCCATGGGTGCCGCGGGTGGATCGGCAGCTCGTTGCACTCCTCGACGATCGCCTTGGCCTCGTCGAGCTGCGACAGGTCGAGTTGCGGATCGACTCCCTGCGTCAACAGGTTCAGGGCGATCGTGACGAGGTCGACGTTGCCCGTTCGTTCGCCGTTTCCGAAGAGCGTCCCTTCGACTCGATCGGCGCCGGCCATGAGGCCGAGCTCGGCTGTTGCGACGGCCGTGCCACGGTCGTTGTGCGGGTGAACACTCAGCACGATGCTGTCGCGCTTCGAGACGTGCCGCTGAAACCACTCGATGCGATCCGCGTAGACGTTCGGGGGGAATGCCTCGACGGTCGTCGGCAGGTTGATGATCATCCGCTCCTCGGGCGTCGGGCCCCAAACCCCGATGACCGCTTCGCAGATCTCGAGCGCGAACTCGAGCTCGGTGCCATGGAAGCTCTCGGGCGAGTACTCGAGGACGACCTCGCCGGGTGTGCGTTCGGCGAGCTCCCTGCACAAGGCTGCTGCCCGGACGGCGAGATCCACGGTTCCGGCCTCGTCCAGCCGGAAGACGACGCGCCGTTGCACAGTCGAGGTCGAGTTGTAAAGGTGCACGATCGCGCGCCTGGCGCCCTCGATCGATTCATAGGTCCGCTCGATCAACTCCGGCCGAGCCTGGGTCAGCACGGCAATCGTCGTGTCCGCGGGAATGCGCTCCTCGTCGATCAGCCTGCGGACGAATTCGAAATCCGTCTGCGAGGCCGATGGGAAGCCGACCTCGATCTCCTTCACGCCCAACTGGACGAGCAGATCGAACATGCGCTGCTTGCGCGCGGAATCCATCGGCTTGACGAGCGCTTGGTTTCCGTCCCGCAGGTCGGTCGAGCACCAGGTCGGTGCACGGTCGACGACGCGGTCGGGCCACGTGCGATCCGAGAGTTGGACGGTCGGGTAGGGGCGGTACTTCCAGTAGGGCATCTGCATCGCTTGGCTCCTCAGTGGGCGGACTTCTCCCGGCGGTGCGGGAAAACGCAAGACGGGTATGTCGCGTGATCGCCTCCCCTACTGGGGAAGGAGGAGGGCAAGCGTCCGCAGACCGGTGGCGCAGAGCTCACTGCCGGCCGCGTGGAGAGAAAAGCGCTTCCCGATCATCGCTTTCAAAAGCATAGTGACGCGCGCCCGACTTGGCAACGTTTTGGTCGCTATACCTTCGATAGCTTGACAAGGAGGATGGTCGTGGGCACACTCAAACGACGATGACTTCCACAGCCCGCGTACTCGAGCCTCGGTCGCCGCTTGCGGTGCAGCTGCTCGTGCTCGGGCTCGTCATTCTTTCGGTCATCGTCATTCTCCCCCGCTAGGGGGAGATTTCGCTCACGCGGCCTCTAGACGCCGCAGACGTCGACTTCATGGAGGAGAAGTGCGCCCGCAGTGCGGGCCGGACGAAGGAGCGAACCAATGTGCAGGATCCCGAATTTCGAACAGGTACGTGCATGAAGACCATTGCCTGTCTCGCAGGAGACGGTGTCGGGCCGGAGCTGATGGCCGCGGCCACCCGCGCGCTCGACCGTGTGGCAGAGCTTCACTCGCTCCAGCTCGACGACGTGCATTTGCCGTTTGCCGGCGAAGGCGTCACGCGGACGGGGCATCCGCTCCCGCCCGAGACGCGGGCCGGCTACCGCCACGTCGATGCGATCCTCGTCGCGGCGCCTGACGACCCGGCGTTCGAAGGCGTGAAGGCCGACCTCGAGCTCGCCTGGCGCGTCGCGCGTGTGCAGCTCGCCGGCGGCGGCGATCTCGTCATCATCGGCCCGGTCGGCGACTGGGCGAACAGAGTTGCGCTGGCGCGGGCGTTCTCCAGCACCGCCGCCAGGCGCGGCCGGGTGCTGTGCGTGGGGGAGTCCGCCGACTGGCAGGCTTCGGTCGCGGCCGAGCGCGCCCGCTGGAGTGGGCTCGAGGTCGAGGAGGCATTGCTCGTCCAGGCGCTCGTGCGGCTGCGAGAGCAGCCCGAGTCGCTGGACGTCGTCGTGACCGAGTCGAGTCTCGTCGACGCCATGATCGACGCAGCGGCCCACTTCGCCGGCTCGCAGGCGTCGGTCGCCCAGGCCTGGCTGCCCGACGAAGGGCCTGGCGTATTCTTTCCCGGTGCAAGTGAGCCGGATGACGTTGCCGGTTTCGGCGTCGTCGACCCGCGCGGGATGCTGCTCACGACGTCGTTGATGCTGGCTGAGGGACTCAAGCGCCGGACGGCGTCGCGGACGCTGGAGCGCGCCGTCGGCGCGGCGGCGAAGCGGCACGGCGCGGCTCTGGACGACACGCGTTCGTTCACGGATGCCGTGATCGAGCTGATGCCCCAGTCGAGGGTCGACGTGGAGCACTTCGACGAGGTCTGGGCGTGACGCGCGGTACCCGGATGCTCGGATCGGATGCGATCCTGCGCGCGCTCGAGCTCGAGGGTGTCGACGTCGCGTTCGGCATCCCCGGCGGCGCGATCCTGCCGACCTACGACGCGATCGCGCGAGGCACCTCGGTGCGGCACGTGCTTGCCCGCCACGAGCAGGGCGCCGGCCACATGGCGGAGGGATACGCGCGCGCCTCGGGGAAGGTAGGCGTCGCGATCGCCACGTCGGGACCGGGCGCGACAAACCTCGTCACGCCGATCGCCGACGCGTGGATGGACTCCACGCCGCTCGTCTGCATCACCGGGCAGGTGCGGTCGTCCCTGATCGGCACCGACGCGTTCCAGGAGATCGACGCCACCGGCATCACGATGCCGATCGTCAAGCATTCGTGGCTCGTCCAGGACGTGGCAGAGCTGCCGAGCGTCCTCAAGGCCGCGTTCCACGTCGCGCGCACCGGCCGCCAAGGCCCGGTTCTCGTCGATGTCGCGAAGGACGTGCAGGAAGCCGAGTTCGACTTCGCCTACCCCGACGACGTCGACCTCCCGGGGTGGAAGCCGCCGCACAGGGTCAACGCGAGGCAGGTTCGCGAGGCGGCGCGCGCGATCGCCGAGGCGGAGCGGCCGATCATCTACGCCGGTGGCGGCGTGCTGAACGCCGACGCGTGCGAGGAGCTCCGCAACCTCGTCGACTCGGCGCACTTGCCCGCGGTCGTGACGTTGATGGGCAAGGGCTGCCTTCCCGACTCGCACCCGCTCAACTACGGGGCACCCGGGATGCACGGCTCGAAGTACGCGAACTGGGCGCTGAACAAGGCCGACCTCGTGATCGCCATCGGCTCCCGGTTCGACGACCGCGTCACCGGCAAGGTTTCCGCTTTCGCCCCGGGGGCGAAGGTGATCCATTTCGACATCGATGCGGCCGAGGTCGGGAAGATCCGCCATGCGGAGATCCCGGTTGTCGGCCCGTTCAAGCTCGCGCTGGCGCAGTTGGCCGAGGAGGTGCGCGCCGTTGCCGCAGGCGGCCGTGCCGCTCCCGAGCCCTGGCTGCGTCAGCTCGAGGACTGGCGTGCGCAGTTCCCGTTCCGGTACGCAAAGTCGGACGGGCAACTGAAGCCGCAAACTGCGGTGGAAGCGCTCCGCGACCTCGCGGGCGATCGCGACGACATCATCTGGACGACGGGCGTCGGCCAGCATCAGATGTGGGCGATGCAGTATCTCGTCTGCGACCGGCCGCGATCGTTCATCACCTCGGGCGGCCTCGGGACGATGGGCTACGGCCTCCCGGCCGCGATCGGCGCCAAGGCGGCGCGCCCCGATGCGACCGTCGTCTGCATCGACGGCGACGGCTGCTTCCAGATGACCTGCCAGGAGCTCGCGACCGCCGCGCTCGAACGTCTGCCGGTCGTCGCGGTCGTGCTCAACAACGGCTGGCTGGGGATGGTGCGACAGTGGCAGGAGATGTTCTACGACGAGCGCTTCGAGCAGACGCACCTGACGCACGCCGTGCCCGACTACGCGCAGCTGGCGGAGGCCTACGGTTGCGCGGGCTTCACCGTCGAGAGCGAGGACCAGCTCGAGGACGCGCTGACCGCGGCATTCACCGCGGGCCGCAGCGCCGTCGTCGACGTGCGCTGCGCTGCGGAGGAGAAGGTCTTCCCGATGATCCCCGCAGGCGAGGCGGCCGTCGACGTGCTGGAAGCGCCCGAAGAGGAAGTGCGGGCATGAGCTCACATACGATCAGCGTGCGCCTTGAGAACAAGCCGGGCGCGCTGGCGCGTGTCTCGCAGCTCTTCTCGCGGCGCGGCTACAACATCCAGAGCCTCGCCGTCGGCCCGACGGAGCGCTCCGACATCTCGCGGCTGACCCTGCGCGTCGACTGCAGCGAGCATTCGCTCGAACAGATCGAGAAGCAGATGCACAAGCTCGTCAACGTGCTGCGCGTGACCGAGCTGCGGCCGGAAGAGGCAGTCGAGCGCGAGCTCGCGCTCTTCACCGTCAGCGTCTCCACCGACAAGCGGGCCGAGCTCGTCGCGCTCAGCCAGGTCGCCGGCGCGCGGGTCGCTGATGTCGGGCGCGATGCGATCACGTTCGAGTTCGTCGGGCGTCCCGACGAGGTCGAGGCCTTTGAAGAACTGGTTCGCCCCTACGGCGTGCGCGAGCTCGTGCGCACGGGCCGGGTCGGGCTACGCCGCCCTAGTGCAGGCGGCCGCACCGCAACTCCCTCTGTCCAAGTCTGAAAGGAATCAACGTGGCCGAGATCTACAAGAGTGGCAAGGTCGAGCTTCTGAGCGGCAAGGTCGCCGTGCTCGGGTACGGCAGCCAGGGGCACGCACACGCGCTCAACCTGCGCGACTCCGGGGTGGAGGTCGAGGTCGGGTTGCGTCCCGGCAGCGCCTCGGCGGCCGCGGCCGAGGAGGCAGGGCTGACCGTCCGCTCCGTCGCCGACGCTGTGCGCGGCGCACAGCTCGTTGCCTTCCTCGTTCCCGACGGCGCACAGCCGTCTCTTTATGAGACAGAGGTGGAACCGAACCTCGAACCGGGCGCGGCGCTGCTCTTCGCGCACGGGTTCAACGTGCACTACGGCCGCATTGCCCCGCCGGAGGGGCACGACGTGATCATGGTCGCGCCGAAGGGGCCTGGTCACGTCGTCCGGCGCCTCTACACCGAGGGCTATGGCACGCCCGCGGTCGTCGCTGTCGCCCAGGATGCGAGCGGCGAGGCCCGCGAGCTGGCGTTCGCCTACGGCGCAGCCCTTGGTGCCGCGCGGGCCGGCATGGTCGTGACCTCGTTCGCCGAGGAGACGGAGACAGACCTGTTCGGCGAACAGACCGTTCTCTGTGGCGGCGTCACGCAGCTGATCCAGCTCGGCTTCGAGACGCTCGTCGAGGCCGGCTACCAGCCCGAGGTTGCCTACTACGAGTGCCTGCACGAGCTGAAGTTGATCACCGACCTGATCTGGGAAGGTGGAATCGAGCGCATGCACTACTCGATCTCCGATACCGCCGAGTACGGCTCACACGCTGTCGGTCCGAAGGTGGTCGACGAGCATGTGCGCGAGAACATGCGTGCCGTCCTCGCCGCCATTCGCGACGGATCGTTCGCCCGCGACTGGATCGCCGAGATGGACCGCGGCCAGCCGTCACTCGACGTATACCGCGCCAAGCTCGCCGAGACGCAGATCGAGCAGGTCGGGGCCCGCCTACGCGCGCTGAACGTGAAGGAAGAGACCGCTGACGTCGGTTGACGTACCGGTCGCCCTCCTGGGCTACGGGACAGTCGGCGCCGCAGTCAACCGCCTTCTCATCGAGTCGGCGGACGACATCGAGCGCGCCACGGGCCATCGTCTGCGGGTCGTGAAGGCGCTCGTGCGCGACCTGGGAAAGGAGCGTGATTACCCACCAGAGTCGTTGAACGAACAGGGTGGGGTGCTCACCACCGATTTCGCCGAGATCGCCGACGACCCGAGCATCGCCGTCGTGGCGGAGGTGATGGGCGGAGTCGAGCCGGCGGGCGGCTACGTCCTCGAGCTGCTCCGCCGCGGCAAGAGCGTCGTGTCCGCGAACAAGCAGCTCGTCGCGCGCCGCGGCGCCGAGCTTTTTGCAACGGCGTCGGAAGCCGGCGTGCAGCTGCGATTCGAAGCAAGCGTGTGCGCCGCGATCCCGGTGATCAAGGTGCTGCGCGAGTCGCTCGTCGTCACGAACGTGCATCGCGTGCTGGGCATCGTCAACGGGACGACCAACTTCGTGCTCACCGAGATGGAGGGCGGCAAGACCTACGAGGAAGCCCTGGCCGACGCGCAGGAGCGCGGCTACGCCGAGGCCGACCCGTCCGACGACGTCTCCGGCGCGGACGCCGCGGCGAAGATGGCGATCCTCGCCACGGTCGCCTTCAACTCGCACGTCGAGCTGGCCGACGTCGCGTACTCGGGGATCACGAAGATCGACGCGTTCGACGTGACGGCGGCGCGCCAGCTCGACATGGTCATCCGCCTCGTCGGGGCCGCGAGACTCGTCGACGGCCACGTGGACGTGACCGTACAGCCCGCGTTCGTCGACAAGCAGCATCCGCTTGCCAGGGTCGACGGCGCCTTCAACGCCGTGATGCTGCAGGGCGACGCGATCAGGGAGATCACGCTCGAGGGGCCGGGTGCGGGAGGCGTCGAGACGGCGTCGGCTGTGATCGCCGACATCACAAGCGTGCTCGGCACCATGGGCACCGGCTTTCTGCAGAACGACGCTGCGTGGCGTGTGCTGCCGATGTTGCCCGACGGCGACAGCAGCTCGCCTTTCTACTTTCGCTTGCACGTCGAAGACCGCCCGGGCGCACTTGCGCGCGTGGCGGAGGAGCTGGCGGACCGTGAGATCTCGATCGCGCGCCTCTTGCAGCATCAGAACGGTGACGGTGCAGCGCTGCACGTCGTCACGCACGAGGCGAAGGTGGGCGCATTGCGCGAGGCACTCGACGCCGTCGGACGGCTGGACGAGGTCCACGGCTGCTCTACACCGCGTCCCGTCATCTCCGACCGTGGTGTGGCGGAGCTCGGATGGGCGTGAGCGCCACGTCATCACTGACGCTGGGGGAGGGGTCGACGCCGCTCGTGCCGGCGCGGCGGCTGCAAGAGCGGCTCGGGCTCGAGCTGCACCTGAAATGCGACGGCCTCAACCCGACCGGCAGCTTCAAGGACCGCGGGATGGTCGTCGCCGTCGAGCGTGCGGCGCAGTCCGGCGCGCGCGCGGTCGTCTGCGCGTCGACCGGGAACACCGCCGCGTCCGCCGCCGCGTACGCGGCCCGGGCGGGCCTCGAAGCGATCGTGCTGACGCCGGCCGGAGCGACCGCAACGGCCAAGCGCGCCCAGGCACGGGCCGCCGGCGCGCGCCTGCTCGAGGTTCGCGGCAGCTTCGACGACGCGCTACGACTTTGTCGCGAGCTCGGCGCGCGCGAGGGGTTCGTGCTCGTCAACTCGCTCAACCCGGACCGCATCGAAGGACAGAAGACCGTTGTCGGTGAGATTCTCGAGCAGCTCGGGAGCACACCCGACGTCGTCGCCCTGCCGTTCGGCGGCGGCGGCAATGTCTCTGCCGTAGCTGCGGGCTGTGCCGAGGCAGGTGTCTCGCCACGGATCGTCGTGGGCCAGGCCGCCGAGCGGGCGACAACGTGGGCCTCCGCAATCAGAATCGGCACGCCGGCGCACGCGGCCCACGTCGCGGAGCTGGTCGGCTCCGGACGTGTCGAGGTCGTGACGCTGACGGAGGACGAGCTCCGCAGCGCCTGGCAGCAGCTCGCGCGCGAGGAGGGCGTGTTCTGCGAGCCCGCATCTGCAGCCGGGGTCGCGGCGCTCGAGCGCTTGCCCGACGTGGCGGGCGCGACGGCCGTTTGCATCGTCACGGGGCATGGGCTGAAGGATGCGGGCGCCGTCGACGAGGGCGGTTCCGAGCCGATCGAGCCGACGCTCGAGGCCGTGTTGGAGGCGATCGGATGATCCGCGCGGTCGCACCGGCGTCGACCGCGAACCTCGGCCCGGGATTCGACTCGGCTGCCGCGGCGCTCGAGCTCTGGAACGAGCTGGAGGTCGAGCCCTCGGTCGAGTTCGGTGTCGAGATCAGCGGTGAAGGGGCCGACGAGTTGCCGCGCGACACGACCCACCTCGCTCTGCGCGCCTTCTCGCTCTTCGCTCCTGTCGAGAACTACCGCTTCGCGTTCGTGAACCGGATTCCGCTCGAGCGCGGGCTGGGCTCGAGCGCCGCTGCGATCGCCCTCGGCCTCGTCGCCGGGGCCGCCGCCGCAGGGCAAGACCCCGAACCGAGCGATCTGCTCGAGAAGGCAGCGCGGCTCGAAGGGCACATCGACAATCTGGCAGCCGTGCTGTACGGAGGTGTGTGCGTCGCATGGACGCGTGAAGGGCCGCACGCGGTCCGCATCGCCGCCGATATGCCGCTCGAATCGGTGCTCGTCGTGCCTGCGGCGAGGACGAACACCGCGCAGTCGCGCAGCGGCCTTCCGTTCACGGTCAGCCACCATGACGCGGCCGTCACCGTCGCCGCCGCGACGATGCTCGGTGCGGCAATCGCAGGCGGCAGCGCCACGCTCCTCCGCGACGCGTTCCACGACCGGCTGCACGAGCAGTACCGCAGCACCCAGTCGCCCTTGCTCCAGGCGCTGCGAGACGACCTGCCCGCCGGTGCGAGCGGCGTCACGCTCTCCGGCTCGGGCCCGTCGGTCGTCGTCTGGGCGGAGGCTGATCAACTCGACTCGGTCGTTGCGGCGCTCGTCCAGGCGGTTCCCCCATCCACGACGGTGCTTCCCCTGCGGGTGGCCCAGGTAGGAGCGCACGTTCAATGACCCCATATGGCAAGACGCACCCAGCGAAGCGCCAGAGCGCCGCTCTCACCGACGGGGTCGACCGCGCGCCCGCGCGCGCGATGCTCAAAGCCGTCGGGTTCACCGACGCCGACCTCGCCAAGCCGCTGATCGGCGTGGCGACGAACTGGATCGAGACGATGCCGTGCAACCTGAACCACCGGCGGCTGGCGGGGTACGTGAAGCAGGGGATTCGCCGTGCCGGCGGCACGCCGATCGAGTTCAACACGATCTCCGTCTCCGACGGCGTCAGCATGGGGACCGTCGGCATGAAGGCGTCGCTCGTCTCGCGCGAGGTGATCGCCGATTCGATCGAGCTCGTCACGCGTGGCCACCTGTTCGACGGGCTCGTGTGCATCGTCGGCTGCGACAAGACGATCCCGGCGGGGGTGATGGCGCTCGCGCGGCTCGACCTACCGGGTCTCGTGTTCTACAGCGGCTCCATCGAGGCGGGCCGCTACCGCGGTGCCGACGTGACGATCCAGGACGTCTTCGAGGCCGTCGGCGCGCACGCGGCCGGAACGATCTCCGATCGTGAGGTGCACGCGCTCGAGAGCGTCGCGTGCCCGGGTGCAGGCGCGTGCGGCGGCCATTTCACCGCGAACACGATGGCCACCGCGCTCGACTTTCTCGGTGTGAGCGCACCGGGCCTGAACGAGATTCCCGCGAATCATCCGGGCAAGCCGCAGGCGGCCGTCCTGGCGGGCGAGCTTGCGATGCGTCTCGTCGAGGAGGACACACGGCCCTCTCAAGTGCTGACCCGCGAGGCGTTCGAGAACGCGATCACTGCGATCGCGGCGACGGGTGGCTCGACGAACGGTGTGCTGCATCTGCTCGCGATCGCGGCCGAGGCCGGGATCCCGCTCGAGATCGACGACTTCGACACGATCTCCTCGCGCACGCCGATCGTTGCCGACATCAAACCCGGCGGCCGCTACGTGGCGACCGATCTCTTCAAGGCCGGCGGTGTGGCGCTCGTCGCGCGCGAGCTCGTGCGTGCGGGTGTCGTCAACGAGGAAGCCAAGGCAGTCGACGGGCGCTCGCTGCGCCAGGTCGCAGACGGCGTGCACGAGCGCCCAGGCCAGGACGTGGTCGTGTCGTGGGACAAGCCGTTGAAGCCGACCGGCGGCCTAGCGATCTTGCGCGGCAACCTCGCGCCGGAGGGCTGCGTCGTCAAGCTCGCCGGGCACGAGCGCCTGCACCATCGCGGGCCTGCGCGGGTCTTCGACTCGGAGGAAGCGTGTTTCGCCGCGGTCAAGGCGCGCTCGATCGCGCCGGGCGACGTCGTGGTGATTCGTTACGAGGGGCCTGCGGGCGGGCCTGGGATGCGCGAGATGCTGCACGTCACGGCAGCGCTCGTTGGGGAGGGGCTCGGCGACGAGGTCGCCCTGATCACCGACGGGCGCTTCTCGGGCGCAACGCACGGCCTGATGGTCGGACACATCGCGCCGGAGGCATTCCGTGGCGGCCCGATCGCGCACGTTCGCGACGGCGACACGGTTGTGGTCGACGTCGAGACCCGTGAGCTGAACGTCGAGCTCTCCGACCAGGAGCTGGCCCGTCGTGCTGAGGAATGGGTGCAACCGGAGCCGCGCTATGCCAGCGGTGTCTTCGCGAAGTACGCGGCCACTGTCGGCTCGGCCTCGAAGGGAGCGCGCACGGAGTGAAGTCAGCGCTGCAGCAGCTTCTTGACGGCGCGCGTGGCCTGGCCGATCCGCTGCTCGTTCTCGACGAGGGCGAAGCGCACGTGGCCGTCGCCACCGTCGCCGAAGCCGATTCCCGGGCTGACTGCCACGTTCGCCTCGCGCGCGAGCAGCAGGGCGAACTCCAGCGAGCCGAGCTCGCGGAACTGTTCGGGGATCGGCGCCCAGACGAACATCGTCCCGAGCGGCGGCTCGACGTGCCAGCCGGCACGGTCGAGCCCGCGGCAGAGGGCGTCCCGGCGCAGCCGGTAGATCTCGCAGACCTCGGCGGGGTAGTCGTGCGCCTCGCGAAGCGCGACGATCGCGGCGATCTGGATCGGTTGGAAGGTGCCGTAGTCGAGGTAGGACTTCAACTTCGTCAGGGCCGCGACGACGTCGGCACGGCCGAGCATGAAACCGACGCGCCAACCGGCCATCGAGAACGACTTCGTCAGGCTGTACAGCTCGACGGCGCATTCGTCGGCGCCCTTCGCGGCGAGCACCGAGGGCGGTCGGTGGCCGTCGAAGGCGATGTCCGCGTACGCGAAGTCGTGCACGAGGAGAAACCCCCGCTCGCGGGCGAGGTCGACCAGGAACTGGAGCTCGTCGGCCGAGGCGATCGCGGTCGTCGGGTTGTGCGGGAACGAGATGACCACGACCTTCGGCTCGTCGTTGCGGACCGCCTCGGCGATCGCCTCGACGCCGCCGGTCGCGAGTGGCGTGACGACTCGGGCGCCGGCCAAGGCGGGAGCGACGCGATGGATCGGATAGGCGGGCGTCGGCACCACCGCGGTGTCGCCGCTTTCGACGAGCACCCACATCAGGTGCGCGAGGCCTTCCTTCGCGCCGATCGTGCTCGTCACCTGGGTCTCCGGGTCGAGCGAGACGCCGAATTCGCGCAGGTAGTGCTCGGCCACCGCATGCCGCAGTTGCGTGATCCCTCGGCTCGCGGAGTAGCGGTGGTTGGCCGGCTTCGCAGCGGCTTCCTGCAGCTTGGCAACGGCGATCTCCGGCGAGGGAATGTCCGGGTTGCCAAAGCCGAGGTCGATCACGTCGCGCCCCTCATGGCGCAGCTCCCGCTTGAGCTGGTCGACCGTGGCGAAGACGTACGGCGGCAGGCTGTCGACCCGACAAAACTTCATTTCCGAAAGTATTGTAGGGAGGCCCATGGCTGTTGACACACTCAGGTGCCGGATCTGCGAATCCGAGTATCCGGCGGTCGCGAGCGGCGTCTGTCTTCGCTGCTTCGGGCCGCTCGAGCCGGTCTACGACTGGGATCAGGTCGCGAAAGAGGCGACCCGCGAGACGATCGAGAGCGGCCCGCGCTCCCTCTGGCGCTACGCGCCACTGCTGCCGACCGCTGTACCGCCTGCCGTCACGGCGGCACCGGGGTGGACGCCGCTCGTCCCGGCGCCGCGGCTCGCGCAGGTCGTCGGTGTGCGCGAGGTGCTCCTGAAGCTCGACCACACCAATCCGACGCATTCGTTCAAGGACCGCGTCGTCGCTGTTGCAGCCGCCAAGGCCGCCGAGCTCGGAACGGACACGCTGGCCTGTGCTTCGACCGGCAACCTCGGTAACGCAGTGGCGGCCCGCGCCGCGGCGAGCGGCATGCGGTCGGTCGTCCTCTATCCGCGAACCGTCGAACCGGAGAAGCTGCTCGCCACCGCCGTCTACGGCGGCGAGATGTACGCGGTGAACGGCAGCTACGACGATTGCTCCCGCCTCGTCGTCGAGCTGGCGGGCGAGCTCGACTGGGCGTTCGTCAACGTCAACCTGCGCGCCTACTACGCCGAGGGATCGAAGACGCTCGCCTTCGAGATCGCCGAGCAGCTCGGCTGGGAGATGCCCAACGCCGTGGTGTCGCCCATCGCATCCGGTTCGCTCTTCACGAAGCTGTGGCAGGGATTCGAGCAGTTTCGCCGGCTCGGCCTCGTCGACGGTGAGAGCCCCCGCATCTTCGGCGGCCAGGCGGAGGGCTGCGCACCGGTCGCGCATGCCTTTGCCGATGAGCGCCCGGTGTCGCCGATTCGCCCGAACACGATCGCGCACTCGCTCGCGATCGGCGCTCCCGCCGACGGCGACCTCGCGATCGCGACCGCACGCGCGTCGGGAGGCGGGATCTATGCGGTGCCCGAGGACGAGATCGGCGCGAACATGGCGATGCTCGCTGCGCTGTCCGGTGTCTTCGGCGAGACGGCGGCCGCGGTCACCGTCGGCGCGCTGCGCGCTGCGGCTGAGGACGGCGCGCTCGGATCTGAGGACCGCGTGGTCGTGCTCGTCACCGGCACGGGGCTGAAGACGCCGCAGATCGTCGAGGCGCGCGCGGGGATCGAGATCGAGGCCGATGTCGACGAGTTGCTCGAACGCATCGGTGTGGCCGCATGACGACGGCCGTGGATCCCGTGGTTGCCGCGCTGCGCGAGGAGATCACCGCGCTCGATCTGCGGCTGCTCGAGACCGTCAACTCCCGGATCGAAACGGTCGAGAAGCTGCGCCGCTACAAGGCGGAACACGACATCCCGTTCGTCGATCCGGGCCGTGAGCGGGAGCTGCTCCAGGAGCTGAAGGCTGCCAACGGCGGCCCGCTCTCGGAGGCGGGAGTCGAGGAGCTCGTGACCTTCGTGCTCGGTCTCGTCAAGCGGGAGGTCGCGAATGACTGAGCTGATCGCCTGTCTCCCCGGCGACGGGATCGGTCCCGACGTGCTCGAGCAGGCGGTGCGCGTGCTCGAGCGGCTGCCGGTCGACGTGGAGGTCGTGCGGCTGCCGTTCGGCGGCGCGGCGATCGACGCGACCGGCGACCCGCTGCCGCCGGAGACGCTCGAGACGTGCCGTGCCGCGCGGGCGGTCCTGCTCGGCGCGGTCGGCGGCCCGAGCTGGGACGGCGGCGCGGTGCGGCCGGAGCAAGGACTGCTCGGTCTGCGCAAGGCGCTCGACGTTTACGCCAACCTGCGGCCTGCGACCCTGCATCTCGAAAGTCAGCGCAACGTCGATCTCGTGATCGTGCGAGAGCTCGTCGGCGGCTTGTACTTCGGAGCGCGGGGCGTGCGCGACGACGGCACGGTCTTCGACACGTGTGAGTATCACCCGGCGCAGGTCGAGCGCATCGTCCGCCGCGGGTTCGAGCTCGCACGCGGCCGCCGCCGCTCGCTCGTGTCCGTCGACAAGGCGAACGTGCTCGACACGTCGCGCATGTGGCGGCGGGTTGTAAACGAGATCGCGCCCGAGTACCCCGACGTCGCGCTCCGGCACGCGCTCGTCGACAGCTTCGCAATGGAGCTCGTCAACGCGCCGGAGACGATCGACGTGGTCGTGACCGAGAACATGTTCGGCGACATCCTCTCGGACGTCGCTGCCGCCGTTACCGGCGGGCTGGGGCTGGCCGCTTCGGCGAGCCTCGGCGACGATGGGCCTGGGATCTTCGAGCCGGTGCACGGCTCCGCTCCCGACCTCGCCGGCACAGGCACGGCGAATCCGGCGGCGATGCTCCGCTCGCTCGCGCTGTTGCTCGAGCACGCCCTGCAGCGAGGAGATCTCGCCGACGCGCTCGTCGAAGCTGTCGATGCGGCGCTCGGCTCACAGCCCACCCCGGACCTCGGCGGAACCGCGACGACCGACACATTCGGCGACGCAGTGCTCGCGTCCCTTGCACCGCCACTTCGTCTGGACTTCGTCTCGCGATGAGCATCAGTGTCGGATACCCGGGCCCGCCCGGAAGTCACAGCGACGCAGCCGCAGCGGTGCTCGTGCCCGACGCTGTCCTGTCGGTCGATCTGCCGAGCTTCGTCGCCGTCGTGGACGCGGCATCCGCAGCGGAGGTGACGCTCGGCGTCCTGCCGATCGAAAGCTCGCTCGTCGGCCCGATTGCCGAGACGCACGATCTGCTCTTTCGCGCACCCCTCTCCATCATTCGCGAGGCGACCTTGCCGATCCGGCATTGCATCGTCGGCCTCGCAGGGGCGAGCTTCGACGGTGCGCGAACCGTGCTCTCGCACCCGGCGGCGTTCGACCAGTGCCGTGAGCTCCTGGGCGCCCGCGACGTTCGGCGTGTCCCGACGGCGACCACCGCAGACGCGGCACGCGAGGTCGCCGACGCCGGCGATCCGCATCAGGTGGCGATCGCGAGCGCCGAAGCCGCCGCGGCGTACGGACTCGAGGTTCTGGTGGACGACGTGGGCGACCGGCCCGGCGCCTTCACTCGCTTCGTCGCGCTCGCTCCCTACACACAGGTCGGAGGCGGCGAAGGCTGGCGGACCGCGCTGTCGTTCGTGACCGACCACCAGCCCGGTGCACTGTTCCGGGCGCTCGGCCCGCTCGCGCGCAACAACATCAACCTGGTGCAGCTCGTATCGCGGCCGCTCCCGAACTCGCCGTGGCGCTATCGCTTCGACCTCGTGCTCGACGGCCACGTGCACGACGAGCACGTCGGGCCGGCGCTCGGTGAGCTTCGCGAGCTGACACGAGAACTGCGCCTGTTCGGCTCATACGCCGCGGAGCGCGAAAGGTGACCACCCTCTTCCGCAAGATTTGGGACGCCCACCTCGTCGCCGAGCAGGACGGGGCGCCGTCGCTCCTTTACGTCGATCTGCATCTCGTGCACGAGGTGACGAGCCCGCAGGCGTTCGAATCGCTCCGCCTGAACGGCCGTCCCGTTCGCAGGCCCGAGCTGACGATCGCGACGATGGATCACAACGTTCCGACGCTGGAAGGGCCGATCACCGACGAGCTCGCCCGCGCTCAGCTCGATGCGCTCACGGCGAACTGCGAGCAATTCGGTGTGCGCCTGCTCGCGACCGGTAGCGGCCGTGAGGGGATCGTGCACGTGATCGGGCCGGAGCTCGGGCTGACCCAGCCCGGGATGCTGATCGTCTGCGGCGACAGCCACACCTCGACGCACGGCGCCTTCGGCGCCCTCGCGTTCGGAATCGGCACCTCCGAGGTCGAGCACGTGCTGGCGACACAGACGTTGCCGCAGTCGCTGCCGAAGACGATGCGCGTGACGTTCACCGGTGAGCTGCCCTTCGGGCTCTCGGCGAAGGACATGGTGCTCGCCGCAATCGGTCAGATCGGCGTCGCAGGCGGCCAGGGGCACGTGATCGAGTATGCGGGACCTGCGGTCGAGGCGCTCTCGATGGAAGGGCGCATGACGATCTGCAACATGTCGATCGAGGCCGGCGCTCGTGCGGGAATGATCGCGCCGGACGAGGTCACGTTCAGGTACCTCGAAGGTCGCCCGGGCGTTCCGTCGGGCGCCGCCTGGGAGCAGGCGCTCGAGGCGTGGCGCGGTTTGCGGAGCGACGACGACGCAACCTTCGACCGCGAGGTCGTGGTCGACGTCTCCAGCCTCAAGCCGCAGGTCACGTGGGGCACTAACCCCGGCATGGTGGCGCCGTTCGACGCGGTCGTGCCCGACCCGGCCGACTTTGCCGACCCCGACCAGCGCGAGGCAGTCGAGCGCGCGCTCACGTACATGGACCTCGCGCCGGGGACGCCGCTCGTCGACATTCGCATCGACAAGGTGTTCATCGGCTCGTGCACGAACGCACGGATCGAGGACCTTCGCGTCGCGGCGCAGGTCGTCTCGGGCAAGCACGTCGCCGACCACGTTCGTGCGATCGTTGTGCCCGGGTCCGCGCAGGTGAAGCTGCAGGCCGAGGCCGAGGGCTTGAACGAGATCTTCGAGGCGGCGGGGTTCGAGTGGCGGCGCGCGGGCTGTTCGATGTGCCTCGGCATGAATCCCGACGTGCTCGGGCCCGGCGACCGTTGTGCATCGACCTCGAACCGCAACTTCGAGGGACGCCAGGGCGCGGGATCCCGGACGCATCTCGTCAGTCCGGCGATGGCGGCCGCGGCTGCCGTGACGGGACATTTCACCGACGCGCGGTCGCTGGTATGAGACAGCTGCGCACCGTCACCGGCAAGGTCGCCGTGCTCGATCGCGCCGACGTCGACACCGACCAGATCATCCCGAAGCAGTTCCTGAAGCGGATCGAGCGGTCGGGCTACGGGCAGTTCCTGTTCTACGACTGGGTGCGCCATCCCGCCTTCTTCTTGAACGATCCGGAGAACCGGGACGCCCCGATCCTGATCGCAGGGCGCAACTTCGGTTGCGGCTCCTCGCGTGAGCATGCGGCGTGGGCGCTCGAGGACTTCGGCTTCCGGGTCGTGATCGCACCGTCGTTCGGCGACATCTTCCGTGCGAACGCGATCAACAGCGGCCTGGCGCCTGTTCAGCTTCCTGCGACGGACATCGCACGCGTGCGCGAGGCGCTGGCTGCCGGCAACGAGCTGACCGTCGACCTCGAGCAGTTGAGGATCACGCATCCCGGTGGTCTCGAGCTCGAGTTCGAGTTCGACGCTCATGCGCAGGAGACGCTCGTCAACGGTCTCGACGACGTGGCCCGCACTCTGCACCGCGCCGATGAGATCACCGCCTTCGAAGGCGCGCATGCAGCGCGCTTCGACGTGCGCCAGCTCGTCCTGTAGAGCGCCGAACCTGGTTGCTAACCAGGTTCGTGTCTTCAGCTTCCCGCCCCTCGTCGGTGATGCTTCCCAGACCGCTTCGGACACGAACCTGGTCAAGAACCAGGTTCGACCTTGCGCCGAACCTGGTTGCTAACCAGGTTCAAGTCTGAGACAACTCGTCCCCCCGCCTAGCGCTCGACGACAGCGTCGCGCACGCTGTCCGGATGCACCACGTCACCGCCCGCTCGATCGCTGAGGAGCACATCTTCAGGGATAGCGGCGACTACGCCACTGCGATCCGGATCCTCGCCGAACTCGTCGACGAAGGGCTCCTCGTCTGTCATCAGTTCTGTTTCATGCCGACGCACTACCACGTGTTCGGCACGTTCGTCGATGTGTCCACCGCGATGCACAGGCTCAACCGCCGCTACGCAACCCGCTTCAACCAGCGGTATCGACGACGCGGGCATGTCTTCGATTCGCCGTTCACCCGACTCAAGATCGAAACGGAGGCGCACCTGATCCAGCTGCCGCGTTACATCGCGCTCAATCCCAAGAACCACGAGACGTGGCCGTTCAGCAGCTATCCCGGCCTGATCGGCATGCGCGAACCGTTCTCGTTCGTCGACCCAAGTCCGATCCTCGAGATGTTCGGAAGCGCCGCCGCCTTCCGCGCCTATGTGAACGAGGGTCGGGAAGCTGAGACTTGAACCTGGTCAAACAACCAGGTTCAGAAAGATGCGGAGGGACGCAATCGCTTGCGCCCCTCCGCTTCGCTGGGCCAGTTGAGCGTGTGACTTACTTGGTCGAGGCCGCGACGCACTTGCCGAATGCGTTTCGACCGGTGCCCCACTTGGATGCGAAGTCCTTCGCGCTCGACTTGAGGGCTGCCTTGCAGGACTTCGCCGCCGAAGTCACTGTTGCCGCCTGCGTCGCAGCTGCGGCGGACGCCGCCTGCGAGACACACTTGCCGAATGCGTTGGCTCCGCTGCTCTTGCCCTTCGAGGTGTTGTTGCCGTAGAACTGGTCGAAGGTCTTGCCGCCGTGGGCCGCTGCAAAGTTCGCGTCTGCCTGCTGTGCCTTGCAGGTCTTGGCAGCGTTGCTCACGTCTTGCGTCGCTGCGCCGGCATGGGCTGCAACGCACTTGCCGAAGGCGTTCGAACGCGTCGCGTTCGTCCCGTATGCCTTGGCGAAGTCCGCCGCGAGCATCGAGGCCTGCGCTTGCTTACAGATCTGGTTTGCGACCGAGTAGGGCGTCGTAGGAGCTCCGTCCGCAAATGCTGCAACCGGAGCAGCCAGCGCCACGACCACTGCCAGGAGCATCGCGAGTCTCATTGTCTAAATCCCCTGTCTGTCTTTGAACTTGCCTGGACACTCAGATTCTTTCTGCGAATGTCAGACGCCAACAGAAGATATGTAAGCGCGAGGTAAAACAGGGGCTCTGCGAGGTTTAAACGCCGGATCCCGATTCAGGGTGATACCGCCTCACCCAGGTCGTGCCGATGAGCGGATCAACGATGACCCAAGAACCCACTCATTCGTCCGCCGACGGCCACGGTGAGGACGCCGATCGCCCGCCTTTGGGCCAGATCCTCGTGGAGTCCGGGTTGCTCGACCCCCGCGATCTGGAACGGGTGCTCGAAGAACAGCGACGCAGCGGCGCGGCGCTCGGGCGCCTGCTCGTCGACGGTGGGTATGTCTCCGGCCCGTCGATGGCGTTGGCGCTCGCACGCCAGCAGGGGACGTTGCTCAAGACCGAGTACGGTTTCGGCGTTCCTCAGTCGCCCGTTGCGGTGGGCGAAAACGCCGAGCTCCCGCCGGCGCTGAATCCTCCGGATGAGTCGGAGCTGGAGTCAATGCCTGTCTTGCGGACCGTCGAGCTCACCCCGATTCGGCTCGCGCCGCAGTCTGCACCCATCGGGGACGAGCCCCTCCTCGTAACCGAGCCAACCGCCCCGTTCGCTTCGCCCACATCGGCGGAAGCCCATGCCGGGCCACACGAGGCAACGGAGCGCGAGAGGGTCTTGCAAGACCGGATCGACGAGCTGACGGCTGAGCAGGCGCTGTCGCTCGAGCAGTCGCGGCTCGACCGAAGCCGCCTGGAGGAGCTTGAGCTCCGCCTCGGCGAAGCCCATAACCAGGTGGCGGCGCTCGAGCAGGAGGGTCAACGACTGCTAGCCGAAGCGAGCTCGTTCGCCGCCGATGACCAGGCGCTGACGGAGGCACGGCACGACTACGCCGCACTGCGGGAGGCCACCGAAGAGCGCGAGCAGAGCTTGCAGGCCCGGATCGAGGAGCTGACCGCCGAGCAGGCGCGCTCGTTCGAGCAGGCGCGGGTCGACCGAGCTCACGTAGAGGAGCTGGAGGTTCGACTCGCTGCCGATGACGAGGCGTTGACGGAAGCCCGGCACGACTACGCCGCACTGCGGGAGGCCACCGAAGAGCGCGAGCAGAGCTTGCAGGCCCGGATCGAGGAGCTGACCGCCGAGCAGGCGCGCTCGTTCGAGCAGACGCGGGTCGACCGCGGCCGCGTGGAAGAGCTGGAGCTCTTGTTGGCCGAAGCGAGCTCTCTAGGGGCCGATGACCAGGCGCTGACGGAGGCGCGGCACAACTACGCGACCCTTCGCGAGGAAACAGATGAGCGCCAGAAGGCCTTGCTGGAGCGGATCGACGAGCTGACCTCCGAGCTGACCTCCGAGCACGTGCGCTCGTCCGAGCAGTCGCGGGTCGACGAAGCCCGTCTGGCGGAGCTGGAGCTTCGCCTCGGCGAAGCTGAGCGCGCGGCTGCCACCGCTGCGGAGGCGATGGCAGCGCTCGAGCAGGAGCGCGAGAGACTGCTGTCTGAAGCGAGCTCGTCCGCGGCGGCCGATCAGGCGCTGGCGGAGGCTCGGCATGACTACGCCACCCTGCTCGACGTGGCGGAGGAGCGCGAGAGGACCTTGCAGGCTCAGATCGATGAGCTGACCGCCGAGCACGCGCGCTCGTCCGAGCAGACGCGAGTTGACCGCGGCCGCGTGGAAGAGTTGGAGGTCTTGCTGGCCCAGGCGACCTCGTCCGCAGTCGATGACGAGGCGCTGGCGGAGGCGCGACGGGACTATGCCGCGCTGCGTCACGCTACGGAGGAGCGCGAGCAAGCGCTGCAGGCCCGGATCGACGAGCTGACCGCGGAGCAAGAGCAGGTGTCCGAGCGGACGCGGGTCGACCAAGCCCGAGTGGAGGAGCTGGAGCTTCGCCTCGGAGAAGCCCAGCGCGAGGTTGACACCACTGCGGACGCGATTGCAGCGCTGGAGCAGGAGCGCGAACGACTGTTGGCCGAGGCGAGCTCGTCCGCGGCCACTGACGAGGCGCTGGCGGAGGCTCGCGAGGCTTATGCCGCGCTACGCGAGTCCGCGGAGGAGCGCGAGCAGGCCCTCCATGACCGGATCGACGAGCTGACCGCCGAGCAAGTGCGCGCGTCCAAGCAGGCGTTGGACGACCGAACCCGTCTGGAGGAGCTGGAGATTCGCCTCGCGGCCTCCGAGCTCCACGTTGAGTCTGCCCCAGAAGAAGCCGCCGACACGCGCCGCTACACCGAAGATTGGCACACGCTGTTCCTCTCGACGCCGGCCGGATATCAGCTCGTCGAGCAGGAAGGCCCTGCTCCGACGCCCGGGGTCGTGCTGAACCTCCCCCTGGGAGCGGGCGTGTACCGCGTCCTCCGCCTCGGTCCCTCGCCGCTACCGGGTGACAGCGGCCGGTGTGTCTATCTCGAAGAGCTTTCGCCCCCTCAAGCCTGATTCAACCCGTGTTCCTCAGGGCCGCCGCAATGCCGGCGATCGAGCGGAGCAACGGCAGCTGCGCCGTCTCGTCGCCGGCGCGATGGCGGCGCAGCAACTCGACCTGCACCGCGTTCATCGGATCGACGTAGGGGTTCCGCAGCTCGATCGACCGGCGCAGAACCGGCTGGCGCTCGAGCAGGCTGACGACCCCGGTGGCCGCGAGCACGCCTCGCACGGTGCGCTCGTGCTCCCGCTCGATCTCGTCGAAGAGCGCCGGATCGCGCACGAGTGAGAGATAACCGCGAGCGATCGAGAGGCTCGATTTCGCAAGTGTCATCTCGAGGTTGTCGACGACCGCGCGGAAGAACGGCAGCCGTTCGTACAAGTCGCGCAGCACGTCGTCGCCGACGGCCTCGAACGCCGACCCGCAGCCGAACCACGCGGGCAGCAGGACCCGGTTCTGGGTCCACGAGAAGACCCACGGGATCGCCCGCAACGAGCTCAGGTAGTCCGCGTCGTTCGGCCGGCGTGACGGTCGCGAGGCGATCTCCAGCATCGCGAGCTCGTCGACGGGGGTGAACGAGCGGAAGAACTCGACGAAGCTGTCGCTCTCCCAGACGAAGCTGCGATAGGCCTCGCGGGAGGATTCCGCCATGCCGTCGAGCAGGGCCCGCTCGCCTTCGGTCGGCGGCTCGGGCAGGTGCTCCGGGAAGGTGGCCAGCAGCGTTCCGGCCAGGGCAGCCTCGAGGTTGCGGCGCGCGAGCCCTTCCAAGCCATATTTGAAAGAGACCGTTTCGCCTTGCTCGGTCAGCTTCATGCGGCCAGGCGGGTGGCTCGCGGGCTGCGAGGCGATCGCGGCGTGGGTGGGACCGCCGCCGCGCCCGGCGCTGCCGCCGCGGCCGTGGAAGATCGTCAGGGCGACTCCATGCCGGCGTGCGACCTCGGCGAGCTCTTCCTGCGCGCGGTAGATCGCCCACTGAGCGGCCAGATAGCCACCGTCCTTCCCCGAATCCGAATAGCCGACCATCACCTCGGATGTGGCACGGCCGTCGCGCAACAGCTCGTCGAGGATGAGCGGCGCCGCGGCGAGGTCGTCGAGCGTCTCGAACAGCGGCACGATCGAGAGCGGCTCGTCGGTGAGCTCCGCCGCGGCGATCACGTCGGCGGCGCTCGACGTGCCGGAGACGATCAGCGTGTCGAGCGCTTCGGGCCCGTGCTTGACGCGTGCGGCGACTGCGGCTGCGACGGCCTCCCCGGCACGTGGCTCGGCGAGGTCGCGTGCGTGCAAGCGCAGGTCGAGCTTGGCAACGTGGAACCCGAAGAGCTCGACCATCCGCGCCAAGCGCGCGACGCGTCCGTCGGCGACGCGTCGCCCGCCGTTGGCGGCGAGGCTGTCGCGAATCGCGTCCAGATCGTCGAGGAGCGCAGCGGGGCCGGAGTAGGCGTCGCTGTCGAGACGCCACCACATGAACGAGAGCTTGCGCCGGTACGGCTCGAGCTCGTTCCGCGCGCCGATCTCCGCCGCGTACTCGGGCAACTCCGACTCGTCGCGTGCGAGGGACGCCTCGAGCGCGGCCGACACGCGGACGAGCGATCGCGTCGAGGCGATCTCGACCGCCAGCTCGCGCACCTCGTCGCGGTAGCGGCGTAGCGCGAGGCGACGTGCCTCGTCGAGCGCCTCGGCGATCGACGAAGCGCCGGCCGCGGGATTCCCGTCCATGTCACCGCCGATCCACGAGCCGAAGGTGAGTGGCGGCGGCGCTCCCGGCACGCGGGCACGCCAGGCGTGCAGCAGATCGGTTGCCGCGGCGATCAGGCTGTGCTCGAAGAACCAGAGGCCGTTGCGAATCTCGTCCGTGATCCGCAGGCGGTCGTGCCGGACCTCGTCCGTCTGCCAGAGCAGCGTCACCTCCTCGGCGAGGCGGTCCTCGACGTCGGTGAGCTCGTCGGGCGCAAGGCGTGGATCGTCGAGTCGCACGAGCTGCTCCGCGATTCTGATGTGGGCGAGCAGCACGGTGCGCCGTGTCGTCTCGGTCGGGTGCGCCGTCAGCACGAGGCGAATCGACGCGGTTGCGGCCCGCTCGGCCAGCACGGGCGCAGGGATGTCGGCGAGCTGACGGAATGCATCCTCGAGCGACTCCCGTGCCACGACGCCGTCATGGGCGTCCTCACGGCGGCGCCGCAGCCGGTGCTGCTGCTCGGCGAGGTTCGCAAGCTGGAAGTACAGCCCGAAGGCGCGCAGCACCAGCACCTGCTGTTCGGCAGTCAGCGACGACGCCGTGCTTGCGATCGTGCTGTCGGCGCGGGCGCTCCGAGCCTCATGGCGGATCGCCTCGACGAGCTCGAGCAGCCATTCGCCTTCCTGCTCGACGAGCACAGTGCCAAGAATCGTCCCCAGCACGCGCACGTCGCGGCGGAGCGGGGCGGCGGTGTCGCCGCGAGGAGTGTCCGTGCTCACCGTGGAGATGCTAGGAGCGCAGGCCGAGCGCGGAGAGGACGGCGTCTGCGTCGGGAGCGATCGTCGTGACACGCGCGACGTCGCTCTCCACCGGCTGCGGCCTCGCGCCGGTCACGACCAGCACGACGCGGGAGCCACGTGCGACCTCGCCACGGGAGACGGCCTGGACGAGTGCGCCGAGGGCGGCGCCGCTCGCGCAGTCGGCCTCGATCCCGGTGGTCTCGCCGAGCAACGCGGTGTTCTCCTCGATCTCGTCCTCGGCGACGGCGACGATGCCGCCGCCGGTCGCGCGGGCAGCTCCGATCGCCAGGTCACCGTGCGAGGGATCACCCACGGCGAGCGACGCGACGTCCGTCACAGCTTCCACCCGTGAGATGCCGCGGTCGTCGGCGAACGCGGTCGCGATCGGGCTCGACCCGAGCGCCTGCGCGGCGAACATGCGCGGCACGCGGTCGACTGCGAGGCCGGCGCGGCTCACCTCCGCAAATCCCTGCGCGAGCTTGGCGAACAGCGTTCCGCTCGCCGCGGGACAGAAGACCGCGTCCGGCAGTTGCCAGGCGAGCTGCTCCGCGATCTCGAACGAGATCGTCTTCGCGCCCTCACCGGCGTACGGGTGCAGATTCCCGCTCACGAAGCCCCAGGGGAACAGGCCGCCCAGCTCGAGCTCGAGGCGGCGGCAGTCGTCGTACGTGCCCGTGATCGCGAAGACGCGTGCGCCTGGGTGGCGCGCAGCCACGGCTGCGGCCTCGCCACCGACAGGTGCCAGCACGATCGCCTCGAGGCCGGTTGCGGCGGCAGCCAGGCCGACAGCGTGACCGAGGTTGCCCGTGGAGGAGCAGCACAACGTGGTGACGCTGTGGTCGAGTGCCGTGGCCGCGGCGATCGTCGCGATGCGGTCCTTGTAGGAGTGGGTCGGATTGTGGCCCTCGAGCTTCAGGTGCAGATCGAGCTCGAGCAGTTCGGAGAGGCGGTCTGCGCGGTGCAGCGGAGTCCAACCTGCGCCGTAGTCGACTCGGGCGCCTGCCGGCAGCAGCCCGCCGTAGCGCCAGAGCGACTCGGGGCCGGCGGCGATCGTTCGGTGCGAGACGTCACGCGCGATCCGGGCCCAGTCGTAGGTGAGATCCGTTGGGCCGTCGCAACGGCGACAGGCATCGACCGGTTGAGGGCGGGAAACCATCTCGCACACCCGGCAACGCAGACCGAAGGCGCTCATTGCTGTTGGCCCCCCGTCCTTTGGATGAAACCTAACCGGGTGGACGGGTGAGTCCGGCTAGGCCAGTTGCGCGCAGGCGATGACCGGAAGGAAAAACATCTTCTCGATCGCGCAGCGCATG
>DATBBH010000081.1:0-21599 GCA_036271075.1 Gaiellaceae bacterium | reverse complement strand
CGACCGGGCTCGCGTCGAGCCGCCAGATGGTGTTCGCCGCGTTTCCGCGCTCCGGCCCGCCGCCGCGCTTCAACGACTACGCCGACTACGCGGAGGTCGTCGGCCAGCTCGAGCGCACCGGCTGCATCGCCGACTACACGCACATCTGGTGGGACATCCGTCCGCACCCCCGCCTCGGCACGATCGAGATGCGCATCTGCGACGCCGTGACGCGCCTCGAGGACGTGGTTGCGATCGCCGCCTTCTACCAGGCGATCGTGAAGCTGTACTGCGAGCTCTACGACTCCGGCAAGCCGATTCCGACGTGGCACCGGATGTTGACGACCGAGAACAAGTGGCTGGCGGCGCGCTACGGCCTCGAGGCACCGGTCATGGATCTCGCCACCGGTCGCCGCAACCGGGTTCCGATCGCCCAGCTCGTCCGTCGGACGCTGCGCGACATCGAGCCGCACGCGCGGGAGCTCGGCTCGGAACGCGAGCTCGAAGGCGTGCGCAAGATCCTGGCCCGAGGCAACGGCTCCGATCGCCAGCTACGCGTGTGGAACGCGAACCGCGACATCGTCGAGGTCGTTCGCGAGATCTCGATCGCGACGGCGGAGTCCGCTGCCGGCTACGAGAGCTTCCAGAGCGTCGTGCCGTCGGGCGAGTAGCCGAGCGCGATCGTCTTTGCCGCGGGATTGCGGTCGGCGATCTTCTTCGACGTGAGGTCGACGACCGCGACCGTCTCACCATCGGCGATCGCGATCTGCCGGCCGTCGGGCGAAAGTGCGGCGCTCGTCGGCCCGATCGCCCAGTACGGCAGGTCGATGCGGAATGCGTCCGTCACCTTGCGACTGTGGACGTCGATCGCGACGACCCGGCCGTACCCGGGGCTGACCGCACGCACGGTCCGCCCGTCCGTCGAGACCATCAGCGCCCACGAGGACGCCGCCCCGTAGTCGCCCGTTCCCGGCAGGTCGATGCAACGCGCCGTCGCCAGCTTCAGGTCGAGCTCGTGGATCATCGCGGCGCCGTTCGACCCGATGTACAGCGTGAACAGGTAGCGACCGTCTGGCGAGGCCAGCCGCGAGAACGGCGAGCCCCAGATCGTGCCGGACTCGTGCGGGTCCTTCAGCGGTTGCGCGTCGAGGTGCCCGGCGCCGAGGTGGAAGAGCCGAACCTGGTAGCCGCCCACAGCGAGGAAGTGGATCAGGAACAAGTTGTCCCCGCGCAGCGCGTCGAACTGCCACTGCCGGTCCGGCAGCGTGATCGTGCGAGAGCCTCCGCGCGAGACGATCGCGGCCGTCGTTCGCCGGCTTGCGACGTTCAGCGCGAACGCACGCGTTCCGTTCTGGGACACGCCCGCGAGGCTGTACTCGACGCTCGGGAGCGCGGCGTCGTAAAGCTTCGCGCCGCTCGTGGCGTCGTACCAGATGAGCCTGGCGCCTTCCTGGTGGACGAGCAGGTTGCCGCCGGTGATCCCCGCGGGCAGCACCCATTGCAGCTTGCCGGTGTGCAGGTCGACGACTCTCACTGGCTTGCCGGCGGCCGCGCGAAAACCGAGCAGCGTGCCGTGGGCGAGCGTGAATTGGCTCGGCGCGCAGTTGAGCGGCGAGCAGGCGGCCCCGACGGCTGCCCCCGGCAGCAGGACGAGGCCAGCGGCGAGAACGAGCAGCAGGCGTTTCATGGGAGGAATACGTCCGACGGACCGCTGAAGGTCCCGGCCGCGTATGGACCTCGTGAACGCTTTCCGTCGTAGAGTCGAGGGGTGTCCGAGCGCGCCTGGATCAGGGGTGCCCAGCGGGGGTCGGTCGCCGATCTCGAGCGGCTCTTCCGCGAGCACTGGCCGCGCGCCTACCGGGCCGCGCTGCTCGTCACGGGCGACGCGGCAGCGGCCGAGGACATCGCCCAGGAGGCCTTCCTCGCCGCCGTCCGCAATCTCGACCGGTTCGACCGGCGCCGGCCGTTCGCGCCGTGGCTGCACCGCATCGTCGTCAACCGTGCGATCGACTGGACGCGCGCGCGCAAGCTGCGCGCCGAGGTCGAGCTGGGCGACTCCATCTCGGCGCCGCCGTCGCCGGAGCTCGACGGCACCGCGCTCGGCCACATCGCAGATCTCGCACCCGAGCATCGGGCCGTGGTCGTGCTCCGGTACGTGCTCGAGTACACCCCCGGCGAGATCGCCGAGCTGCTCGACCTTCCCCGAGGCACCGTCAACTCGCGCCTGCGCCGTGGCCTCGACCGCATGAAGGAGCTGGAGGCGTGAAGGAAGCGGAAGAGCGCACCTGGGCCACTGTCCGACGTGCTTACGAGGAGCGGCCGCCTCGGCCGCGCGCGACCAACCGCAGGTTGATTGCGCTGGTGGTGGCGATCGTGATCGTCGTCGCGGCCGCAGTCCTGTCTCCTTCAGGCCGAGCTGTGTTCGAACGCGTTCGTGAGGCGGTTGGCGTTGAGCACGCAGCGCCCGCCATCTTCTCGCTGCCGTCGAGCGGGCGGCTGCTCGTCGTCTCGACGGAGCGCGGCGGTGTGTGGCTCGTGCACGACAACGGGCTGAAGCGGCGGCTCGGCTCGTACGCGGACGCCGAGTGGTCGCCGCACGGCTTGTATTTCGTCGCAACGAAACGCAATCAGCTGCTCGCGGTCGACCCCGATGCCGGCGTTCGCTGGTCGCTCGCGCGACGGAACGTCCGCTACCCGAGGTGGGAAGGGACGCGCATCGACACCCGGATCGCCTACCTGGCCGACAGCGGGCTTCGCGTCGTCGCGGGCGACGGCACCGGAGATCACCTGCTCGACCGCTACGCGCAGGACGTGCCTCCGGCCTGGGACCCCGCACGGCGGCACGTGCTCGCCTACTACACCGGCGGCGCGATCGTCTTGCGCAACGCCGATGGTGCGCTGGTTTGGCGCGCACCGGTGAGCGTCCTGCCGACGAGCCTCGACTGGTCGTCCGACGGCCGCGAGCTCGCTGTCGTCTCCCCCCGGCGCATCGTCGTTCTCAGCGGCAGCGGCAGGGCCTTGCGCACGATCTCGCTGCTCGAGGCGGAGCTCGTGCAGGGTGCGTTCAGGCCCGGGTCGCACCAGCTCGCCGTCGCCGTCCGGCTGGCAGGCCACAGCCAGGTGAAGCTTGTCGACATCGACCGGCAAGGGACGGCGAGGCTGCTCTTCGCCGGTCCCGGCGTCTTCGGCGACATCGCCTGGTCGCCTGACGGAGGCTGGCTCCTCGTTTCCTGGCCGACCGCGAACCAATGGGTGTTCCTGCACGGATCCCACGTGCAGGCAGTGGGGAACATCCGCGAGCAGTTCCCACGTGCAGACCATCTCGGACCGATGCTCGAGCTCTCCGGCCGCTGGTGCTGTCGATAATGTCGGCTTCGTGCTCGAGTCCGGCAACCGCATCCCGAACGCGCAGATCTTTCTCGGCCCCAACGAGCCTCTGACGCTGCTCGAGCTCGTCGACGACGGGCCGAAGCTGCTCGTCTTCTATCTGTTCGACTGGTCCTCGACCTGAACTCACGAGATGGAGCTCCTGCGTGACAGGAGGTCGGAGTTCGATGCGATCGGCGTGCAGCCGGTCGGGATCTCGCGCGACTCGCCGTGGACGCACATCGCCTGGACCCAGGCCCTCGACCTGAACTTCGGATTGCTCTCCGACTTCAACGGCGACGTCGTGCGCGCATTCGGGATCGGCTTCGAGTTCCGCGGCTTCAAGGACGTCGCGCGCCGCACCGCCTTCCTCGTCGATGAAACCGGGATCGTGCGGGCGGCGTGGGAGTACGAGACCGGTGACGTGCCCAACGTCGACGCATGGCTCGACGCGGCGCGGGCCTTGTAAACGTCCGGGCGATCTGACTAGATCCACTGCATGGACACACCTGCGGCAGGACCCGTAACCGCCGAGCGCGGTTCCAACATCATCACCTATGCGCTATTGGCGACAGTCGTCGTCATCGCCACGATCTTCGCGTTCTCATCGAACGCGTTGCCGAACCACTGGTACGGCCTCTTCAAGACAGTGCACGTGATCTTCGCGGTCGCCTGGATCGGCGGCGGCGTGCTGCTCACGATCCTCGGCCTTCGGGCTCAACGCGAGACGGATCCAGGAGCGGTCGTGACAGTCGCCCGTCAAGCGGCGTTCGCGGGCGAGAAGATCTTCGCTCCCGCGGGCCTCGTCGTCTTGCTGATGGGAATCTCGATGATGCTCAACACGAACTGGGGCTGGGGCACGTTCTGGATCGACGCCGGTCTAGTCGGTTATGCCTTGACGTTCGTGACCGGCATCGCGGTGCTCTCGCCGCTCGCCAAGAAGCTCGAGGCATCGGCCGAGCACAACGGACCGGAGCATCCGGAGACGATCGCCCTCGTCGACCGGATCCTCTTGATCGCACGCGTCGACATCGCCGTGTTGCTCCTGGTGATCGCCGACATGATCACCAAGCCGTTCTCCTAGACAACAGGGCCTGATTTCCGGTGGAAACCGGAAATCAGGCCCTACCTCGAACCGTCCGACCCCGGGTTACGAGGGCTGGAAGAACTGCTTGAGCTCCCAGTTGGCGACGTCGTTGCCGAGGTTGACTCCCTGCTGGACGGAGTTGCGGAAGTGGAAGCCGAGCCAGACTCGCGCGTCGACGATCTGCTTCTGCATGTCCTCGACCGTGTTGAAGTGCTGTGTCGTCGTGAGAAGCGTGCTGCCGTTCTCTCCACCCGGCACCGTCACGTCGAGGTGCTTCGTGCCGAGCGCGGCGGCTAGTGCGTCGCTGAAGGCGGCGGTGAAGCAGCCGTGCTGAGACGGATATTCGGGATGGCCGGGCACGGGCAGCAGCGACTGCCAGGTCGGGTCGGCCGTCGTGTCCGGGTTGCCGTCCTTGTCGGCGTTGCGGATCGCGGTGATCGGCCGCCAGGCCTGGTAGAAGAACTTCGAGTCGAAGCAGGCGATGCCCGCGTCGGTCGTGACGATCTCGCCCATCGCGAGCAGATGCGTGGCGTCGACGAGATCCATCCCGTGCTGCGCGACGACGTTCTGCATCGTCTGGTTGTACTGGTTGATGTTGTTCCCGACCCAGAAGAACGCAATCGCCTTCTGTTCCGGGGTGCGAACGGTGCTGTTCAGCGCACCGTAGGCCTCGGTCTCGTTCAGGTCCCTCGCGTACTGCTGGCTCGTCAGCGCCGGCGGCGGCTCGGCCCGGAACTGCGAGGCCTGCTCGAGCAGGAACGGCCGCATCGTCGCCAGCCACGGTGTCTGCGCCGCCTGACCGGGCTGCAGCTGCCACTGTCCCGGCAGGATCGGCCCGATCTGCCCGTAGCTCGGCGTCGCCGCTTTCAGCCCGTCACCCGTGCGGAAGGCGATCAGGTCGTTCGCCGCCGCCTCCCCGACCGCCACGCCGCCCGCGACGTTCCCGGACAGCGTCGTCAAGAACGCCGTGTACTCGGCATCAACCGACGGCTGCTGGTCGGGCAGGTAGTAGTTGAGCGTCGTCCGCGCCGCAGCGGCGATCGCCGCCTGCACCGACGAGCCGGGGTCGACGGTGAAGACGAAGTCGTGGTAGGGCTGATAGCGCCCCTCGATCTTCGTCACCGCGTCATACACGGCCGCCTGCACGTACGACATGTAGACCATACCGTCGGTCTGCACCTTCGTCGGCACCGAAGACCGCACCGCAGTGACCGCGTACGTGTTCCAGGTCAACGCCGCCGCCGGGGACACCGCGGCCGACTTGCGGGTCGTCGCCGAGGCCACCGACAACGACACGGCCGCGACCAAGGCCAAGACACCCACGCTGACGATCAGCGCCTTCGTATGAATCGTCTTGCGCTTCATCTCTCCTCCTTTGCGTTTCCAGACGAGACCGCCTCGACGACGCGAATCGGGTCGAGCTCGGCGCGCTGTGCCGCGAGCGCCGCATCCCGACCCGACGGAGCTTCGAAGACCATGAAACAGATCTCGTCTTCGAGCACGTGAATCGAGCGGTCGAAGCGGACGTGCACTCCCTCCCGCGTCAGCTCCTCTGCAGCCGAGCGCGCCCGACGCTCTCGGGCGTCCCGCTCTCCCGCTTGATTACGCGCGAGATAGGTCTCGACGAGGTAGCTCGGCACGCCTGCGACGCTACGGCGACGGCGATGCCGTGGAAACGTCAGAACGTCTGAACTTTGCGCGCGAGCTCCGTGCGCGACCGTACGCCGAGCTTGGCATAGATGTGGGTCAGGTGGCTGGCGACCGTCCGCTCGCCGAGGAACAACGCGGCGGCGACCTCCCGGTTCGTCCGGCCCTGGGCGACCAGGTCCGCAACCCGACGCTCTGCCGCGGTCAGGCCTTGCTCGCGCGTGCGGCCGCCTATGCTTCCGAGCTCGTCGTGGGCCTTCTCGATCCACGTGGCTGCCCCGAGCTCCTCGAAAACGATGAGGGCTGCGCTGATCGAATCACGAGCGGTGCGCTTCTGCCGTGCACGCCTGCTGACGATGCCGAGTGCCAGCAGCGCACGCCCCTTACCGAAGGGATCTCCGATCTCCTCATGCTCCGCAACCGCCTGCTGCAGGCAGGCGACCGCGAGACCGATGTCGCCCCGCGCCGAGGCCACGAGGCCGCGGCACCGCGTGACCTGCGCGAGCACCCACTGGCGGTCGACGCGTAGCGCATCCGCTTCCCAGACGTCGACGACGCGCACCGCGTCGTCGAGCCGGCCGAGTTCCAGCAGAAGCTCGGCATAGTCGGAGCTCCACCAGCGCACGCTCGGCTCACTCCACCCGAGCGCCGCGGCCTGGCCTTCGGCCTCGTCAAACCGTTCCAGAGCCGCGAGCGAATCTCCACTCCAGAGCGCCGCCAGTCCCAGGATCGCCAGATGCTGCGGCGGATGGAGGGCGAACTGCCTCTCGGCCAGGTCGAGGGCCCGCTCGGAATGCTCGCGTGCGAGCGTCAGCTGCCCGCGGTGGACGGCGACGAGAGCGATCGGAAGGTGGTCCTGCGGCACCTCGAGCGCGTACTGGATCGAGATGTCGTGAGCGTGAGCGGCGTGCTCGGCCGCGAGTTCCCAGCGTCCGGCCCAGAACTCGACCCAGGCGAGCCCCCACAGCGCGCGGGCGCTCCGCGGCTCGTCACGGTCGCGCCACTCCCGGTGCTCGAGGTCGAAGAGAGCGCGGACCTCGTCTCTTTTCGAGGCCGGCGCGAAGGTATTCACGACGGCCAGCGTCGCCTCCTGCACCAGCTGTTCGCCGCCGACCGCGCCCGGGAAGTCGTGCGCCCGCGCCGGGAGATCCTGCTGCGCCTGCGCATCGCCGGCGAACCACCCGAGAATGGCTTGCACCGCGCGGGCGCGCGCCCGGAGAGCGTCGTCGTCGAGCTCGTCGGCGAGGTCGAGCGCGGCAGCGGCGTGATCGAAGCCGGTCCTGAAGCGAGTTGCCCACGCGAGGCGGCAATGGATGACCGACTGAAGCGCCGGACGCGAATCAGCCTCGCACAGGGCTTCCTCGAGCAACGCCGAGGCACGATCGACGCCCTCGAGCTCGGCGAGCAAAACAAGAGCCTCGGCACGCGACGGGCCAATCGTCGTCTCGGCCAGCAGGTCGGTTGCGATCGACCGCGCGCGCGTCCACTCCCCGGCAGCTTGATGGGCGCGAGCGGCAGCCAGCGCGCGACGATGTCGCTCGTCGCCGCTTCCCGCCGGCGTCAGGCGCAACGCCTGCTCGGCAAGCTCCGCCGCGACCGCCGCGGCGCCTCGATCGACCGCCAGGGCAACCGCCTCGTCGAGCGCGCGGGCGACGTCGGAGTCGGGCGTGCCCATCGACAACGCCAGGTGACGCGCGCGAAGAAGCGGATCCTCGACGATGCGCGCAATACGTCCGTGAACGCTCCACCGCTCGTCGCCCAAGTCCCGGTACAGGACCGACGACAGCAGCGGGTGCGTGAAGCGAATCGTCCCGTGGTCGCGCTCGATCACGTGCGCGGCAACGGCTGATTCGAGGGCCTCTGACGTTACGCCGGCCCGCTCGAGCAGAGACTCGGAAGGCGCCCCCAGCGCGGAGGCGAGCTCGAGCGCCTGACGGGCGGACGGGGGGAGTCCCTTGATCCTCGCGCGTACGAGCTCTTCGAGCGTCTCGGGAACCCGGAGCGGTTGAAGCGGGTCGGCGTCGTCAGCCAGAACGCGTGCCAGTTCCAGCGCGAAGAACGGATTCCCGCCCGAGCGCTCGTGAATACGGAGCAACGACTGGCGTGCGAACGGCCTGCCCAGCCGGTCGAGCAGGAACCGATGAAGAGCTCCAACGCTGAGCGGTCCCACGGCAACGTGCTTGACGCGTTCTGCAGCCAACACGTGCTCGGGCCCCGGCCGCTGCGCCCCATCGGCCGGCCGGCGGGCAAGCAGTAGAAGCGCGTGGTTCGGAGGCAGCCTGCGCAGCGCAAAGGCAAGCGCGCTCGACGACGATCGGTCAAGCCACTGGACGTCGTCCACTGCAATCAGCAGGCGCTGCTGTTCGCCCAGCAGCTGCAGCGAGTCACGCACAGCCACGGCGAGCGCGCGACGATCAACGGGATCGGGTGAAACCTCCCCCTCCTCGATGAGCAGCGCTGCTTCGAGTGCGCGCCGTCTCGGCACCGACAGCGCAGGGAGCACCTCGCCGAGTGCGTCCTCGAACAGATCACCGAGTCCCGCAACGGCGAGGTCGCGTTCGGCCTCCGCCGGGCGGGAGACAAGGACGCGAAACCCATGCGTTCGTGCGTGCTCGACCCCCGCACGCCACAGCGTCGACTTGCCGATCCCCGCCTCGCCGTCGAGCGAGAGCGCGGCCGGCCCTCCCTCCACCTCTCCGATGAAGGCGTGGAGAGCGGCGAGCTCCTCCTCCCTGCCGACGATCCCGGACACGACTCCTACGATCGTGACGAGCGGCGGTCACGAAGGCAATGGCTCGCGGCGCCGGCACCGGAGCGCGAGCGCCGCGAGCTGTCAGAACTGAACGCCGCCCCGGACCTGAGTCAGGCTTGCTGCGGGATTGCGACGACGGACTCTCGCCTCCGCCCGCCACGACCGAGGGCGATGCTCGCGGCGATGATCCAGGCCAGCCAGAGCACGTTCGACATCTGGCCGAGATTGTCGAGCGAGGTCGCGGTGGTCACCAGGGTGATCGCGGCGACGGCGATCGCGCTCCAGCCGAGCGCCCGCCGGCCGGATCCGAGCGCGAGCGGCCCGACCGCGAGCAGGAAGAAGACGGCGAGGAACCAGGTCCCGACGAACAGCGCCTCGTTCAAGGTGATCAAGGTGGTTCCAAGCTGCAGCCCGATGCCGTGGCCGGCCCGGTACTCGATCGCATCCATCAGACAGAGCGATGCGACGCTGAGCGTCGCGTAGCTCGTGGCCGCCGCGCGGGCGACCGAACCGAGCACGCCTCCGCCGAGCTTCGCAGTCACCCACATCGCGAAGGCGATGAAGAATCCAAAGCTGAGCAGCTCGAGGTAGGCGCCCGTCCAAACGGCGGCCCCGGCAGGACTCGCGAGCGCCTTGGTGATCTGCGCAGAGCTGCTGGAGATGGTGGCGAATTCCCGACCGCCCGCGGCGCCAATGCCGAGCCCCGCGAACATGACCACGACCGAGGCGACGCCGCACGCGGCGAAGAGAAGATCTTGTGTCCTCTGCTTCACGATTTGCTCCTTCAGTAGTTGACGCACCGGAACGTACGACGGCGCGTCGTAATCGTCATCGGCGGGTCGAGCGGTCTTGACATCGGTCGAACGGCCGATCTTCCGTGCGTCCGGGATCAGCCGAGGGGCTGATGACAAGACCCGCGCTTTGTGTCACCTTCAACGCGTGCGCAAACGCATCCACCTGGGCGGCCGACGGCCCGATCCGGTCAGGATCGACCGCGGCCTTGCGCTCGTGCTCCTGGCCGCCGCCGAGCTACAGATCTGGCTGTCGGGCGCTGCGGGTGGGCACCGGTTCGTCGCGGCGGCGACCGCTCCGGTGCTCGCCGCCTGCGTCGCCGTGCGTCGACGGTATCCATTGCTCGCCGGAGTTGTCGCGCAGGGAACCGTGGCGTTCGCTTTCGCATTCTGGAGCGACACGGAGATCTTCGGCACCTCGATCGCCTGGTTCTGCGCCCTCTATGCGATGACCGTGTGGACGTCGCCGCGGCGCTTCGCGGCGGGTGCCGTCTTCGTTGCCGTGAGCAACGTCGCTGCGGCGGCCGGACCGGTCGCGACGCTACAGAAGACCGTGCCGTTCTCGGTCGTCACTCTCATCGTGATGGTGCTTGTGCGCCGTGTGGTCGGAGATCGCGAGCGGCGCGCCCAGCTCGCCGAGCGCGAGCGTGACGTCGCGGCCCGCGAGGCGGTCGTCGAGGAACGCGCACGGATCGCGCGCGAGCTGCACGACGCGATCGCCCACAACGTCTCGATGATGGTCGTCCAGGCAGGCGCCGAGCGGCGGACACTCGAGCCCGACAGAGGCACGACGCGCGACGTGTTGGCGACGATCGAGCAGATTGGCCGTGGAGCGTTGACGGAGATGCGACGTCTCGTTGGCATGCTTCGCAGCGAGGCCGGTGACCCACTCGCGCCGCAGCCGGGACTCGACGACCTGGAGCTGCTCGTTGCGCAGGTGCGCGAGGCGGGCCTCCCGGTCGAGCTGCAGGTCAAGGGAGAGCACCGTGAGCTGCCCGTCGGGCTCGAGCTCTCCGCGTACAGGATCGTGCAGGAGGCATTGACGAACGCGCTCAAGCACGCCGGCGACGCCCGGGCAACCGTTCGCGTCAGCTACAGCCCCGACACACTCGAGCTCGAGATCGTCGACGACGGCGCGGGCGGCCCCACGAGCGCGAGCAACGGCGGGCACGGTCTGGTCGGGATGCGTGAGCGTGTCGCGCTCTACGGCGGCCGCCTCGACGCCGGCGGCGTTCCGAGCGGCGGCTTCGCGATCCGCGTGCTCCTGCCGATCCGATGACGGGCGTCCTGATCGCCGACGACCAGGCACTCGTCCGCGTCGGCCTGCGGAAGATTCTCGAGAGCGAGCCGGAGCTGACGGTCGTCGGCGAGGCACCGGACGGCGAGGAGGCCGTCGAAGCCTCGCGCCGGCTCCGCCCCGACGTCGTGTTGATGGACATCCGCATGCCGGTGCTCGACGGGATCGAGGCGACGAGACGCATCGTCCGCGACCGGCCCGAGACGCGCGTCCTCGTCCTGACGACCTTCGGCCTCGACAGCTACGTCTACGACTCTCTTCGCGCCGGCGCGAGCGGTTTCATGCTGAAGGACGCTCCGCCCGAGGAGATCGCTGCGGCGGTGCGCATCGTCGCCAACGGTGAGGCGCTACTCGCCCCAGCGGTGACGCGCGCGGTGATCGAAGAGTTCGCGCGGCACCCGCCCGCACCGGAACCAACGCATCCGCTCGCCCTGGACGAGCTGACCACGCGCGAGCGCGAGGTCCTCGATCTGCTCACGCGCGGCCTGTCCAATCCCGAGATCTGTGAGCGTCTCGTGATCAGCGAGGCGACCGCGAAAACGCATGTCGCCCACATCCTGCAAAAGCTCGGGCTCCGCGACCGCGTCCAGGCGGTGATCTATGCGTACGAGAGCGGAATGATCACCCCAGGTTCAAGTGACCGGTGAGGTGACGTGCCGCACCCGGTACGTGAGCCGTGCGAACTGCCGGTCGCGCGAAACGTCCACGAGCTCGAGCCGCGATGCCGTGAGCCGGCGAGGCAGGAGAGGAGCGCCGCCCCCGAGCGTCACCGGCGCGATGCCGACGATGATCTCGTCGAGGAACTCCTGGTCTGCGAACTGTCCGACGAGCTCTCCGCCCCCGACCAGCCAGACGTTCTTTCCCCCGGCAGCGCGAGCCATCTGCTCGTGCACCGGCGCCACCTCGCCCTGAACGAACACGATGCTCGCGCCCGGAACAGCAGGCAGCGTCCTGTGCGTGAAGACCCAGCACGGCCTGTCGCCGTACCAGCCGCGCCACTTGTCGGGATCGTCGAGCACTCGCTCGTGGTCGAGCACCCACTCGTACGTCGTCGCGCCCATCGCCATCGCGCCGACGTCCGCCAAGAACGACGCGAACGACGGCTCTCCTCCGTCGGCGTCGCGATCGACCTCGAAGAGCCACTCGAGGGAGTTGTGCTCGTCGGCGATGTACCCGTCGAGACTCGTCGCGGTGTAGTACTGCGTCGCGCCCACGCGCTATTGGGCCGGTACGGGCGCGCAGAGGGCGTGCGGCGAGGCCGGCGGGGGGTGGGTGGCGGCCGGGCAGACGACCGCGGCCGCGCCACCGCCGCGCCGGGTCGGTTCGGCTGCGGCCTGTAGTTGGCCGTTCGCGAGGACCTCGATGCCGGTGGCCGCGCCGATCTCGGGCGTCGAGGTGAAGAGTTGACCGAAACGGGTCTGCAGGTCGTTGCCGTACTGCGAGATGAACGCCGGCTCGGCGACGTTGGTCGGGGTGTTCCGCTGCGAGGCGCGAGGCGCCGCGATCGCGTCGGGGAGCGACATGCCGAAGTCGAGCCGGTTGAGCAGGATCTGCAGCACGGTCGTGATGATCATCGAGCTTCCCGGCGTGCCGACGCCGAGCAAAGGCCGGCCGTCGTGGAGCAGGATCGTCGGCGCCATGCTCGAGCGAGGGCGCTTGCCACCAGCAGGCAGGTTCGGGTCGGGGACGCCGGGCGTGGCAGCCACCGCGTCGAAGTCGGTCAGCTCGTTGTTGAGCAGGAAGCCGTACCCGGGGACCGTGATCGCGCTACCGGCGATCTGCTCGATCGTGCTCGTGTAGGCGACGATGTTGCCGTAGCGGTCGACGACGGTGAGGTGGTTTGTCGACGTTTCGCCCGGACCGGCGGAGGCGGGCGCAGGTGCGCTTGCACAGGTCGAAAACGGCGGGAACGGGCTTCCCGGTGCGACAGGCGCCGGCCGTGCTGTGGCGCCGATCAGGCAGCGGCGCTCGGCGGCGAAGTCCTTCGAGAGCAGCCCGTCGAGTGGGACGTTGACGAAGTCTGGGTCGCCGACCCAGCGGTTGCGGTCGGCAAAAGCGAGCTTCGACGCCTCGAAGTAGCGGTGCAGCGCAAGCGCACGGTCGGGCGTCGACATGTCGTAGCCCTCGAGGATGTTGAGCGCCTCGCCAATCGTCGAGCCGCCGCTCGAGGGAGGTCCCATCCCGTACACGTCGTAGCCGCGGTACGTGACGTGTGTGGGCGGGCGCAGCGGCGCCGTGTACTTCGCGAGATCGCCGGTCGTCATCACACCTGGCGGCACCGTGAAGCCGAGCTGCGAGTCGGGTGCGAGCGGCGGGTGCTGCACCGTGTTGACGAGCGCGGCGCCAATAGGCCCGTCGTAGAGCGCGTTCGCACCGTCGCCGGCAATCAGCCGGTAGGTGCGCGCGAGATCAGGATTGCGGAATGTGGATCCGACCTGCGGCGGCTGCCCGTCCGGCGTCAGGAACAACGAGCGGGAAGACGTGAACGCGTCCAGCCGGCTGAGATTGCTCGCGACCTGGCTGCGGAATGTGTCGTCGACCGTGAAGCCACGCTCGGCAACCGCGATCGCTGGCTGAAGCAGCCGGCCGAGCGGCATCGTCCCGAACTCCGAGTCGGCCTTTGCCCACGTGGCAAGCGTCCCTGGCACGCCAACCGCCATGCCGCTCGTCACCCGCTGCGGGAAGAACGGGATCGGCTGACCGGTCGCGGGGTCGATGAATGCGTTCTGCGGGAATGTCTGCGGTGCGGTCTCGCGACCGTCGATCGTGATCACCCGGTGCTCGCGCGCGAGATAGACGACCATGAACCCGCCGCCGCCGATCCCGGCCACAAACGGCTCGGTCACGCCCAGGACGGCATTCGCGGCCACGGCCGCATCGACGGCGTTGCCACCCTCGCGCAGGACGTCGATCCCGGCCTGCGTGGCATCCGCATCGACGCTTGCGACCGCGCCGCCGGTGCCAACCGCAACCGCCTCCTTGCCCGGCTGCGCAGCCGGCGCCCGAACCTCGCCGACCGCAAGAGCGGCGGCAATCGCGATCAGCGAGACCAGGATCAAGCCGATACGGCGCATCAGCAACCTTCTGTATTCCTGTTCGCGAAAACCTGAAACCGCGTTCAGCCAAACAGCCCGCGGAGGCCGACGGCGCCGCGGATCAGTTCGTCGAGCGGAGTCGTTTGTACGATCCGGCGCAGGAGCGGGGCCAGGAAGGCGGGGATGTCACCACGATTGACGGCCTCGTCGAGGGCCCGCAACAGCCCTGCCCGTACGGCGGCGTCGATCGTCGCCCGGTCGTTGGGGAGGCGTTGGCTCGAGTCCCCCGCCAGGGCGAGCACCAGCCGCTCGCGAGAGGTACCGAGCCGGCAGGCCGCCCCGTCGAGGCCGTCGAGAACGACGCGCTGCACCGTTGCATCGAGTCCGCTCCCCGGGAACGCCGCGCGTTGGGCACATGGGTTTGCGATTGCGGCCAGGTTGTCGTTCGATCCCTGCACAACCTCGCTCGCAACCAACGCGACGCCCGCGACTACGAGCGCTGCTACAACGGCGACCCCCACTGTGACGCTGCGGCCGTTCATCGAAGCAGTCGTCCACGAAGCGCAACGGCGACAAGCAAAGCCGCCACCGCGAGCACGGCCGAGAAGAGAAACGCCGCCCGGAAGCTTCGGGTGATCGTGGTCTCGATCGTCGCGACAACGTCGTCGCGGACTGCCGCAACACGGCTGTCCTCCCGCGCGCCGTGATCGTCGAACGGCTTCGAGATGTCGGGCACCTCCCCCGCGCGGGCCTTCCTGAGCTCGGCAGCGACACCGACCGCGACGGGCACCTTCGTCGCAAGCCCGATCGGCGCGTCGAGCAGCACGGCGGTCGCCCGAAGCGTGACCCGGTGGCCGGCCGAGGGGAGCTGAGCCGCGAGAATGGGTGCGATCACCGCGAGCGCGAGCACGAGCCCCAGGTGCCGCACGCCGATCGTCAGCGTGCCGCTTCGTGTGAGTCCGACGCCGAGGTCGAGCGCCGCGTCCGAAAGGATGGGCACGGCCAGCCCGAGACCGACACCGCAGAGAACAAGCCCCGCCGTTGCGCGGCCGACGCTCGCCGACGGAAGGAAGCCGAGGGCCACCAGGCCGAGCGCGAGCAACCCGGCTCCCGACCAGACCGCGAAGAGCGAATCGAGCCGCGGCGCGAGCCGCCGTGTTGCCAGCGTCGCTGCAGGGAGCACGCTGACGATCACTGCACCGGCGATCGGCGAGTACCCCCACACCGTGATCACCAGCAGCACCGAGAGAAACAGCACGCCGACGAGCGCCCCGAAGACCAAGCCGAGGCAGACGTTGGCGGGGATCGTCCGGGCAAGCGACGGCCGCCACCCCTCTTCGAGCAGCGAAGAGGACGGCGCGAGTGCCGCAGCGACCAGTCCGAGTGCCGCAAGCGGTGCCTGCACCGCAAAGATGGCGCGCCAGTCGAACGCCTGCGTGACGACGCCGCCGAGCGCCGGCCCGAGTGCCGCTCCGAACGTCCCGGCCAGCGTCCAGATCGCGCCTCCGCGAGCGGCCGACCCCGTCAATGCCGCCAGGATGGGCAATGCGCCTGCGAGGAGCAACGCCGCCCCTGCACCTTGAACGCAACGCGCGGCGATCAGAAAGTCGAGGCTCCCCGACGACGCACACGCGATCGACGCGACGATGAAGATCACCAGGCCGCCGCCGAGCGTGTAAGCCGCCTGCCAGCGGTGGACGATGAACACCAGCCCGAGCGCGACCACCGCGACCGAGGCGTTGTACGCAGTCACGACCCAGGACACACCTTCGATCGTCGTGTTGAAGCGCCCGTACAACTCCGGCAGCGCGAGGACAACGATTGACGAGTCGGCGAACGCGACCGCGACAGCCACGACAACGAAGCCGATCAGCATCGAACTGCGACCGGGCACCGCGCGATCGTATCCCGCCCGACGCGCGCCAGACTTCTCGTCCCAACGCTCCCCCCACGCACACATGGCTGAGATCTCTGCTACCCCACGAGGAGGATGTTCGAGATCGGGAGTAGCCTGCGGGAGTCGCGCACGCGACAGGGCCTCGAGCTCGAAGAGATCGCGGCGGCGACCATGATTCGAGCTCGTTATCTCGACGCGCTCGAGCAGGAACATTTTGAGCTGCTCCCGGCCGGCTCCTACCGGGCGAGCTTTCTACGCGAGTACGCCGAGTTTCTTGGGCTCGATGGCGATCTCTACGTCGCGGAGTACGAACTGCAGGTGGCTCCGCCCGAGCCCGAACCGCCCCCGCCACGGTCGAGGTTCGCGGATCTGATCGACGGCCTGCCGGTCAGACGGGCAGCTGTCGTCGCGGCCTGTGTGGTTGTCGGAGTTGCGATCTGGCAGTTCGGTTCAGCGGGTACCAAAGTCGCCGCCCCGCCAACCCAGACGCAAGCGCCGACTCGGACCCAACAGACGACACACGCAACTCAACACGCGGTCACCAGACGGCCGTCCACACTCACCTTGAGTGCCGCTCGCGGCAACTGCTGGCTCTCCGTGCGGATCGGGTCCGCCGGCGGCCAGGTCGTCTACGAACAGACGCTGCAACAAGGCTTGACCGTCCGTTTCGGCCTGCGGAAACCACTCTGGGTCCGTCTCGGTGCACCCTGGAACCTCGACGCAGCCATCGGGCGCTCGACGGTCACCGACGCTCTTCCCTCCCGGACCGGTGACATCCTCGTGACCGCGACCGGTCTTCGTCCGATCGCCTGACCGCGCCGGCGGGTCAGCCGGGCGCCGGCGTGGGCTCGCCGCCCGGCGTGGGGCCGGTGTCGACGGCGGGCGCCGACACGGGCGCGGCGCCAGGCCCGGAGCGCGTCTCCTCGCCTTCACCATGACGGATGGCGTCGCTTGCCACCGGCGGGGCGCCGCTGTTTCGCAGCCGGGCGAGCTTGCTCAACGTGTCGAACCAGAACGGCGCGCCGAACGAGATCGCGACGGCGGTCAGCGCCAGCCCGATCAGCTTCGCGAGCAGCGCCCAGATCGAGCTCCACTGCTCGTAAACCGGGAAGCCCTGCGGGTCGTGGCGCGCGCTCTTCAAATGCCACCCGAGCGGTACGGTCAGTGAGTTGAGCTTCGACGAGGTGTCGGTTGCCGGCGCGCTGCCGGCGTTCTCCGCCTGACTGACGAGCGACGCCCGCACGCTCGGGTCGACCCAGAGCCGCTTTGCCATCTGCAAGGTGTCGGCGTTGAGACTGATCGCGACCACAATTGCGAGGATCCAAAGCACCTTCTGGATGCGCTGCCGGTACCAGCCCGAGACGCGCTCCATCTGGTCGTCGTACCACTGCTCGACGTTGCGCCTGAAGACGACCGAGTTTCCCTGCGCGTTGTGCAGCAGCGCTGTCAACGCCTCCTGCGCCGGCTTGCTCGGGATCTTTCGGATCGACTCGTCGACCTTCCGCAGCGCGCTGGTGATCTCCTGGCCGCTCGCGACCGCGACCGCAGCCTGGTCGAGGCCGAGCAGAGCGGTCACAAACGTCCTCGACGGAATGTAGGAAGGCATGTCGGTCTTGCGGCTCGTCTTCGGGCGGCCGTTCTTGTCGAGACTCGTCGCTTTCGCTTGCGCTTCCTTGTGAGCCGGGTTGAGCATCGGCTTGATCAGCGGATGCTCTCTCAGCTTCTGGAGCGCTTCCGAGCCTTCGTGCTCTGCGCGCTCCGGATCCCGCAACAGCTCCCACAGCCCGCGCTCGAGATCCTGCGCGCGCCACCTGAGCGACGAGGCGATCGCCTCGTTGATGCCCGAGCAGACGATCGAGAGGATGAAGAAGATGAAGACCAGGCCGAGCGCGACGTCCAGCGCGGGGAAGTTCAGCATCGCCGGTCGCCAATCGACATGTCACAACCATAGAAGGCGCCGCGGCTGGCACCCGATCTCGCCGGGCCTGCAGCGCCGCTGACGGAGGTACGGACGCCTTACCCGGGCGTCGGCGGCGTGGCTGCTCTTTTCTTGGCGGATCGCTTACGCCACCACCAGACAATCCCGCCAATGACGACGGCCGCGGCGAGGATGCCGAAGGCGATCCATCCCCACTGGGTTGTGCTGCTCGATTCCTCGTTGCTCTTTGAAGCGGCGGCGGCCCCCGCGGCGGCCGCCGCGGCCGGATTCACGCCCGAGGTCGTCGTCGCGCTCGTGGTCGTCACGACGGCCGACGTGGTGACCGTCACGGCCGGCGCAATCGACGTCTCGGTGACGGTCGACGACGTTGTCTGCGTGATCGTCACCGTTTTTGTTGGCGCCTGCACGGTTTGGGTTGGTGGCGGCTGGGTGGTCGTGACCGGCGTGGATTGGGTCGGTGTCGAGAGCGTCGGGATGGTCCGCGTCGCTCCGGTTCGGGTGCCTGTGGCCGAACTGCCACCGCTGCCGCACGCGGTGAGTGCGACCGCTGCGACGAATCCCAAGCACGCCGTCGCGAAGAGCGCGGCGCCCCTCCGCACCCAGACGGGACGCGAGGAGTCAGCGACGATGTCCGACTTCGACCGCATTGCCCCGGCTACGGCAGCCCTCTCAGACGACGTTCGATCGGCGTATCCTCCAGCAGGCGATCCGGCCGTTCATCACCCGTTCGGGATGAATGCTGCGCGCGCCCGAGCAACCGTCCGATGCGGCGCCCGTCGGCTTGCCTGGGACGGCGCCTACGTAGCCACGAACCGACTGGCAGTTCGCGCAGCGCGGGTGAATAGGCCTGTGCGCGAAACCCCGGAAGCTCTGACGTAAGCACACTCGCCCAGGCCAGCGCGAGATAAGAGATCGTCGATTGTCGGCTTTCGCGCCGCCAGCGTAGGATCGACTCGGATGGCTCCGGACTACGCTCGCATGGAGTCGGATGCCCTGCGCATCCTCGATCTGCTGTGCTGCCAGCCGAGCGTTTCGGCGGAGCAGCGAGCGCTCGACGAGACGGCCGAACTCGTCGAGAAACTACTTGGCGGCGCGGGATTCGAGACGCGGCAGCTGCGCGTCGATGGGAGCGCTGCTGCCGTCTACGGTGATCAGCTGGGTCGGAGCGGGTTCACGCTGCTTCTCTACAACCACTACGACGTTCAGCCGGTCGACCCGCTCGAGCTGTGGGACTCGCCGCCGTTTGAGCCGACACAGCGCGACGGCAAACTGTTCGCGCGCGGTACGGCCGACAACAAGGGAGAGCTTGCCGTACGTTTGGCGGCGATCCGTGCGCTGCGCGACGACAACGGCGGGTTGCCAATCCGCGTCCGGTGGATCGTCGAAGGCGAGGAGGAAATAGGCAGTACGAACTTCGACGAGATCGTGCGTCGCAACGCTGGGCTGTTGCAGGCCGATGGTGCGCTCTGGGAGGGCGCTTCGGCCCGACTGCCAGACGGTCGTCCCGAGTTCGGGCTCGGCTTTAAAGGCGCGCTGGGCATTCGTCTCGACGTGAGGACGCTCGCGACCGATGCGCACTCGTCGCTCGAGGCGGTTGCACCTAGCGCAGCCTGGCGGCTCGTGCAGGCTCTCGCGAGCATCCGCGACCGGGACGGCACTGTTCAAATCCATGGCTTTTACGACAAGGTCCTCACGGCAACCAAAGCGGAGCGGCTGGCGATCGCCCGCGCGAGCTTCTCCGACGAAGACGACCTACGCGAGGTGCTCGGTCTCGACGAATTCGTCGACGGACTCAGCGGGCCGGCGCTCTGGGAGCGAGCATCGTTTCGGCCGACGTCAAACCTTGCGGGAATCGACAGCGGCTACAGCGGACCCGGAATCAAGACGGTCCTGCCGGCGGTCGCGAGCGCGTGGATGGACTTCCGGCTCGTCCCCGACCAGCAGCCCAGCGAGATTCTCGGGCTCCTCCGTGCGCACCTCGATCGCGAGGGATTCCCAGACATCGACATCACCACCCTCGTGACTGCGAAGCCCGCGAAGACTCCGCTCGACCATCCCTTCGTCCGCCGAGTCGTCGAGATCGCCGAAGTCGTAAGCGGCGAGCGAGCCTCGATCACGCCGCTCGCCCCGCCGACGCTTCCGATCATCGCTTCCCTTCACGAGCACCTCGCGCTACCGGGGCTCGCGGCGCCCGACAACCCGATCTACGCAGGGTCACGTGTCCACGCACCCAACGAACACATCAGGCTCGAGGACATACGGCCCGCGCTTCGCTTCACATATGCGCTGCTATCCAGACTTGGCGACGCCTAGCCTCGGGCGTCATTCCGGAACACTGGCCCATGGCAGGTCCGTGGATTTCATCTGTGGTTGCGCGGGCTCAAGGAGCCGGCCGCTGGACACAACCCCACCGGTTGCCGAGGTAGCGTCCAGCGGCGATCGGATTGCTCGCTAAGACGCGAGCGCCGCGCAGAGGTCGAGCAACACGTGCCCGTGCAGCAGAGTTGCAGGCTGGGTCGTCACGTCGGCGACCCCGGCCGTGTACGCCAGGGTGACACTTCCATCCGGCAGCACTGCCGGGCCGATACCGACACCGTGACCGATCACGGTCCCGCTCGGGCTGATCTTCGTCGGGCCGGAAACATTCAGCGACACGCTCTTCCCGTTCGCGGAGAACGTCGCCGCCAGCGGGCCGCTGACGATGATCGTTCCGTCGCTGAAGAAGATCCCCGTTTCGCCGTTCGCCGTGATGTGAACAGCGACGTCGAACGCGCAGATCCCGCTGAACGCGAAGTCCTGCGCTGGAAGGGGGACGAACACCGGCGGCGTCGCCTGCGCCGCAGGGACAACAGCCATCGCCGCTACGAGCGACAGCCCAAGCCAGAGCCTTCTCATAGGTCTCCTCTCCCGGCTTGACCCGCAGACCTTCGGGTCGTGGCCGGCCGCATGTGATGCCTGCCACGAACATCATTGGGCCTGGGCAGCGGAAAAGTCAACTCCGGCACTCGCGGCGGCACGTCGAGTTCGGAGACCCAAATACGCCCCGGTCTGGCGTCATTCCGGAACGCTGGCCCACCCCAGTCTGCGCTCTCGCCTAGAGTCGTAAGATGACTGATGCGTGGAAGGATTGGTGGCGCCGTCGCGGACAAGACCGCCTTTCGTTACTTCTCTGGGCGGTCTGGAATCCGATAGGTCCCGTGCCGTTGGACGAGTACACGAGCTACACGGGCACAGTGGTGACGATCCTCCCGAAGGCGCACGCTGCCGACCAAAACTTGACCGGCGGAGGCAATGACTTCAGCGACTTCGTCCAGCGCCAGCGAAACAAGCTCTCCGAGTCAACCGTTGGCGAACTGTTGACCGTGCTGGCGAACCTTGGCGAGAAACACATGGGCATGCCGCCTAACACGGAAGCCGATCGGCGTACCGCCGAGACCTTGCTCGATTGGTACGACTGGGAAATGCAAGGCCCGACCGACTAAGTCCCGGCTCGATCTGGCGTCATTCCGGAAGACTGGGCCCAGGCCACTGCTAGCTTTCTATGGATGCCTCGGCCGCTTCTCGAACGCTTGCCTTTGTACGGAGAGAACGCGGCTCGTAGCGATCACCCTGACCCGCGCTGACGGTTCCCTTCCGTTCCGTCGTCGCAGGAGGTCAACGTGGTCACGGTTCTCGCGGCAGCCGCCGCAACATGGGGTGTCGCAATGGCGCTCGCGCCGCTTCTTCAAACGCACACGATCAGACGAACTCGAAGTTCCGAGAACGTGTCAGTCGCATACCAACAGGTCCTCTTGATCGGATTCATCCTG
>DATBBH010000080.1:0-4615 GCA_036271075.1 Gaiellaceae bacterium | reverse complement strand
GCAGTTCGAGCCCGACCTGCTGCTCGTATCAGCCGGGTTCGACGCGCACGTCGACGACCCGCTCGCCGACATGCAACTGACTGCCGACGGGTTCCGCGAGCTCGCGCATCGCGCGGCACACCTTGCGCCTCGCGTCGCTGCGGTGCTCGAGGGCGGCTACAACCTGCACACGCTGCCCGACCTGGTCGAGGCGGCGCTGGAAGGCTTTGCCTCCTAGAAACGGGAGAGGGACCGTTAGCTCGGATGATTCAGCTTGTCGAGCGCTTCGCGTCGCGAGGAAACGCGAAGCTTGGAGAGCAGGTTCTTCACGTGTGAGCGCACGGTGTGCTCGGAGATGAAGAGGCGCGCGGCAATCTCGTCCGTGCCCAGGTGCTGATCGAGCAGCAATAGCACCTCGAGCTCGCGCGCCGACAACACGGCGGCGACCGAGTCAGGCACGGCCCTGCGGCCGCCACCCTCACGAACCTGATCGAGCAGCCGGCGCGCGACGGCGCCGGAGAGCGCGGCCTCTCCCTGCGCGACGCCGCGCAAGAAGGCGACGATCCGCTCAGGCGGCTCGCTCTTCAGCAGGTAGCCCGCAGCGCCGGCCCGAATCGCGCCGAGCAGGTTGTCCTCATCCTCAGACGCCGTCAGCACCACGATCTCGGTTTTCGGTGCTGCGGCGCGGATCAGCGGGAGCGCGGTTAGGCCGTCCATCTCGGGCATCGAGAGGTCGAGCAGGACGAGGTCGGGCTGTAGCTCGCGGGCGATCCCGATCGCCTCTTCGCCGCCGCTCACTTGACCGAGGACATCGAACCCGTTCTGCGCCAGGAGTCCCGCGAGGGCGTCACGGGTGAGAGGGTGGTCGTCGACGATCAGGATCCGCTCGGTCATGCCTGCGCCCGATTGTGCCGATAGCACCGGGGATGCACCACGATCGCAAGGGCTTCGAGGGGTTTCTCTGGGGTCAGGTGCTGCTCTTCGGCCTGCTCGGGGCGACGCTTGCGCTCTTTCTCGCCTACCCCTCGCTGCGCGCCCCGTACGCGCTGCCGGAGCTGAAGTTGGTCCTGGCGACGGTGTTCATGCTGGCGGGTGGGCTCGTGGCGGTGCTGACCGCCAACCGCTTCGCGGTCGAGGGCCGGCGCTACGACCTGCTTCTCTGCTGCGGCTTCATCGTCACGTCGCTGACCTGGCTCTGCTTCACGATCGCCCCAGACGTCGCTCATGCCCTAGGGCACAAGACGGAGCTGTGGGCCACGATCGCAGGTCAGCTGGTCGGCTGGGGCCTGATCGCGGCCGCGCCGTTCGCAAATGGACGACTGCAACACCGCCGTGCAGCACTCGGCAGCGGCGTTTTCTGGTCACTCGTTGCCCTCTGGCTCATCTGGCTCATCTCGCGCTCGCTCGACATCACGCTGCCGAGCCTCAACCCGGCGCGCGACCCCACGATGCCCGCGACCTTGACCGGGGCGCTCGCCGCTTCGGGTCTCCTGCATCTGCTCGCGGTCGTCGGTTTCAGCAACCGCTTCTATCAGCGCGGCGAGGATCTCGACTACTGGCTCGCCTTCGGTGCGACGTTGATGTTGTTTTCGTCACTGCACTTCATGTTCACGCCGCTCATCTACGCCGGCGACGTCTCGCAAGGCGATTATCTGCGCCTCCTGGCCTATGGGGTCCTCCTCGTCGGCGTCTGGCGAGCGATCCGTCACTCGGAGTTTGGGCGCGCGGTCGCCGAGGAGCGGGCGCGCGTCGCGCGTGAGATCCACGACGGACTCGCGCAGTACCTCTTCGCGGTATCGACCCATGCGTCGATGCTCGAGGGAGGAGCCGACCCTGAAGTGACATTGCCGCGGCTAAAGGAGGCTGCGCTGGCGGCACAACAGGAGGCGCGCTATGCGATTCTCGCGTTGTCCTCGGCAGCCGGCCGCTCACCGTTCGACGCAGCGTTGCGCCGATATGTCGATTTCCTGACCGCCGACGGCGCGCTCGAGGTCGAGCTCGAGATCGACGCGTCGATTTCGCTCGGACCGGACGAGCAGATCGAGCTCTTCCGCATCGTGCAAGAGGGCCTCGCGAACGCACGGAAGCACGCGGGCGCCAAGCATGCCTGGGTTGAGATCGGACAACGCGCGAGCGAACGGTTCGTCACGGTCCGCGACGACGGCAGCGGCTTCGATTTCGACGACGGCGGCGCAGGCCAGGGCCTGCGGAACATGCGCGAGCGTGCAACGTCGATCGGAGGCGCACTGACGTTGCGCTCCACCCCGGGCGCCGGCACGGCGCTCGAAGTCGTCCTGCGCACCTGAGAAACGGGAAACCCCGCGTCTGCGGGGTTTCCCGTTCGCAGTCCTGCGGCCGGAGCCGGGCCTAAGCGAGGGCCTTCTTCTTCAGGTCGTCGAACTCGGCCTGCGTGATCGCGCCGCTGTCGAGCAGCTGCTTGCCCTTCGCGATCTGCTCCGCCGGATCGGCCGACGCGGCGACCGACTTCACGTAGCTGTCCATCTGCGCCTGTTGAGCCTGAACCATCTGTGCGCTCCGGTCGGCCATTCCCTGGTGCTCTGCGATCAGGTAGATGAGCACGCCGAAGTACGGCAGGATGATGAGAAAGATGATCCAGAGCGCCTTTGAGAAGCCCGAAATGTCGCGCCTGCGGAAGATGTCCGCGAAGCACGTGATCAGGAGCCAGATCCAGATGATGAAGCCGAAGAACAACAGCATGTCCCAGAGCACGCTCAGGAACGGATACGTTGCTAGCACTGCGCCTCCCTGTTTCGTTTCGCCGACGCTACCACGGTGTCGAGAGATTTTCCGACTACTCGCTCATTGCTCGGGCGAGGCTGCCAAGCGCTTCGGCCTTGATCGTCGCGAGTCCTTCGGCGTGGCCATAGAGTGCGAGCTGAGCCGAGAGTGAGACCGCGACCACGCGGGCGCGCAGGAGTTGGTCGTCGCGTATCGCGCCGTAGGCGGCGAGAAACGCGCGCCGGCCCGCCGCAGGTACGAAGCTCCAGAAGACCTGCAAATCAATCGCCGGGTCACCTCGGCAAAGATCAATCCAGTCGATCACCCCACTCGCGTGACCGCGATCGACGAGGAGGTGGCGGAAGTGCAAGTCGCCGTGGACGACGCTCGTCGCTGCGCTTGAAGGAAGTCCCTCGGCCTCCCGGAGAATCGCCGGAAGCGTGCCGGGCTCCTGCCACAGTCCGAGTCGGTCGAGCTCAGTCAGGGAGGCGCGGGTCAACGGCACCCGCGCCGCCATCTCGGCCCGCTCGTTGCCGTCCACCGGCAGCGAGTCGGCATCGAGCGCTTCGGCGACTGCGGCGCTGTGCAGGCGTCGAAGAAACCCAGCCAGTTCAACAGCCACGCGGGTTCGCCCGCTGTCATCGAGCTCAGCCTCTCCCGACTCCTGTCCGGGAACGAGCGCGCTCCCGAAGAACGGCCACGGATAATCGTCGGCCGGTCGCCCAACATAGAGCGGCACGGGGATCGGGAGCGGCAACAACGGAGCCAGCCGCGACAGGAACGTGAGCTCGCGCTCGAGCCCCGGAACGACGACCGCCCGACGCGGAAACCCGAAGACCAGCCTTCCGTTGACCAGCCAGGCGCTTCGATCCCAGCCTTCCGACAGGTGGGTCAGCGACTCGATCGCGAGCTCGGGAAACTGGCCCAGCAGCTGTCGGACAGCAGCTTCGTCGACCGAGTGTTCGGCCTTCCACCCACTCATGGGCGCTTCTAGGTCCCGCGATTCTCAGCCGTCGAAGGTCGGTCAGGCAGTTGCGCGGCCCACCATTCGGGCGGGACGATCCGCATCGCGAGCTCGATCGAGCTCCGATCGAGCGACTCCGCGAGCTGCGCGATAGCTACAAGATTGTCGCGTAGCCACTCGTCCTCGATCGGCCCGCTCGCCTGGGTCGCTGGGCTGAGACGGCTCAGCCTCGGCCGATTCAAGTGCTCGTCGAGCGGATCCGATTCGTCGAGCACGCTGCCCCACCAGTACAGACGACTGTAGAGCTCGACGTGGCGATCGACGATCTCCGCGTACGTGCCCGAGTTGACCATCACGTCGGCCCAGCGTCCGAGCACCTCTTGGCCGTGAGCGCGTAGCCTGGCGATCAGCCGGTGGAGTTGTTCGCGGCGGTCGGCGTCGGCGAGCATCTCGTCTACCGCAGCCGTGAGACGGGGCGTATCGAGCACTGCCTCGGTGCCGGCCGCGAGCGCCCCGTCGTCGACCTCTCCGTCCGGAGCGAGACTGGCGAGCTCGAGTAGACCGGTCCAGACGAGTCGAGCCGTGTGGACGAGCTCGAACAGCGCGTACTGCGCGAGCACCGACCAGCGCTGTCGCTGTCGACGTTCGAGCACCTCGTTGAGCACCGCGGCGGTCACCGCGACAACGATCAAGCTCGCGACGAGGCTCGTAAAGAGCGCGTGGCGCGACCAGAATCCGTCGTCGGCGAAGTCCCACACGACCGCCCCGGCAAGGACGAGCACACTGAGGCCGGCGATGATCCGTGTCGAGCGGACGTACGTCCGAGGCGAGTCGGAGCGGCGCGGACCGACGGTGCGACTAGTCAATGCTCAATCTTATGGGATCTGGCTGGTGAACTGGCTCGGGTCGAAGTAGTCGCGCCAGGCGTTGATT
>DATBBH010000079.1:0-17676 GCA_036271075.1 Gaiellaceae bacterium | reverse complement strand
ATTGGAGGCTCGCTGGGGGACATCTACGGCGAGCGGCGCGTGTTCGAGATTGGCGTTGCCGCGTTCGGAATCGTTTCCATCGCTTGTGCGCTCGCGCCGACAATCGGGATCTTGATTGCGGCGCGGGTGCTTCAGGGCGCGGCCGGCGCACTCGTCACACCTTCGTCGCTCGCGATCATCGTCGGCGCCTTCGCTGCGAAAGAACGCGGTGCGGCGATCGGGTCCTGGACCGCGTGGGGCTCGATCGGGGCGATCATCGGCCCGCTCGCAGGAGGCGTGATCGTCGACAATCTCTCCTGGCGCTGGATCTTCGCGGTCAATCTCCCCCTCGTTGCCGTCACCCTGCTCCTGATCCGTGCGGCTATGCCTGCAAGGAAGCCCGCGGTAGAGCGGCGTGTCGACTTCGTCGGAGCCGCGCTTTGTGCACTCGGGCTCGGAGGATTCGTATTCGCGCTGATCGAGGAGCCGCAACACGGCTGGGGCAGTCCCGAGATCCTCATCCCGCTGATCGGCGGAATTGCCGCGTTCGTGTCGTTCATTCTCTACGAGCGGCGCACGCCCGAGCCGATGCTCAAACTCGAGCTCTTCACCCACCGCAACTTCGCAGTCGGCAACGTCGAGACGTTGGCCATGTACGCGGGGCTCTCGATCCTCTTCTTCTTCCTCACGATCTATCTGCAGCAGGTCGCCGGCTACAGCGCCCTGAAGAGCGGTTTGACAACGCTTCCGGTGACGCTGGTGATGTTTCTGCTCTCGCGCCGTTTCGGAGCGCTCGCCGACCGTTACGGGCCGCGCCTCTTCATGGCCGGTGGGCCTCTGGTCGCTGCCGTGGGCATCTTGCTGCTCGCCCGGGTGGGGCAGCACGTCTCTTACCTCAGCGACCTGCTGCCCGCGCTTCTGATCTTCGCGGTCGGCCTCTCGATGACGGTGTCGCCGCTCACTGCAACGGTGCTGGCCGACGCCGACGAGAGTGACGCGGGCATCGCGTCGGCGATCAACAACCAGGTCGCACGTGTGGCGGGGCTCATTGGCATCTCGGTCATCGGTCTCGTCGTTGCGGGCACGCTCGTCGGCGACACGTTCGCGGCGAACGCAGCCTCCGTCCAGGCCTTCCACATGGCGATGGTCGTTTGCGCGGTGCTCGTCGCTGCGGGTGGCGTGGTAGGAGCGATCGGGATCCTCAACCCACGGCGAACCGTCAGCGCGGTGCAATGCTCCGGCGGACAACTCGTCGGTGCGCCGGAGCCCGCCGCGCTCGCGCCTCCGAGCTAGATGTAGGCCTCGCGGCTGAGCCACTGCACTGAGAAGTAGCCCCAGATCGGCGGGAGGTAGTAGGTGCAGAGCCGGTGGGTGAACGCGATCGCGAACGCGGTGGAGTTGTCGACGCCCATCGCCACGAGGCCGGCCGTCAGGCTTGCCTCCGCGGCTCCGACCCCGCCGGGCACGGGGATCAGGCGCGAAAACGCGGACGCGGCCGTGTTGACGAGAATGAGCTGCGCGAAGGTGAGATGAACGCCATACGCGAGGCAGGCGGCGCCGAGGGTGAGTGCGTACAGGCACTCCGCGCCGACGTTGCCACCGAAGAGCTGGAGCCGCTTGTTGCGATCGCGGGCCACGGCCCAGAGGCTCGAGATCGCGTTGCGCATCGGCGGGAGAAGCCTCGCGCGAAGGCGTGGGATCGAGAGGAGGGCGACGACGATCAGGGCGAGCACGATCAGCGCGACGATGATCAGCCGGCCGGAGGGAACGCTCACCTTGAGGTCGTTCCGGTTGATGGCGATCTTGACAAAGGGGAGGGTGACCAGGACGAGTGCGATCTGGACGAGCGTTTCGGCGACGTCGTCCACTGCTCCTGCGGCGACTGCCTGCGAGGTCGGCGCCCCCATCCGCTGCAGGAAGCGAATGCTGATGCCAATGCGGCCCGCTGAGCTCGGCACCGTCAGGTTGATGAACTTGATCGCCGACTGAAGCACGACGCACGGCAGGAGCGGGAGCGGCGTCGCGACCGCGCCGCGGAGCGACACTCCCCGAGCGAGGAAGACGAACTGGGCGAGGATCAGTCCCACGACGACCCAGGCGACGTCCGCGTGGCGGAGCTCGTCCGCGATGGTGCCGAACCCGATCTTGGCGAGCTGCGTGATGAGGAGATAGGCGGCGATCGCCACCATCGCCGTCACGGCGAAGTCGCGCAGGCGAATCCGCCGCATCGGGACGATCTTCGGGAGCTGCTGGCCGGTTGCCTCGGCCGCGGCGATCCGCAGTTTCTCGAGGCCGACCTCGTGGGCGTGCGCGAGGGTGCGGAGGTGGGGGGTGAGCGCCGCGCGCTGCAGGTACGGCAGTGCGCGGGCAACGGCGTCGTTGCCTCCGGCAGCGACGGCCACGTGCAGCGCGCGCTCGGGGCCGACGAGAACGGTGCATGCGACGAGGAGCTCGGCTACGTCGATGTCCAGCGCCGACTGCGGGGCCCCGAGCGTCGCCGCCGAGAGGTCGACGAGCATCGGACGGCCGTCGGCTACGAGCACGTTGCTCGCGTTGAGCCTGCCGTGCGAGATGCCGGCCGCATGAAGACGTGCGACTTCCCGCCACAACTGCGCGAGTGTCTCGTCTCCGACCTGGTCGGCGTCCGCAGTTTCGAGCGGCGAGACGTTCGGCTCGCGCATGACGACGAGCGCGTCGCCGTCCGGGCCGAGCGCGGCGGTCACGACCTCGGGGACGTTCACTTCGGCCTGCGCGGCGAGGAGCGTGGCCAGCGCCTCGTGCTCCACTTGCTCGAGTCGCCCGACAGCGGCGCTCCGCGGCGGGTCTCGATAGGCGAGCAGGCGCCACCGCCGGGCGAACCGCTGGGTGTCCTCCGCGTCGCGACCCAGGAGGCGAACCTTCAGGGCTCGGCCGGTCGCGTCGTGGCCGACGTACTGCGCGTAGCCGACGCGCTGCCTCGTCGACGGCATCAGGTCGCTCGCGGCGACGCCGAGTGCGAGAGCTGAGGCGCGGACCCGCTCGGTGGGCGGCACGCCAGCCGCCGTGCCGAACGCCAGCCGGACGAGTGCCCCGGCGCCGAGCCCGAGTGCGAGCCCCGCCAAGGCCGCCGCGGGGGAGACGGCGCCGAGCACGACCGCACCGAGCGACGCGAGCGGGACGAGCCACAGGGCCAGTACCCGGACCGGCCGGACGAGCTCCGGCCCGACGACCGCGAACACCGCCGTCGCCGCTGCAAGCCTCAGTTCCGGATAGCCCCAGCGAGCGAGCAGGTGACCCTCGACCGGAAACCAGTCGGACTCGACGATGCGGCCAAGGATGCTCGTCGCCGCGAGCAGGATCACAACTGCTGCAACAAGATCCCGCATGAGGCTCCTTCGGTGAGCGAGGAGCACGGCGACGACGACTACGAGCGAGAGCCCAAGCGTGGCGAAGAACGCAATGCGCCAGACTGCTTCCGCCCATCCCAACACTGTTTTCACCGCCTGGGCGACTGCAGCGTCTTGCGTCGGCGCCGATGATGCGATGACGGCCGTCAGCCCGATGACGGTTGCCGCAGCTGCCAGGAAGACAGAGTCGATCGTGCGGCGGTTGCGTCGCCCCTCTTCGCTCTGAGTCAGGATCGCCGGAGCCCAGCGCCGGTCCGCGGGCATTGCTGCTTCTAGCTACGCGGACTCGCGCGCGCGCGCTTCGTCGGCCGTCAGCTCGGCGGTCGGCCGGGCCTCGAGCCGATCGTCGGGGATCGGCCGGCCACTCTCGATCGACAGGCCGTACGTGCCGGCGGCGAGGCGCTGCTCGGCTCGCTCGACCGCAGCGAGTCGCCCGCGTAGGTCTTCCGCCAGCGTTTCGTCGAGCTCTTCCTGGTAGAGGTCCGACGCCAGATTCGCCGCGTCGAACTCGTCCGCCGGCTCGCCGTCGTCGGCATGTCCGAGTCTGGCGAGCGCCCGCTCGATCCGGTCCCGCTCCGCCCTCAGGAGCTCACGCGCCCGCTCCGGTTCCATCCGCGCAGTTTACTGGCAAGCCAACTCCTGGTTCAGGCGCCGTTGATTGACGCCTCTCGGAAGCCGCGATATACCCCGCACTGACGTCGACCTTCGGGAGGACTCCATGACTTCGATCGCGGCCGCTCAACGCACCCTCGGACGCACCCTGCCTCCGTGGTGGTTGCTCCTGATCACGGGGATCGGCTGGATGCTGGTGGCGCTGATCGTGCTCCGGTTCGACTACACCTCCGTCTCCGCGATCTCATTGCTGTTCGGCTTCGTCGCGATCATGGCCGGGGTGCTCGAGTTCGGCGTGATGTTCATGGCGGACGGTTGGTGGAAGCTGCTCAACGGCCTGCTCGCCGTCGTCTTCATCGCGACCGGCATCGTCGCATTCATCCACCCCGGCAACACCTTCGCGGCGCTGGCCGCCGTGTTCAGCTTCTTCCTGATCTTCGCTGGGAGCTTCGACATCATCATCGCGATCTCGACTCGGCGCGAGATCGAGGTCTGGTGGCTGCAACTGATCGGCGGCATCGTCGAGCTCCTGATCGGGTTCTGGGCGGCGGGCTACTACGGCCGCAGCGCCGTCCTGCTCGTCGCCTGGGTGGCCGCCATCGCCATCATCCGCGGCGTCAGAGACATCGTCCTCAGCTTCCGCGTTCGGGAGGTCCAGCACGCGATGTGAGCAGGGCCGTCACGACGCCGGCGCGGCGTTGTATTCCTCGTCGGTGACGTGCTCGCCCCAGGTGGCGGCGTTGCCGCCGTCGTCGACATCGACCAGCGCGAGGTGGGTCATGAAGCGGTTGGGGGCGGCGCCGTGCCAATGCTCTTCGCCGGGCTCGAAGAAGACGCGGTCGCCGGGGCGGATGATCTCGATCGGGCCGCCACGGCGTTGCGCACGGCCGATGCCTTCGACGACGTAGATCGTCTGGCCGTTGGGATGGGTGTGCCACGCCGTGCGGGCGCTCGGTGTGAAGTGGACGCTGTTCGCGCTGAGGCGCGACGGGCCCGAGGGCGTTGCGACCGGATCGATGTAGACGGTCCCCGTGAACCAGTCGGCCGGTCCCGTTCCGGTGTCCACGCTGTTTCTCGTGATTTCCATGGCTAGCGGTCGATCATCCGCTGGTTGGCTTCGGAGTAGCGTTCGCCCTGAGCCTCGATCTGTGCATCCTCGAGCTCGCGGAGATCTGCGGGTGTGAGCTCGACCTCGGCCGAGGCGATGTTCTCCTCGAGCCGGTGCAGCTTCGTGGTACCTGGGATCGGGACGATCCAAGGCTTCTGAGCAAGCAGCCACGCGAGCGCGATCTGTGCGCGCGTTGCGCTCGTCCGCTCCGCGATGCGAGTGAGCAGATCGACGAAGACGAGGTTCGCGCTCCGAGCCTCCGGATCGACGAAGCGCGGCACGGTGTTGCGGAAGTCGCCGCTGGCGAACTCGGTGCTCTCCTCGATCGTCCCCGTCAGAAAGCCTTTGCCGAGCGGGCTGAAGGGGACGAAGCCGATGCCGAGATCCTCCAGCGCCGGCAGGATCGCCTCCTCCGGCTCGCGCCACCAGAGCGAGTACTCGCTCTGGAGGGCCGTGACCGGCTGGACGGCGTGAGCGCGGCGAATCGTCTGCGCGCCTGCCTCGGAAAGGCCGAAGTGCGTGACCTTGCCCTCCTTGATCAGCTCCTTCACCGTGCCTGCAACGTCCTCGATCGGGACGTTCGGGTCGACGCGGTGCTGGTAGAGCAGGTCGATCATGTCGGTGCGGAGCCGCTTCAGCGAGCGTTCGACGCTACCCTTGATTGTCTCGGGGCGGCTGTCCAGCCCGCCGCGCCCGTCTCCTTCGAGATCGAAGCCGAACTTGGTCGCCAGCACGACCTGGTCGCGCACGGGTTCGAGCGCCTCGCCGACCAGCTCCTCGTTCGTGAACGGCCCGTAGACCTGCGCGGTGTCGAAGAAGGTGACGCCGCGGTCGACAGCGGCGCGGATCAGCTCGATCATCTCCTTCTGCTCGGGGAACGGAGGGAAGCTGGAGCTCATGCCCATGCAGCCGAGCCCGATCGTCGAGACCTCAAGGGTGTTTCCGAGCGTGCGCTTGTACATCGCGTCTCCTTCTAGCTCTCCGCCTCAGGTACGCGGGGGCTCGTCTTCAGCGAGCCGTTCGGGCTCTACGCCACCGAGGTGCTCGGCCACGAACTCGTCCGCCTGGAAGTCGTCGACGCTCTCGGAGGCGAGCCGGCGATCCGCGGGACTTCCTCGCTCCCGCTCGATCTCGCGCTCAACTGCCGCCTCGCGGCTGCGGCCCGTGATGCGGCTCCAGAGATCCCGCAACATCAGCCGAGTCTAGTCCCTAAAGGGTTTCGTAGAAGGCGAGGTCGCTTCCGAGCAGGGCGCCGATCTCGGCGAGCGGGCGTGCCTGCCAGTTCGAGCCGGTTGTGAGCTTGCGGCTCGTGTTTCCCGGGTGCACGACGCCGACGAAGAAGTGGTGGTCCGGAAGCAAGAGAGGCGTTTCGATCCGGGCGTCGCGGACGAAGCGCGTGTCCTCGCCGACCTGGACCTGCGCAAAGCGGTTTTCGCGCCACACCGATGTGCGGTAGCACAGTCCGGAGATCCAGCGTCGCTGCGTCTTCGGGGACTCGTACAGCCAGCCACGCCGCGCGGTCGGCTCGAAGTAGAGGATCCGGGCCGTGCCGCAGAGACCGGCGCCGTGCTCCTCGAGCTCGCCGACTTGGTAGCTGAGCCGATGCGGCGCGTGCCAGTCGTCGTCGTCCCAATGCACAAGGATCTCTCCGCGCGCGAGCTCGCACGCGCGGTTGCGCTTCTCGCCCAGAACGAGCTTCTCGTCGAGGGGGATGTAGCGCACGCGCGGATCGTCCGGCATCAGGTCTGCCACGCGGTCGTCGCCGTCATCGAGCACGACGAGCTCGCGCTGCTCGTAGTCCTGGCGCAGGAAGTAACCGACCGACTGGGCAACGAACCGCCGCCGGTCGCGCGTCGGCATCAGGCAGCTGACGAGCGGCGCGGGAGGCGGGGCTCCGCCTGCGGCCGGCGAGCGCGCGGCGTAGAACGCACGGTCCTCGGGCGGGAATGCGGGCTCCGCGGCAGCCAGCCAACCCGTGCGGTCGACGTGTCTGCCGAGTGCGAACCGCCACGCGTTGCGCCCATGCCGCAGGTACACGAAGCGGCCGGCACCGTCGACGCGCTCGAGCCGCGCGCCGCGCGCACGGGCGCGCGCGAGGAACGCTGCGTCCTCTGCGAGCGACGCATCCGGATAAACGCCAAGCCGCTCCCACACGTGGCGTGCGAACACAAGCGTGCCGCCGTGCACGTCGGCGACAAACAGTCGCCGGTGCAGCTGCGGCGTCACAGCCCAGAAGCGCCAGGCCGGCAGATCGAAGAAGACGGGCGTGGTGAGGCCGGTGATGTCTGCGCGCCCCGCGAGCAGCGGCGCCAACTGGGCCGAGAGCCGCGACGGGCCATACCAGTCGTCGTCGTCCCATTGGGCGATGAACGCACCCTGTGCTGCAGCGCATGCGCGGTTGCGTTTTGCGCCGATGGACTCGCCCCGCACTGCGCGCAGGTAACGAATGCGCGCGTCGCTCGGCAGCTGCGGCTCGAGCCCGTCGTCGCCGTCGTCGACGACGATCAGCTCCCTGTTGGGGTACTCCTGCCGTTGAAAGAGCCGAACTGAATGGAGCACGAAGTCGGCCCGGTCGCGCGTCGGCATCACGCAGCTCACGAGCAGCACCGGGTCGCGCAGGACCGCCGGAACGCGGGTAGACGCAGGAGCGGTGGGTTGCGCGGTGAGCTCGCGCCGCAGCCGAATCAGCTGCGCCGGCGCGAAGTGCTCACACGCGGCTCCGCGGCAATGCCGCTCGTAGTCGTTCCGCTCTCCGCGCAGGCGCAGGCCGCAGAGCTCATCCTGGTAGCGGCGGCGGCTCTGTTCGAACAGCCGGTCTTCCTGCCGGCGCCGCCGCGCTGTGAACGGTGCGCGCCAGACGTAGGCGCCGCAGACCCACACGGAATCGAAGCCGGCACGTGCCGCACGGGCGGCGTAGTCCATCTCCCAACACGGGCCGAGCCCGTACTCCTCGTCGGCGCCGCCGATCGCATCAATCACCTCGCGCCGGACCGCGAGGCAGAAGTCCGCGGGGCTGTAGAGGGGGGCCAGCGACTGTGTGCGCCGGCGATAGCGGCCCGCGGCCTCGCGCCCGGTGCGCTCGACGGACGCGCGATCCCCGGCAGCACCCGGAAAGACGTTCTGCTCGTTCCAGGCACTGTTCGTCGACGGGCCCGCGAGGCCGGCGTGCGGGTCGCGCTCGAGCGCGACGACGAGCCGGTCCAGCGCACCAGGCGCAGGGACGGCTCCGCTCTCGAGGAGGATCAGGAACTTCGCGTCGGATTCCGACGCCAGGCGGTTGAAGCAGGCGGGCGGGCCGAGCGGACGGGTCGTCGGCGACTGGTGGAGTCGCTTCAGCCGGTCAAGTGCACGTTGGGTCGGGCCATCGGGACCGTCGGGCAGAAGCACCACCTCGAGTCGATCGCGCGCCAATCGTTCGACGGCGGCGATGGTCTCGAGCAGCCGCGCCGGCTCGGCATGCACGTGAATGCCGACGGTAAAGGGCACCGGCGCGCTCACGCCGCGAGCCTCCGGTTCTCGAGCAGCACGTCCTCGGGCCACAGTTCGAGCACGCGGAACTCCGGCAGCAGTGCGAGGAGCTCGGCGAGCGTCGCCTGACCCTCGTACAGCTCGTCATCCGAGTACTCGGTGTACAGGTATCGCGTGTTTCGCAGCGCGCCGAGCCCGCCGCGTACGACATCGCCCTCCGCGCCTTGGACATCGGCCCACACGAAGTCGACGAGCTCGAGTCGCTGCCGGCGGTAGAACGTGTCGAGCGCAACGATCTCTACCTCGACGGCGTCGCCGAAAGTGACCGGATAGCGCTGCAGATGATTCTTCGGTTGGCGGAGCGACGACGAGTAGGTCCAATCGCGGCCCCAGCCCTCGCGGCTGAGGATTAACCGGCCGCGCCCGTCTCGGTCGGAGACTGCGGCACGATGGACCGTCACGTTCGGGCGCGTTGGTTGCACGTTGCGCGGATCCGGTTCGAAGGCGTGCAGTGTCACCTCCGGAACCTCCGCGAGCCACGCAGTGTCGCCCCCCTGATGGGCGCCGAGCTCGAGGAAGAGCTTCGGGCTGTCGCCGCGAAATGTCGACTCCACCCACTCCCGGATCGGCGCCGGGCAGCGCGGGAGCGACGTTGTCGCCGATTCGATGCGAACCCGAACGCGGGCCGACAGCGCGTGGCAGGCGTTGAAGGTGTCCGTCGCGTCGGAAACCTCGCTGACGCGCGCGAACTCGGTCGCGCAGCGCCGCCACGTCTCCCAGGACCACTGCGTCGGGTGGCCCAGGTGCAGCGCCGCGGGGAAGTCGGGGCTGTAGAGCGTCCTGCCGCTGGCAGCGAATGCGTACGGGATCCAGAAGTCCCAGAACGGTTGTCCCAGGCTGAGGAACGAATCGGGAAGCGCGGCGACCTCGCCGCCGTTCACGAGGACGGCGTCGATCCCGATTGGCTCCCGCACCGCTCGGGTCGGGTCGCCTGTGTGGTTGTGACGCACAAGGTAGGCGAGCCCGTCGCTCGAATGGACGGCCAGCCGCTCCAGTTCCCAGGACGCCAGCGCGAGCTCGATGTCGGAGTTGATCAGAAGCACCCTCAGGTCGTGCTCGGCCGCCCAGCGTGTCATTGCCGAGACCGGGACGTAGTTCCCCCCAAACTGCGGCGCGGTGGTCTCCATCACCGGGACGAAGCGGACGTCGTAGTGCTCGCGGAGCAGCGGGATCTCGTCGGGGTGGTTGAACGCGACGACGTCGAGGCCCGCCTCGCGCCAGGAGCTGATGCACCTCCGGACGATGCTCGAGCCGGCCTGCGCGAGCGAGAGCGACGTCAGCGCCGTCGTCATGCCGCCGTCCTGCGCACGAGCTCGGCGCCGACGAGCATCACCTGCGTCGGGGCCACGAAGCGATCGCCGCTCGCTCCCAGCAGCGACCAGACCTCGAACCCCGTCGACACTGCCGTTTCCACGCGAGGCAGCCGCTCGTCATAGCCGTGTTCGGCGAGCCATTCACGCGCGACCTCGTACCCGTACCAGTCGTCACCGACCAGCACAAACAGTTTTCCGTCCGAGAGCAACTGCACCTCGACCGGAGCTGCACTCCACGCGACGACCTGCGTGAAGCGAAACCCGCGCAGGTCGTCGGGGATGCTGGTGAACGGCCGCTCGTCGTTCACGTGCGACGAGGCTCCCGGCTCAAGCGTCCGAACGGTGTATCCCATCTCCTCCGCGAACATCGCGCGCGCGACCGGCGCCGCGCGTGCGGGGCCGAGAAAGCCGGGCGGAACGGAGCGAACGTCGCCGCGGAGGCGCTCCTGCTCGGTGTAGCGCCGCACGCGGCTCAGGTGCAGGTGGTGTGCGCGCAGCGAGCGTGCGGGGTTGTGCACGGCGAGGCCGGCCGCCCCGGCCTCCCACGCCAGGCGGTTGTCGCATCCGGGCACGCCGAGCGGGAAGTCACACAGGAACTTCCGGATCGGGGAGTCGAAGATCCAGGCGTCCTGGCTCTCGCCGTGCTCGAAGAGGCTCACCGTGCCGTCGCGATGAATGTCCCAGCGCGACACGCAGAGCAGCGTCTCACTGAGGTCCACGGCCTCGAGTCGCGCGAGGCTCGCATCGAAGTAGATGTCGGCGTTGGCAATCGCGACGCGGCACCCGGAGAGGTGTGCATTCGCGTAGGCGAAGAGGTCGCCGTACGTCGCGCGCCGGCCGTGCTCGACGAGGTGCAGTTTCGGGTCGATCAGCTCCGGCCGCGCACCGTCCTCGAGGAAGACGTGCACCGCATCGAGCCACTCGTTGGCAGCGTTGCGTGCGAGGCAGTCGACGAACTCGGCGCGCCGTGCAGGGTTGGCGTCGGGGTAGTACGCGGTCAGCAGGACGGCTGCGGGTGCCGCCCTCAGAACTTCAGCTTCAGCCATTTCCCTGCGAGTGACGAGATCCCGTGGTCGGTCGTGATGCGCTCGATCTCCGCGCGCACAGAGCTGCCCGACGTTCGGTTCACACTCGAGTCGAGCGGCCAGACGTTGTCGAACTGATCGTGACCGCCAAGTTGCTTCTCCATCACGTGGTCGCCGTCGGTCGTGCCGCCGTAGAGGTTGTCGTCGCGGTTGTAGCCGAACCGTTCGATGAGGGCGTTGAAGCGGTCCTTCTCCGCATTGCCCGAAACCTTGGCCTGCGCCCGGAACACGAAATTCGGGGCGGTCTGCGAATCCACTCCGGTGGCGCCGATGGCCTGACCGTCGGGAGTCGCGCCGCCTGATGGGCCGACGGTGTAACTGCCGGGCAGCTTGGCGACGTCGGCACGAGGAGGCCGTGCGCCCTTCTTCGAACGAAGCCCCGCCATCGCCGCAGCCGGCGCGAGCATGATCCGCTTGTACGACGACACGCGCGGTTTGAACCAGGCGAAGTCGATCGGATCGGATTGCTTGTCGCCGGTGGCGAGCTTCTTCGCTCCGGTCTTCTTCTGGCCGGGGCTCGCGGTGTAGTCGTAATCCCACCGTCCGGCCGCATCGACGACCGTCAGCGTCCTGAGGACGGGGTGCGCCTGGCGGACCCTCTGAGCGATCCCCTCTGCCTCCTCCTTCGTGACCTCGCCGTGGTGCGCGACCCGGGTGTCCTCGGCGTCGATCATCGCGAGCGCCGCGTTGATCCGGATCTGCTTCTGCGGATCTGGCGGCGGGTTGGCGGGTTGCGGGCCGCGCGCGGCGTTGGCGAAGAAGCGGCCGATCTTCTTCCCCAGATTGACGATCCACTCGACGACCTTGTCCAACGCCTTGTCGATCGGGTCGCGGATCTTCTGGATGATCTTCTTGACCTCGTCGCTGACCTTGCCGAGGCCGGCGAAGCGCGCGAGGAAGCTGATGACCAGCGTGAGCAAGCCGGCCATCGTCTGCTCGACGCGCGCCGCTGCCGAGCCGATGTTGCCGGCCGCGATGGAGGCGATCGAGTCGATGAACGACCCGACGACCTGCGCGATCGTCTTCAACCGCTCGATGAAGAACATGATCGTGTTGTAGATCCCGATGATCGCCTGGATGAACGCGCCGACCGGCGACAGGAACGAGAGGATCTTCGTGATCGCGACCTCGACGATGGTGCCCTTCACGAAGTCGAGGATCATGCCCATGAGCATCTCTTTGAGGTTCGAGAGCTGCTCCTTGATCTTCTCCCACGCCGCTGCCGGTCCCTCTTTGACGAGTGTGAGCACGATGTCGAACCCGGTCTCGAATGCCACGACGACGGGCTCTCCGACCGCTTTCACAAGCTTGCTGCGGACGTTCGGCCACGTGAGACCGAGCACGCTGAGGATGAACTTGATGATCTCTTTGAGCTCGAACGCCTGCGGGATGTAGATGTTCGCGCCGGCCATCGAGCCGGTGAGCCAGTCGATGATCGATTTGCGCAGGTGGCCGAGGAAGTTCTTCCTGAAGTTGTCGAAGCCCGCTTTGCCCGCGCGGACGAGGTTGCCGATGAACTTCACCGGGTTGCGGATGATCTCGTTGAACGCGCCTCGCGCCTTCTGGATGTACGGCACGGCGCCGGGCGCCACGACCTCGAAGATGATCTGAAGCAGGCTGAGCACCTGTTGCAGCGCCCACGAGAAGAACCTGCCGGCGATGCCGAGGAAGGCCTTGCCGACCTTGATGAACGCACGCGGCAGGACGACGATGTCCATGATCTCGAGCGACCGCAGCGCGTCGAGGAACATCCCCGGTACCGCCCGCACAAACGCGAGCAGGCCCGCGAGCGCGCCCTTGAACCACGCAAACGCGCGCGAGATCGCGTTGGCCTTCTTGATGTTGTTCCAGATCTCCTCCTGCCCGATCATCTTCATGAAGCCGCCGATCAATGCGTCGGCGCTCTGGGGCACCTTCTCGCCCGTGATCGGGTTCTCGCCGAGCACCTGCAGGAGCAGATCCCAAGCCGGTGTGCCTTCCGCCAGCTTCGCGAGTGGCTTGAGGATCGCCTCCTTGATCAGCTTCAGGATCCCGACGGCGAGCCCGACGAAGAACTCGATGAGCTTGCGGATCGGCGCGAGGAACATCTCCTTCGCGCGGTCCCAGACACGACCCGGGTGGAAGATGTCGGTCCAGCTCAGGGAGTCGATGAACCTCTTGAGGGCGTCGATGAACATGCTCCCGGCCATGCCGAGCGTCGCGATTTGCTGCTCGAGCCAGGCACCGGCCTTCTCGAAGACCCCGTACTTCTCGAGCGCCTCGACGATCAGATGACCGCCTGGGATGAATTCGATGGCGGCGCGCAGGATGTTCGCCCCGCTGCGCGCGACGCTCGCGCCGTTGATCGGATTGACGCCGATGACGACCGTGAACATTCGGTAGCCGGGAATGTTGTTGGCCTTGTCGGCGAACCAGTCGAGGAGGTCGCTGATCCCGAATCTCTGCACCCGGGGGGTCGTTCGCTCGGTGACCCTGAACGGCTGACGCGCGACGACCGCCGAGGACGCACGGTGTGCCTCGTGCTCGAAGCGGTCGGTCGACGACTGCGACCAGAGCTGCACGCGCGGTGCTCCGCGCTGTTGTACGACATGCGCGGCTTCGTGCGCCATCAAGCCGACGTCGGTGGGGCGCTCGCCGCGCCCGAGGAAGATGTGTCGGCCGACCGTGAGCGCGCGAGCGCCGAGCATGTGTGTCGTCTCGGCTGCAGGCGTGTCGGTGTGAACGCGCACGGGATTCATGTCGACGCCGAGCGAGCGCGTGATCTGCGCTGCGACCGGCGGCGGTAGCTTCGAGCCCGGCCCACCTGTCGGCGACGGCTGCTCGAGGGGAGGCGCCGATTGCAGATCCGACGGCCGCCCGCTGCTGGTCTGGGGCGGAGGCTTCGGCTTCGGCTGCTCGGGCCTGGGCAGCCGGTCGGGGGGCCTGGGCGGCGGGGCCGGGACCTGGCGTGCCGGCTCAGCCACCCAGCACCGCCGTCGGGCGCAGCGGGCACACGGAGCCCGCCTTCCTGTACTCGCGGCGGACTGCGAGCTCGATGTGGCCGGCATCGATGTCGCCGTCGTCCTCGAGCGCAAGCAGCGAGGCATGCAGCACCGCATTGCGAATCTGCCCGCCGGTCAGCTGACAGCGTGCGGCGATCTCGTCGAGGAATGCGTCGTCCGCGGCGTGGTCCGGAGGCAGGTGCAGTTGCCAGATCGACCAGCGTTCCGCCGCGTCCGGCGTGCGGAAGTCGACGATCACGTCGAGTCTGCGCCGGAACGCCGGGTCGATCCGCTCGCCGGCGTTCGTCGTCACCAGGAGAATCCCCTCGTAGGACTCGAGCCGCTGCAACAGGAAGTTCGTCTCCAGGTTCGCGTAACGGTCGTTTGACGTCTGAACTTCGGTGCGCCGGGTCATCAGCGCATCGCCCTCGTCGAGGAGCAGGACGATGTCGAGCTCTTCCGCGCGCGAGAAGAGCGCGTCGAGGTTCTTCTCCGTCTCGCCGAGGTACTTGTTCACGACCGTCGCGAGGTCGACGCCGAAGAGCTCCTTGCCGAGCGTGGCTGCGAGCAGGCGGGCGGCGAGAGTCTTGCCGGTCCCCGTCGGTCCGCTGAAGAGCGCGCGCACGCCGGGGGTGAGCTGTGAGCCGAGTGCGGCGCCGACGGTCTCGTGCAGCTGCTCGCGCGCACGGCAGCGGCGCTCGAGCAGCTCGAGCTCGCGGGCGGTATCCGCCGAGACGGCGAGCTCCTCCCAGCCGCCACCGAGCGGGATGCGTGTCGCGAGCGTCTCGAGTTCCTCCGCCTCGAGCGTGCGCAGCGCGGACTGCACGTCGAGCCTGCTCGGGCGTGGGTGTCCCGACAGCGCGGCCTCCGCGCGCGCGAGCTCGGCGACGCGGCGGATCGCGCCGGAGGTAATGCGCAGGCGCGGTGCGAGCTCGTGTGCGAGCTCCTCGTCCCCAAGAGTCTCGGCCCAGAGCTCGGTACGCAACGCCGGCTCGGGCAATCCCAGCCGCACCGTGAGCGTCCGCTCGGCGCGAATGCCGCCGCTGCGACCCGCGATCGCGGCGAGCGGCCCGGTGTAGCCGTGCAGCTGGGGCAGCTCGACCGTCTCGCCCGGACCTGGATCGAGCTCCACGAGCGGCAGGGCGTGCAGGAGGGTCGCGAGCGGGCCGGCGAGGTGCGTGCCGACAGCGGGGTCGCGCAGTTCGAGCACGCCGCGCCCTTGCGCTCGGGCAACCGCCGCGACCGCCGTCGCCCGTCCGCTCGAGCGCGGGCCGCGGACGACGAGCGGTCGCGGCTCCGGTGTGTCGAGCAGCCGAGGCAGTCGGGCGAGCACTTCGGCGACATCGTTCGGAAGGACGAGCGTGCCGAGCGCCGGCAGCTCCTCCGGCGGCAGGTAGCGCGCCCAGGGGGCGAGCGCGCCCGGCGGGCGGCCGCGCATCGCCTCCCAGAGCAGAGCCGGGACTTGGAGTGCCGAGCGCTGGAGGGGCACGTCCGGGCTCGCCGACTCGACGAGTCCCGCCTCGAGCAGCACGTGCAGCGCGTCGCGCGCCGTCTCGTCGTCCGTCCACGCCGAGAGCAGGCCGAGACTCGGCCGGGTCTCGCCGGCGACCCCGTTCAGCGCCTCGAACAGCTGCCCGAAGCGCGAGTCCTCGTCGACGAGGCCAACGGTGAAGAGAAGGGTCAGCGCGATCGGGTCGAGCTCGTAAGCGATCCGCAGCGCGCGCAGCGGCAGGTGAGTCTGGGCGTCAAGCTCCCACTCGTGCACACCCTTCCACCAACCCGGCCCCTCCTGAAGCCCGGCGACGTCGAGCTGCTCGTAGTAACCGGCGAGAAACTCGAGCCCGTTGCGCTCGTCCGCCGCGGGGAGCAGCTCGCGTAGCGCGAGCACTGCCGCGTACGCGTGCAGGCGGAAGTGATTCGCAGGCGTGCGGGGAAGGTCGTCGACGTGACGCGGTGTGCTCATGTGAAGTGGAAGGCGACGAAGCGGCCGGTCGCGGGGATCCAGCCCGGCGTGCGATCGAGCCCGGCAAAGCGGATCTCGAGTGGCAGGTCGGCAAGACGGAACGTGACGTCGACGTGGCTCGGCGTGACGATGACACGCGCGCGATGTCGCAGCAGCAGCGCGTCGAGCGAGTCGTCGGGGCCGAGCGCGAGCGCGCGGCGCAGCCGTGCGTCCGAGTAGGCAGCAAGGCGGCTCGTCCACCGCGCGAGTGGCTGCCCGGGCTCGGGCCGGAGTGTCGTGCGCTGCAAGTTCGGGGCGAGTGGACGCAGGCGGCGCAGCTCGCGCTCGAGCTGCGCGTGGGGAGACGCCTGCGTGCGTGGGACGGCAGTGGTCGGGAAGCCCGCGGGATGGACGAGCCGCAGCGTGTTGCGTGCAGCCGACCAGCGCCACAGTCCGTCGTGATCGAACGGCTCGAGCCACGCCGGCGGCGTCCTCCAGGCGCGTCGTGGGCGAAAGCCGCGGCCCGGTCGCACGCGCGGTCCCCGGCCGGCTAGTCGGGCGAGCAGGCGCCACAACGCGTCGTCGTGCGACGGCTCCTCGAGCAGTCGCGGCGTGAGCAGCGCGAGCAGATCCCACGGGTCGAGAGCGAGCCCCGGCTCGAGTGGACGCGAGAAGTCGGCGTACAGGCCAAGGTTGAGCGCCAGGTTGAGCAGGTAAAAGGCGCCCGCCAGCGCGGTTTCGACGACGAGCTCCGTCGGCTCGAGCGTCGGCTCCGGAAGAAGCGGAGGTACCGTTGCCGCGATTGCCCGCGCGCGCTTCGTACGCCGGTGCTTGCGTGGAGCTCGGGGCTCGACCGAGCGCGACTTTTGGGAGCGCCTTTCGGGCACAGGCGCGGGAGCGTCGACCGTCGGCGCGGCCGACGTGGTCTCGGCGATGTGCTCGTGGGGCGGAGTGCCGAGGGTCGCCTCCGGCGATGGCGGAGCCGGGGCACCCGCGACGGTCTCAGTCATCGCGGGCGTGGGTGTCGGCGGTCGAATCTGCTCGGGCGCGGTCGGCCGCGCGTGACGGCCCAGCCCGGGCGCAGGCATGCGGTCGCGTACGGCGTGGCGTCGGTCGGGAGCGGGCTCCGGTGCCGGCGTCGCTTCCGCGACCGGCGTCGCCTCAGCGCGTAGCGCCGGTGCGGCTGCCGCCACCAGGGGCGGAGCCGCCCGCGCGAGGGCTGGAGCGCCGGCGAGCCACGCTCGCGTCGCAGTCGCGAACGAGGACGTGCGCGCGAGCTGGGGCTCACGGCGCAGGACGAGCGACATGCCGAGCAGCAGCTCCACGGGTGGCGCGAGTGGTCGCTCCGCGCTCTCCGGAACGACCTTGCGCCATGGCGGCTCTGGGGGCGGAGCTCTGCCGTCGACCGGGGAAGGATGGTCGGTCGGAGCAGTCGGCGTCAGCGCGGCGGCGGCGTGCCGCAGCTCCGCGAGGCCGTGCGCAGCGGCTACGCGCAGCGTGAGTGTTGTCGCCGCCCGAGCGGGCAGCGCTGCGACGAACGGCACGGCCTGACGCCGGGCGGCGAGCAGTTGCAGTGCCGCGGGCACGTGCTCCGGCGTCTCGAGCCAGGCCGCAACGACCGGATCGCTGTCTCCTGCGAGTGACCCATGCATGTCGCGCCACCACCAGTGCAGCCACGCCGTGCCGTCGCGCGCATCGCGCGCGAGGCAGGCAAGCAACTCCGCCCGGTCCGCAAAGAGCAC
>DATBBH010000078.1:0-2361 GCA_036271075.1 Gaiellaceae bacterium | reverse complement strand
GCGGCCGTCGTCGAGAAGCAGCCGAACGGCTTCGGCGCCTCGGTCTCGGCTCCGATCGCCAAGGCAATCCTCGAAAAGCTGTTGGTTCGCTGACCATGTCTTTACCCTTTAGGCGGCCGTGGCGGTAAGCGACTCCCTCATCGACACGCTGTTCGACGGGCGCTACCGCATCCAGCGCAAGCTGGGTGCCGGCGGCATGGCCGACGTCTACCTCGCCGAGGACCAGGAGCTCGGGCGCCGCGTCGCGATCAAGATCCTCAACGGCCGCCACGCGAACGACGACCAGTTCATCGAGCGTTTCCGCCGCGAGGCGAAGAACGCCGCAGCCCTCAACCACCCGAACATCGTCTCGATCTACGACCGCGGCGAAGCCGAGGAGACCTACTACATCGCGATGGAGTTCCTCGACGGGCGCACGCTCAAGGAGCTGATCGTCAGCCGCGGCGCCGCTCCGATCAACGTCGCGATCGAGTATGCGCGCCAGATCCTCTCGGCGCTGCGCTTCGCGCACCGGCACGGCATCGTGCACCGGGACATCAAGCCGCACAACGTGCTCGTCGACGGCGAGGGACGCGTCAAGGTGACCGACTTCGGCATCGCACGCGCCGGGACGAGTCAGATGACCGAAGCGGGCTCGATCGTGGGAACCGCGCAGTACCTCTCGCCCGAGCAGGCTCGCGGCGGCGAGATCGATCCGCGCTCGGACCTCTATTCGCTCGGGATCGTCCTCTACGAGCTGCTGACCGGAAAGACGCCGTTCGACGGCGAGACGCCCGTCGAGATCGCGATGAAGCACCTTTCGACCGCTCCGAAGCCGCCCTCGAGGCTGCGGCCCGACGTTCCGCCCGAGCTCGACATGGTCGTGATGCGGGCGCTCGCGAAGAACCCCGACGACCGGTACCAGAGCGCCGACGAGATGGAGGGAGACCTCGACCGCGTCGCGCGCGGCGCGCGCGTCTCGGCCGCGACGGTCGACACGGCGACCCAGGTGCTGCGCCGCCCTGAAGCGGCAGCGGTGGGCGCTGCGCCCGCCGCGACGATGATCGCTCCCCCACCCTCGGCCGGCGCCGTTCCGCCGGCGGTCGTCGAGGAAGAGGAGTTCGAAGAGCACGGCGGAGCGGACCGGCCCCTCTGGCCATGGCTCGTCGCGGTCGGCTTCGTCGTCGCGGCGATCGTCGCGGGCTTCTTCGTCTGGCACGAGCTCTCGAGCTCGACACCGCAGGTGGCCGTCGGTCACTACCAGGGGCAGACGCAGTCGCACGCTGAGCAGCAGATCCGCGACGCGAACCTCGTGCCGGTCACCAAGAAAGGCCCGAACACGCGATTCAAGAAGGGGATCGTCTTCAAGCAGGATCCAAGTGCAGGCTCGAAAGTCGACAAGAACGGGACGGTCACCATCTTCGTCTCGACCGGTCCGCCGAAGGTAAAGGTGCCTAGCGTCAAGGGCCAGCAGTGGACGCAGGCGCAACAGACGCTGCTCGACAAAGGTCTGAAGCCGGTGGAGCACTTCGTCCCGGGGAACACGAAGGGGCAGGTCACGGCGACCGATCCGCCGGCGGGCCAGTCCGTGCCGAAGGGCTCGACGGTGCGCGTCAACGTCATGAGCGGTCCTCAGCTCGGGACGGTTCCGAACGTCGTCGGCGACACCGTCGCGGAGGCAACCTCCGCTCTCCACACCGCTGGCTTCAACTACAGCCTCACCTACGTGAACAACGACGCGCCGCAGGGCCAGATCATCCACCAGGATCCCGCGCCGAACTCCTCGGAGCCAAAGGGCAAGACCGTCGATCTCCAGGTCTCGAACGGCCCGCCTCAGGTGACCGTCCCGTCGGTGGTGGGCGAGACGGCGCAACAGGCCGTCGGCGACCTCGAAGCCCAGGGCTTCGTCGTCAACCAGCAGCCGATCGCCGTCAGCGACCCGAGCGAACAGGGCATCGTCCAGGCGCAGAACCCGGAAGGCGGCACGTCTGCGACGAAGGGGGCGACCGTGACGATCGAGGTCGGCCAGCACTCGCCGGGACCGCCGCCGGGAACGACGACGACAACGACGACCACCACCACGACACCGACCGGGTGAGCACTGCTCGCCGTCTGCGGGTGGCGATCCTCGCGGGCGGCCGCTCGAGCGAGCACGAGATCTCTCTGGCCTCGGCGCGATCCGTCGCCGCGGCGCTCGATCGCGAGCGCTACGAGATCGCGGAGGTCTCGATCGGTCGCGACGGCCGCTGGGAGCTCGGAACCGGCGCGACGACCGCCGAGACCTTGCCCGTCCCGTACGAGGGCGGCCCGCTCGAGAAGCTCGGATCGGTCGACGTCGTCCTTCCCATCCTGCACGGCCCATTCGGCGAGGACGGAACGGTG
>DATBBH010000077.1:0-10114 GCA_036271075.1 Gaiellaceae bacterium | reverse complement strand
CGACCTGTTGCTTGGTCCTGCGGCGCTGCGTCTCGTTCCGCGGGCCGTCGATGTCGTTCCGCACGGATCCGCTGACGGCTACCGCGTCCTCCGGTTCGACCCCGAGTCCGAGCCGTTCCTTCGTCACCTCGACACGCCGCTCGTCGGCCGCCGGGCAGAGCTCGACAGGTTGGACGCCGAGCTTGCAGCGGCTGTTCGCGACGAGGCTCCTCATCGTGTCGTCGTGCTCGGGGAAGCCGGCATCGGCAAGACTCGGCTCGTCCGGGAGTTCGCCGCGCGCGCTCGGCGAAACGTGCCAGTGCTCACAGGGCGCTGCGCCGCGTACGGCGAGGGATCAGACCTGCTGCCGCTGCGCGACATCCTCGCGCAGGTCGGACCGCTCGAACCGGTTCTCGCGCGCGAGGAAGATGCGGAACGGGTGATCGCTCAGCTCCAGGAGCCGTCGCTGACCGAGAAGAGCGAGGGCTTCTGGGCGCTGCGACGCCTGCTCGAGGCCGTGGCGCAGGGGCAGCCAATTGTTCTCGTCCTCGAGGACGTCCACTCCGCCGGCGCCACGTTCCTCGACCTGGTCGAGTACCTCGTCGGCTGGACCGAGGCGCCGCTCCTGGTCGTCTCGCTTGCCCGCCCCGAGCTGCTCGAGATACGACCCGAGTGGCGCGAGGATGCGATCTTCCTCGGCCCGCTGGCGGCGGCGGACCTCGGTGAGCTTGCGCCAACTCTGCCGGGCCATGCCGGGCTCGATCCGTCTGGGCTCGCGGCGGCGGTCACTGCTGCCGAAGGGAATCCGCTTTTTCTCGAGCAGCTCCTCGCAGCCGGCGCGGAAGATTCGCTCGGGCCCGTGCCACCGACGATCGAGGTGTTGATCGAGAGTCGCCTCGACCGGTTGCCGAGCGCCGAGCGTCACGTGCTCGAGCGCGCGTCCGTCGTCGGGCGCGAGTTCTGGCGAGCAGCAGTCGAGGCCGCCTCGCCCGGCGTCGAGCAAGCAGTCGTCTCCGCGGCGTTGATGGCGCTCGTCCGGCGGCGACTCATCCACCCGGAGCGTTCGCCGTTGTCGGGTGAAGAAGGGTTCCGCTTTCACCACACGCTGATTCGCGACGTCGTGTACGCAGGTATTCCCACGGAGGCGCGCGCTGCACTGCACGAGGCGGTCTCGCGCTCGCTGCTGGGCCGCGGCCCGGAGCTCGACGAGCTCGTCGGCTACCACCTCGAACAGGCCGCGCTGCTGAATGCGCGAGCCGGAGCTCCCACCCCGGCGCTCGCCGAAGAGGCAGGACGCCGGCTCGGCGCCGCGGGCCTGCGCGCGCTGAAGCGCCTCGACGGACAGGCCGGAGTCGATCTTCTGACACGCGCGACGGCGCTCCTCCCCGACGATCCAACGCGTCTCGAGCTCGACTGGGCGCTTGCGACATCGGTCAAGTTCTCCGGCGACCCGCAGCGCGCTGACGGGTTGCTCGAGGCTGTCGCGGAGAAGGCCGAAGCTTGGAGCGACCAGCGGACCGAGCTGCGAGCGAGAATCGAGCAGATCTGGGGGCGGCTGACGCTGGGGAAGGTGTCGGTCGAAGCGGCACTCGACCTGCTCGCACGTGCGGCGGCGGTCTTCGCCGAGGCTGGGGACGACGTCGGCCTCGGCCGCGCGTGGCACTTGATCGCCGCCGTCGAGGGCGTGTACCACTGTCGCTACTCGGAGGCCGAGCAAGCCGCCCTCCGCGGCGGCAGTCACTACGAGCGGAGCGGGTTCGGCCCTGGTTTGACGCTCGCGCTCCTCGCGGTGTCGGCGTACCGCGGCCCGACGCCCGCCGGCGAGGCGATCGCCCGGTGCGAGCGGTTGCTGCTGGACGCGCCCACGCCCGTCTGGGAGAGCTTCATCTTGCCCTCGCTCGCAGCGGTCGAAGCGATGGCCGGCCGCTTCGACAGTGCGCGGGAGCACCTCGACGAGGCGCGGGTTGGACGTCAGGAGTTCTCCGACAGCGGGACGATCGCCACCAGCTGGTCGGCGATCTCGGCCGAGGTCGAACTGCTCGCCGGGGATCCCGAACGGGCGGCAGCAATCCTGCTCGGTTCGTGTCAGGTGTTGCGGGAGGCAGGTGAGATCGAGTGGCTCGCGACGAACACGGCATTCCTGGGGGAGGCGCAGTACCGGCAAGGGCTGTTCGAGGAAGCACTGTCGTCCAGCAGCTTCGCGCTGACGATCGCCCCGGCGGCGCATCTGACGTCGCTCTCGGTCGCACGGCGCGTCAAGGCCAAGGCGCTGGCGCGGCTCGGCAAGCACCGCGACGCCGTCGAGCTGGCAATCGAAGCTCTCCGCTTGCTCGAACACGCCGACGTCTTGGACGAGCGCGGCGAGACGCTCGTCGCCTGTGCTGAAGCGCTCGCGCTCTCGGGAGACGATGAAGCTGCGAGCAAGAGGTGGGCCGAAGCAGTCTTCGTGTTCGACCAGAAAGGGAACTCCGTCTCGAGCGAACGCGCAAGGCGCTCGCGTACGGCAACGGTCTGAAGCCCCGGGGATCCTGTGAGCGAGGCTCCCCGGGGCCAGACCGGTCAGCAGCCCGGGGGGCACAGGAATGCCGGTGCACCCGAGCCCGCGGTTGCTCCTGCCGAGCCGTCGAGGCCGGCGCCCGCAGCTGTCGTGATCGCAACGACGGTCGCCAGCATCGCGATGGCGCACCACCGACGCCGAATCGCCCGCTTCATTTGTCTCACCTCCTCCCGCATCGCTGCGAGCGAGCGTCGGAGGGGCCGCCAACGGGACGGTCACGGGGCGCTAACCCATCGCTAACGCGGTTAGAGCCCTGTTAGAGGACGCGGTTTGGCTCTGGGCTCTGTGTCGAGTCGAAAGGAGGCATGCATCCTCGAGATCGCTCGACTGAACCCGCTTGCGGTGCGGCGCGGGGCAGGCTAGCCAAGAAGCTGCAAGGCCAGTGCTCGGCGCTTGGCTAAAGGAGCTCGACGATGCCGCGCACGACCAGGTAGACGCCGACGATGCCGAGGACGTAGGCGCCGAGGCGGCGTCCGTTGCGTGAGAGCCACGCGTTGAAGTCGTTCACTGCAACCGTCGTCCGCTCGGGAGCGAAAAGATAGGCGACGATCGGTATTTCGATGAACGCGAACATGATCAGGTAGAAGCCGATGATCGTGGCTACCTTCGCACCGTTGCTGACGTCCAGCTCTGCGATGTCCTTCAAAGCGACGATCGGGAACGTGCCGGGCACGATGTTGAGCACGATGCCCGCGGCGAACGCAACCGCAGCGCCCCGCCCGACGGCACGCTCTGCCATGGACGGCTTCTTCTCCTCCGACGGTTCTGCGCTCTTCGGCTGAACCTCCGGCTGCGCCTTCGGGCCCTTGCGATTGAGTGCGAAGGCGGCTGCGAGTGAGAGCAGTCCGATGACAAGGTCGAGCGCGGGATCGGCCGGTGGATGTGAGCCCGACACGAAGCCCCCGCCCTGCAGGGTGAACACGATCACGATCCCGATCGAGATGGTCGTGAGCAACCCGCCGGCGAGGAACCAGATGAGAATCTTCACGGGTTGGGGCACCCGCAACGCCAGCACGACGATGAGAATCAGCGTCGGCCAGAACATCGACGCGAAGGCCAGGATGAGCAGCTCGAGCCAGGTAGGCATGGGTGAGGAGGCTAGCGGCCAAGGCCGACGACGCCTGGAGGCTATTCCGGGTCGGGAACCCGGTTGATGTAGTTCGTGTGGAGGACGTGCAGTGCCTTCGCGAGGTCCGGCGAAGTGAGGGCGTGCTTGTGCAAGAACCCGACGGCACCGGCGGCATCGGCGCGCGCAACGTCGTTGTACTCGTCAGAACCGGTATAGATGACGACGTGCTGGTCGGCGTCGCGCTCATGGATCGCATGCGTTGCATCGATTCCGTCGCGGCCCGGCATGCCGATGTCCATCAGCACGATGTCGGGCGCTCGCTCTTCGCACAGGCGAACTGCTTCGTCACCGTCCGATGCGCGACCGACCACGATGAACCGACCGTCCTCGTCGAGCATGTTCTCGACGAGGTCCGCGAGTTGCGCGTCGTCCTCGGCGATCAGGATCCGGAGCGGTGTCTCGGTCACGAAGGGGGGAGCCTGCCACAGTGGCCCGTAGGATGCGGCAGTGATCATCGACGGGCACAACGACCTCGTTCTGCATCGCTGGCGGGGGGAGCCGAGTGACCACCTCGATCTCGACGTCGCCAGGGCTGCAGGCTTCGCCGGCGGCTTCTTCGCTCTCTACATCCCGTCGCCGCCGGTGTCGGACCCGACCGAGACTCCGTACGCGCTGCCGCTGCCCGCGTTGATCCCGCAGGAGGAGGCTGAGCGCATCGCGGAGGAGCTGTTCGAGGTGCTGTGTGCCCTGCCGGTCACGCGTGCGACCTCCGCCGACGACTTCCGCGCTGGGCAGGTGACTGCGATCGTGCATCTGGAGGGTGCCGAGCCGATCGCGGCGGATCTGTCGAATCTCGAGGCGTGGTACGAGCGAGGGCTGCGCTCAGTGGGGCTCGTCTGGTCGCGGCCGAACGCCTTTGCGGAAGGCGTGCCCTTTCGTTTTCCATCGTCGCCTGATACCGGCGCAGGGCTTACTGCTGCAGGACACGCGCTCGTGCGGGCGTGCAACCGGCTCGGCATTCTCGTCGATCTGTCGCACCTGAATGAGGCCGGCTTCTGGGATGTCGCTCGGCTCTCCGATGCGCCACTCGTAGCGACGCACTCGAACGCGCACACGCTCTGTGCCGCGTCGCGCAACCTGCTTGACACGCAGCTCGACGCCATTCGCGACTCGAACGGCATCGTCGGCGTCAACTTCGCGGTCACGTTCCTCCGGGAGGACGGGTCACTCGTGCCCGAGACGCCGATCGCCGAGATCGTGCGCCATATCGACTATCTCGCGGCACGGATGGGCATCGACCACGTCGGGTTCGGCTCGGACTTCGACGGCGCGGTCATGCCCGTCGAGCTTGGAGGTGCAGCCGGTCTGCCGAAGCTGGTCGACGCGCTACGACAGGCCGGCTACGACGACACCGCGGTGGCGAAGATCACGCACGAGAACTGGTTGCGCGTTCTGCGCGCCACGTGGTGAACCTGGTTGCCGGCGAAGCCGGAACCAGGTTCATGTCCGAGACGGTTCGAAGCGCCTGAGACATGAACCCGGTTTCGCCTGCGGCGAGAACCGGGTTCAGGCACGCCGACCAAAGAAGCCGCGCGCCTTCAGGGTCATGACAAGCACGCCATCCTGGTTGAAGACCTCGTTCGTCGTGAAGACCGTCCCGCGCCGCGGGTCCCTGGATGACGGCTGCACGTCGGTGACCGTCGAGCGGCCGGTGAGCGTGTCTCCGGGACGAACGGGTGCAGTCCAGCGGATCTCGTCGACGCCCGGTGAGCCGAGCGAGACGGAGTCGAGCAGAACTCCACGGACGAACATCCCCATGAAGAGCGCCGTCGTGTGCCAGCCGCTCGCGATCAAGCCGCCGAACGGCGAGTCCTTCGCCGCCTCGGCGTCGATGTGGAACGGCTGGGGATCGAATCGTGTCGCGAACTCGACGATCTCCGCTTCGGAGACGGTGACCGGCCCGACCTCGACGACCTGGCCGACCTGAAAGTCCTCCCAGTGGCGCATGACCCGAGACGCTATCGATACGGTCCGGGGATGCGCACTCGGAAGCTTGGCCCGCTCACGGTCAGCGTCGTCGGCCTCGGCTGTAACAACTTCGGCGGCCGGATCGACGAGGCGGCCACGCGCGCCGTGGTGGCTGCGGCGCTCGATGTGGGCGTCGTGTTCTTCGACACGGCCGACATCTACGGCAACCATGGTGGGAGTGAGGAGGTGCTCGGCCGGGTGCTGCAAGGGCGTCGCGACGAGGTGGTGCTCGCGACGAAGTTCGGCAAGCCGATGGGAGACGGTGCCGAGCGTCGCGGCTCGCGTGCCTACCTCCGCGCTGCGCTCGCTGCGTCGCTCCAACGCCTCCAGACCGATGTGATCGATCTCTACCAGCACCACGAGGAAGACACCGAAACGCCGCTCGAGGAGACGATCGGAGCGCTCGACGAACTCGTCGCGGAGGGGAAGATTCGCGCCTACGGCACCTCCAACTACCGCGCTGCAACACTCGAGCGCGCCAAGGCGATCGCCTCTGCTGCGTACGTTTCCGAGCAGAGCGAGTACTCGTGGCTGCGCCGGAGCGCCGAGGCCGATGTCATTCCCGCCTGCGAGCGGCTTGGGCTCGGGTTCATCCCGTACTTCCCACTCGCCAGCGGGCTGCTCACCGGCAAGGTCTCCCGCGACCACCCGCCCGCACCGGGGACGCGCCTGCACGGGCGGTCGATCAACGATGCCGACCTGGGCCGGATCGATGTGCTTAGCGCGTGGGCCGAGGCGCACGGCGTCTCGCTCCTCGACGTCGCCGTCGGCGGCCTCGCTGCGGTGTCGCCGGTCGTCTCGGTGATCGCCGGCGCGACGAAGCCCGAGCAGGTGCGCGCGAACGCCACAGCCGGCGCGTGGGCGCCCGCTGACGCGGAGCTTGCGGAACTGATCAGCGTCTAGATGGTGAGCTCGACCCGGTTCCCATCCGGGTCGAGCACGACTGCCTCGTAGTACCCGTCTCCGGTCGTGCGTGGCCCGTCGACCGCGCCGAGCTCGGCGGCCAGCTCGTCGACCAGTTCCTTCGAACCGAGCGAGAAGGCTACGTGCGCGCGCAGCCCGCGCTCCTCGCCCGGTTCGTGCATGAGCTCCAGCCGCGCGCCGCCGTCGAACTCCAGGAAGTACGAGCTGAAGTCGTCGTGCCGGTAGAGCGCGCCGGCACGTGCCCCGAGCCAGCGCTCGTACCACCAGCGCAACCCTTCCAGGTCGTCCGTCCAGAGCGCGATGTGCTCGATCAACGCCACGGCTCAGTCGATCTTCATCGCGACGTGCTTGATCTGCGTGTACTCCTCCATCGAGTAGATCGACATGTCCTTGCCGTAACCGGACGACTTGTAGCCGCCGTGGGGCAGCTCGGACGAGATCGGCACGAGGTGGTCGTTCACCCACACCGTGCCGAACTGCAGTTTGCGCGCCGCGTTCAGCGCGCGGCCCACATCACGAGTCCAGACCGATGCGGCGAGGCCGTAGCGGACGCCGTTCGCCCATTCGATCGCCTGGTTGTCGTCGGCGAACTTCTGCACCGTGACGACGGGGCCGAACACCTCGTTCTGCACGATCTCGTCGTCCTGCGCGACGTCGGTGACGATCGTCGGCTGAACGAACCAGCCCTTCGAGCCGTTCGTCCCGCCGCCCGTGAGCACCGTCGCCCCTTTGGCGCGCTCGAGGAAGCCGAGGATCCGCTCCTGCTGGTCGTGCGTGATCACCGGGCCCATCTCGATGTCGTCGCCGTCGGCCGGGTCGCCGACCTTGATGCCCTCGATCGTCGGCACAAGTGCCTCGAGCAGGGCGTCGTAGATCTTCGGGCCGGCGATGATGCGCGTGCCGGCCGTGCAGTCCTGGCCCGAGTTCCAGAAGCCGGCGATCTTGATGCCTTCGGCGACCTGCTCCGGATCGGCGTCGTCGAAGACGACCATCGGCGCCTTGCCGCCGAGCTCGAGATGCACGCGCTTGAGCGTGTCGGCCGCGTTGCGCGCGATCAGCTTGCCGGTCGCGACGTCGCCGGTCAGCGAGACGAGGCCGATGTCGGGATGGCTGACGAGCCGCTCGCCGGTCGGCACGCCGTCGCCTGTCACCACCTGCAGCACACCCTGCGGGATCACGTCCTTCGCAAGCTCCATGAACCGCAGCAGCGACATCGGCGTCTGCTCCGACGGCTTCAGGATCTGGACATTGCCGGCCGCGATCGCCGGGCCGAGCTTCCAGATCGCCATCATCAGCGGGTAGTTCCATGGGCAGACACCCGCGACGATGCCGATCGGCTCGCGCCGGATCATCGAGGTGTAGCCCTTGATGTACTCGCCCGCCGACTTGCCCTCGAGGTTGCGGGCGGCGCCGGCGAAGAAGCGCAGGTTGTCGGCGCAGAAAGGCATCTCGTCGCGCGAGACCATCAGCGGCTTGCCGACGTTGCGCGACTCGATCTGGGCGAGCTCCTCGGCGTTCGATTCGATCACGTCGGCGAGCTTGAGCAGGAGGGTGGAACGCTCGCCCGGCGTCGCGTCGAGCCACTCGGGGAGCGCCTGCTTGGCCCGCTCGACGACCTCGTCTACCTCGTCGGCCGTCATGTTCGGGACGGAGTCGATTGTCTCGGCGGTTGCGGGATTGATGACGTCGATGGTTGACACTGGGCCTCCTATTCTGTGCGAAGGATCCCGCTTTCGCGGGTCAGCCGCGGCGCGAGCGCAACGGGAATGATTGTCAGTGCGAGGATCAAGAAGACGACGACGTTCACCTGCGGCAGCTGCTGGCCGAGCCGGATCTGGCCGAAGATCCAGATCGGCAACGTATTCTGCGCGCCCGCCGTGAACGTCGTCACGATCACCTCATCGAACGACAACGCGAACGCGAGCAGCCCGCCGGAGATCAGGGCTGTCGAGATCGTCGGAAACGTGACGTAGCGGAACGTCTGGACGCCATCCGCGCCGAGGTCCATCGACGCTTCCGTCAGCGAGCCCGGGACCCGGCGCAGCCGGGCGATCACGTTGTTGAAGACGACGACGACGCAGAAGGTCGCATGGCCGATCACGATCGTCCAGAGCCCGAAGTTGAACTTCCAGAAGACGAAGTACGAGTTGAGCGCCATCCCGGTGATGATCCCCGGCAGCGCGATCGGCAGGACGAGCAGGAACGAGATCGAGTCTTGGCCGAAGAATCGGAACCGGTGCACGCCGAACGACGCCGCCGAGCCGAGGACGAGCGCGATCAGCGTGGCCAGCGTCGCCGCTTTCAGCGAGAGGAGAAGCGCCTGCTGCATGTCGCCGTTGTGGATCGTCGGCGAGAACCACTTGGTCGTCAGGCCGGCGATCGGCCAGCTCTGCACGTTGGATGAGTTGAACGCATAGAGGCAGATGACGAGGATCGGCACGTAGAGGAAGGCGAGCACAAGCGCCACCCAGATCCCCAGGCCGATGCGGGTCGCGCGTCTCTCCATGACTAAAGCGCCTCGAAGGCGCCGAGCCGGCGCGCGAGCACCAGGTAGACGCCCATTACGGCCAGCGGCACGACCGCGAAGGCTGCGGCGAACGGCAGGTTGCCCGCGCCGTTGACCGAGTCGTAGACCACGTTGCCGATGAACTGGCTGGACGCGCCGCCGATCAGAATGGGGGTGATGTAGTCGCCGAGCGTCAGTGAGAAGGTGAAGATCGAGCCTGCGACGAGGCCGGGCAGCGCGAGCGGCAGAATCACCGAGCGCAACGTTCGAAAGCCCTTGGCGCCCAGGTCGCGCGAGGCCTCGATGTAGGAGTGGGGGATCCGCTCGAGCGAGGCGTAGACAGGCAGGATCATGAACGGCAGCCAGACGTACGAGAAGACCAGCCACATCGCGGTGTTCGTGTACGCGATGCTGGTCGACGGCAGCCCGACCTTGTGCAGCGACCAGTTGAGCAAGCCGTCCGAGTTGAGAATCAGCCGCCACGAATAGACGCGCGCCAGGTACGACGCCCAGAGCGGTAGGAGGACGAGCACGAACAGAACGGCGCGCATGCGCGGCGTCGCCACGCGTGCCATGAAGTAGGCGAATGGGAAGGCGATGATCGCGTCGGTGATCGTCACGGCGCCCGCGATTGTGATCGTCCGGATTGCGACCGTGTGGTAGGTCGATCCGTGCCAGAGCTCGCGGTAGTTGTCCAGTGTCCAGTTGTGGACCGTCAGCGACGTGAACGGGTCGACTGTCCAGAACGACGAGACGAACAACGCGACCAGCGCCGCGATGTAGACAACGAGGAACGCGAGCACCGGCGGCGCGAGGAGCGACAGCCCCTTCAGCCACCGGCGGCGCCAGAGCGCGCCGCCAAGACGGCGGCGCGCTCCAGGCCGGGAATCGCTCAGCCCTTGAGCTGAGTCCAAGCCTGCTGCCACTTCGTGTAGTCCATGCAGTTCTTCTGGACGTTGCCACAGTCGGCGATCGGCGTCTTCCAGAAGTGGATCTGCTTGAAGTACTTGAGCGGAGCGTTGGCGTGGTACTGCGCGCACGAGCCCTTGGA
>DATBBH010000076.1:0-4346 GCA_036271075.1 Gaiellaceae bacterium | reverse complement strand
CGGTCGCAACATTGAACAACCCACAGACCGTCGCCGCGCTGAACCTCCTGAAGCACATGCGCTGGACGGACAACTCGATGGGCTCCAACTTCGACTATGGCTGGAGCGACATCAACCAGGCATTCGCGGCGGGCACCGTCGGGATGTACATCAGCGGCTCGGACGTCTACACGAACCTCGTGCAGGCGTCGAACATCGACCCGTCGATCTACGGGCTCGCGGCACTACCGCTGGCCAAGAACAAGAACGCAGGCGTGCTGGGCGGAGGCACCCTCGTTGCGGTGAAGCCGAAGGCGAACGCGGCCGAGAAGGCGGCCGCACTCAAGTGGATCGATTTCTACTACGAGGAGCCGCTGATCACGAAGTCGCAGGCGATCCGCAACGCGCGGACCCTCGTCGCGAACAAGCAGCCGGTGGGCGTTCCGGCATTGCCCGTGTTCAACAAGACGCAGTACGACCTCGCGAACACGTGGATCAAGCCCTACATCAACGTGCCGATCGCGCAGATGAAGCCGTTCACGACCGGCATCTTCAACCAGCAGTTGATCCCGGAGCCGGCCGTCGCGACCCAGAGCGTCTATCACTCGCTCGACGCAGTGGTCGAGGCGGTCCTGACAGACAAGAACGCCGATATCCAGGGGATGCTGCAACAGGCAAACAGCGCCGCACAGCAGGCGATCTCGAGCGGAACCTAGCTCGGGGCTATACGGTCGGCGGCGGGACGTGGGGCCCGCCGCCGACCGCGACTCCACGAGGGAGAATCGATGCTGGATGCCGTCAGCGAGATCGACGTGAAGAGAGCCGCGCCCACAGCGCGGCGCAGCCGCGTACGGCGAACACCGGTCACCTGGGTGCGCGGCGGCGGTCTCTCGACGCTCCTCTTTCTGTTGCCGACGCTGCTCATCTTCGGCGCGTTCTCGTGGTACCCGATCTTTCGCACGGTGATCATGTCGCTGCAGCACACGAACCTCGTGCAGGCGCCGACCTGGGTCGGCCTCGCCAACTTCAGCAAGGTGATCCACGACCCGCAGACGCCGATCGCGGTGAGGAACACGGCGTACTTCGCATTGCTGGCGCTCGTGTTCGGGTATCCAATCCCGCTGGCGGCCGCCGTCCTGATGAGCGAGGTGCGTCGCGCCCGCGGGTGGTACAGCGCACTTGCCTACCTGCCGGTCGTCATCCCACCTGTCGTCGCGGTGCTGCTCTGGAAGACGTTCTACGACGGTGGCTCGGTCGGCGTGTTCAACACGATCCTCGGCTGGGTGCACCTCGGGCCGTACCCCTGGCTGCAGTCGCAATCGTGGGCGATGCCGTCGCTCGTGCTCGAGGCGACGTGGGCCAACGCCGGCGCCACGGTGATCATCTATCTCGCAGCATTATCCGGGGTGAACAGCGAGCTCTACGAGGCCGCCTCGGTCGACGGCGCAGGGCTCTGGCAGAAGGTCTGGCACGTGACGCTGCCGCAACTCCGAGGCGTGCTGCTCGTGACGATGATCCTGCAGATCATCGGCACCGCTCAGGTATTCATCGAGCCGTTCCTGTTCACCTCGGGCGGTCCGGCGAACGCGACCCTGACCGTGCTCCTCGAGATCTACGACTATGCGTTCGGGAACTCCCTCGGCGGCGACTACGGAGCCGCGACGGCGCTCAGCCTGATGCTCGCCGGGTTCCTGGCGGTGTTCTCGCTCATCTACATGCGCGCGACGCGCTCCTGGAGCACGGAGTGAACGAGGAGCGCCCCGCCGCCCTCGTTTCGCCCGGCGAGTGGCGGCGCGCGCGCGTGCGCTTCGGCGTGGGCGGTGCGCAAGTGCTGCTCCTGGTCGGATTGGTCGTGATCGGGCTCGGCCCGCTGCTCTGGCTCGCGAAGGCCGCGATCACGCCGACCAACGACACGATCGCCCACCCGATGGCCCTGTTCCCACACGGCGCGGCCTGGAGCAACCTCCGCGAGGCGTGGGTCAATGTCGACGTCAGCCGCTACTTCTGGAACACGGTCGTCCTGGCCCTCGGCTCATGGTTCGTACAGCTGACGGTGGCCACGACCGGCGGCTATGCGCTTTCCGTCCTGCGTCCGAAATACGGAAAGGTCATCACCGGAATGCTGCTGACGACGCTGTTCGTCCCGGCGGTCGTCCTGCTCGTGCCGTTGTACATCGAAGTCGTGCACCCGCCGCTCTTGCACCACTCGTTCATCGACAGCTACTGGGCGATCTGGCTGCCGGCCGGCGCGAGCGCGTTCAACGTCATTCTCGTCAAACGGTTCTTCGACAACCTCCCGCGTGAGATCTTCGAGGCTGCCCGGATCGACGGCGCAGGCCCGTTCACGCTCTTCACCAAGATCGTGCTGCCGATGTCGAAGCCGATCCTCGGCGTCGTCTCGGTCTTCGCCGTGCTCGCATCCTGGAAGGACTTCCTCTGGCCGCTGCTCGTCCTCACGGACCCGAACAAGCAACCGCTCTCCGTGCGGCTACCGACGATCCAATCGCAGACCGAGCTCGGCGTGTTCCTCGCAGCAATGTTCATCGCCTGCCTGGTGCCCATCGCCGGCTTTCTGATCTTCCAGCGGTCCTTCCTGCGCGGCTCGGGCCTCGGCGGCGCGATCAAGGGCTAGCCCGCCTCAGGGGAAATGAGAGCCGTCGAGCTGTAGGTCGAAGCTCCCGCCACGCCGGCAGCCGGAGGGAACGACGTACTGCGGGGTGTCGGCGAAGTCGGAGGGGTTGTCGGCCAGCTGCTGGTGCATCAGCTGCCGGGCAGTCGAGGCCGAGAGCCCGAGTGACACTCCGACCTGGACGCCCGACTGGTAGGCGAAGCAGTTCGCAAGCGCCTCGCTTGCCTCGCCGTGCAGGTGCCAGGCCTCGTGCGCAAGCACGGCGATCGCGTGCCCGGAGCTCGTACCTCGGGCGCGTCCGTCTCGCTTGATCTGGTAGAGCTGGTAGCAGATCTGGGGCGTCAGCCAGGCGCGGCGGCCGCCGACCTCTGCCAAGCCGTCGGCATCCTGGACGTAGCCGACGTGGCGTCCCGAGACGTCACAGATCACCTCGGCCGGGTGTCCGGCGATCCGGGTTGCTTGGCGGTCGAGCACGCTGACGGTCGCCGCTCGCGTCGAGGCAGAGAGCCGCTGCCAGTGCGCCGCCCTCGAGTCGAGCAAGAACACTCCGGCGAACAGCGCCAGCACCGCGAGTGCCTGCAATAGGCGCGCGCGCGTGCGGCGTCGCGGCTGCCTGGGAAGCGGTGGCGGCTGGAGTGCCAGCGGGCTCGCGGCATCCTCGATGGCCGCAAGCTCGTGGTGTCCGGGGCCGAGCGCGGCCACCTCATCACGATGCAGCTCGAGCCACTCGGCGATCTCCTCATGCCCCATCTCACCAGGACGAAGCACGAGCTCCACGTCACCCTGACTGACGGTGACCGTACGCCCTCCCCAGCCCAACTCGTCGAGGTCATGCGGCTGTGGCCCGGGATCGGCGAACGTCCGCCGCTGCCGCCCCGCGCGGACGCCTGCGAAGAAGAACTGAGCCTCGACAGCCGCTGCAGCGACGAACGGCAGTAGTGGCGGCAACCACGCCTGCAGCCCGGCGCTCGCCAGATAGGCGATCGCAAAGCCGAGCAAGAGCAGACGCCAGACCCAGAGCGGACGGAACGACATGAGGCGACCATGCTGCCCGTTTGGCGAGGCGACAGGTAGGCACCCCGAGTTGCGAGAATCGCGTCCGTGCGTGAAGCGCAGCTCGAAGACTTCGGATCGGGGCTCACGCCCGTCACCCCGGGCTGGTTCGTCGTCAACGTCCGCGACGCCGAGTGGTGGCTCTCGGAGACGAGGGGCGCGAGGTGCGCCTTCGAGAACGAGTACGGCGACCCGCCGGTCGAGTTCGCCCAGCTCGGGATCAACGTCACCGTCCTGGAGCCAGGGCAGTTCGGCCTGTACCACGCCGAGGCGAGCCAGGAGGCGTTCCTCGTCGTTTCAGGGGAGTGCGCGCTGCTCGTCGAGGGCGAGGAGCGACGCCTCCGTCCCTGGGACTTCTTCCACTCCGCCCCCTGGACCGAGCACGGCTTCGTGGGGGCGGGCGAGGGGCCGTGTGTGATCCTGATGGTCGGTGCGCGCTCGGACCCGGGAGTGCACTACCCGGTGTCGGAGCTCGCGGCGCGCTACGGCGCGAGCGTGGCCGAGGAGACCTCCGACTGGAGACAGGCGTACGCGACGCTCGAGTGGTTCCGGCGCGAGCGGCCACCGAGCTGGCCTCGTCTGCCCTGGGCGTAGATCTCGCCGGCAGGCGCGACGGGTTTCAGGAGTCTTGGTCGCAGGGCAAACGAAAAGCGCACCTGCCGCAGCACTCGTCGCTGAAACCGCG
>DATBBH010000075.1:0-6462 GCA_036271075.1 Gaiellaceae bacterium | reverse complement strand
CTCCCAGGGAATCCCGGCGATGTTCACGGGACAGTGCGTCACGCGCAGCCCCTGTGGAAAGTTCGTCACGCTTTCGTTACGTCGTTTGGCGTGGCGCCTTTCGGCTCTCCGCCGACGTTTGCGGCACCTCGCAGACCGTCGTTTGGCGACGGGTCTGGTCTCGGAGCGGCCTGTCGAAAAAGGCTCACTGGTCGAATTCGAGCTGGTCGAAGTAGCGGAGCGCGGTTCGGCCTGGGCGGATGCGCGAGGTGTAGGGCCGGAGCTCGTCGTCGGAGATCTCGCCGAGGGCGCGCTTCACGCCGAGATACGGAAGATTCAGGTCTTCCTGATAGACGATCGTCGAGATCCTGGGGTTGATCTCGATCACGTGCTCGCCGACGAGCTGGATGTTGAAGAAGTGCTCGATCCCGAGCTCGGTGACGATCAGGTTGGCGGTGCGCATCAGCTCCTCGTCCTCCAGCGTGACGAAGTACATCGCGAGGCCGGCGCGCATCGCCTCGCGCGTCTTCGGATGGCCGAGCACGATCTCGTGCCCATTGCCGATGCCGTCGATCGTGCGCTCGCCGCCCGTCGCGAGCTCCATCACGAGCAGGTCGGGGCCACCTTCGTCGGGCAGCAGCTCGACCGCCTCTTCGAGCCGCATCGACACGGAACCGGGCCGTTCGTTCAAGAGCTGGTGGGCGCGATCGACCGTCGGGTCGAGGATGCGGAAGCCGCGCGAACCGGAGGAGAACACGGGCTTGAAGCACACCGGCCGATCCGGGTAGCCGAGCCCACGCGCCGCTGCTTCCACTTCGCGCGCGCCGTTGACGCGCCGAAACTCCGGTGCGCGCACACCGATGCGATGCAGGAACGCATAGGTCTCCGCCTTGTCGTTCGAGCGGTGAATCGCATCCGGGGTCGAGACGAGCACCGGCATCGGGAACCTGTCGACGTGTGCCGCCAGTCCCTCGAGGTCGAACGACGACTGCGGGAGGATCGCGTCGACGTGTTCCCGCTCCGCGACCGCGAGCATCGCGTCCGGAAACGCGGGATCGGCCCCGCCAGGGACGATGTGGAACGCGTCGCAGAGGTGGCGGCCGACCGAGCGTTCGCTCATATCGGTGCCGACGAGCCGAAGCTCGCGCTCGCCATTCTCCCGCAACGCTCGCAGCAGCGCGGCTGTGCCCGGCGCGCCCGACGCCGTGACCATGACGGTGATTGGCCTCACGAGAGGTCGATTCTGTCGTGCCGGAGCTGCTCGAAGCGCCTCGCTCGGTCGGCGTCGAGCATCGACTCCATCGACTCGCGCATGGTCGCACCGTCGAACGCCCAGATCTCCGGATGCGTCAGCAGCTGGAGCCATTCGAACGCACTGCGCTCGAGCTCCTCATGCGGACAGCCGCGGCGCCAGTGCTGGTTCGAGTCCGAGCGGTAGTGCTCCGGATCGAAGAACGGCGCCCCCATCACGTTGACCGCGCCCGGGATCGGCGCCTGCATGTACACCGGATCGGGGTTGTGCCACGCGACGACCGGGTCGAAGCGGTCGTCGAGGTCGACGTGTGGCCACACCGCGTGATGCGCGATGCGATGCCCGAGCTCGCGCAGTCGCGCGATCGCCTGCTCACCCTCCGAAGATGCGAGGTTGTAGAAGACCGAGCGCGTCATGAGGAACCACGTCGACCATGCGCCCTCGGCGGCCTCCGCCTCCGCGACGACGAGCGCACCCTCGAGTGACAGATCGACGTCGTGGCGCACGATGATCACGCCCGGCTCGGGCGGCCGGTCGAACCCGGCGAACCGGTAGCCGCCGCGCTGAGCCGCCTGCAGCAGCTTCCGGTAATGCGCGACCGAAAAATCGCAGCTCATTCGACCTCCACATCGAGCAGCCGCGCCGCCGCCTCGGCACGCTCGAGAGCCTCGAGGTTCGTCTCCGCAGTGGCGATCACGTAGCCGCGCCGGTCGCCGTCGACGCGCACCGGGCGAATCGTCTCGCCGACCTGCAGGTAGACGTCGGCCTGCACGACGCCGGGAAACGCGAGCACCTTGTCGAGCGGGCCGATCCGCCGCACGCGCCCGGTCGGCAGGGGGCCCGGCTCGGCGGTCAGGAACCTGATCGCGAGCGGTTGCCGGAACTTCGGTAGCACGAGCTCGTCGGGAAGCTCGTCGCCGAGCGCCATTCGGATCTGGACCTCGACGAGGTCCACGCCGGTCGCGAAGCGCACGAGGTCGGCCATCTGGCCTCCCGGAATGCGCGCCGCGCACTCCACGACGCTCACGCCCCCACCTGGGGCAGCGATCAGTTGCGGGAAGGCGATCCCCGTCTTCAGCCCGAGCGCGTGCACGGTGTGCACCGCGACACGCTCCGACTCCTCGAGCTGCGAACCGTAGGTCGTCGCGGGATACACGTGAATCCAGCCGACGCCGAAGCCGACGCCAGGTGGCCGCAGCCGGTCGGAGAGGGTGAGCGGGATCGACTCGCCGCTACGCGAGATCACGATCCCGTTCATCTCGATGCCGTCGACGAACTCTTCGAGGATCGCCTCTCCGGTCGGCGAGGCGCCGACGGCTTCGTGCAGGTGCGCATGGATGTCGTCGAGGGACTCCACCCGGAAGACCCCGCGCTGCCCACCGGAGTCGGCCGGCTTCAGCACCGACGGGAAGCCCACCTCGTCTGCTGCCCGGCGCGTCTCCGAGATCGTTCGAAGCGCGGCGAAGCGCGGTTGCGGCACCCCGGCGTCCGCCAGTTCGCGCCGCATCGCGATCTTGTTCGTCATCAGGTGCGCGGTCTCGACGCCGATTCCCGGGAGGCCGCGCGCCTCCGCAACGGCGGCGACTACCGGCACAGCGCGGTCGGCGCTGACGGTCATCACGCCGTCGATCGAGATCCGCGCGGTCGCCTTGACCACCGCCTGCGCGTCGGCGAAGTCGACGACCTTCGCGATGTCTGCCTCCACCAGGCCGGGCGCGTCGGGGTTGCGGTCGACCGCGACCACCCGTAGTCCGAGCTCCTTGGCCTGGATGATCGCCCGGCGCTGGTGGCGCCCCGCGCCGACGAAGAGGATGGTCTTCACGCGCGACGGATGCTACTTCGGCGCCAAAGCCGAGTGCACGAGCGCGAGTGTTCCCTCGACGTCGATCGGATAGCCCGCCCCGAGATGCACGGCGAGCCCGTCGAGGACGACGCCGAGGAACCGGCCGACCGACTCCAGCTCCAGGTCGTCGCGCACGAAGCCGTCGGCCCGGCGGCGGGCCAGCTGCTCGGAGATTTCCGCTTGCAGGTCGGGGTTCCGCGCCATCCATTGCTCGCGGCGCTCCGGATTCGTCCGCAGCAGGCGGGCGACCTCGAGATAGACCCCGACCCACTCCGGATCCTCGCTGCCGATCCGCCGGATGACGCCCTCGAACCCCTCCTCGAGCCAGAGCGCGCCGATCTCACGCTGGTCCTCCGTCGCGAGGGCGAAGAAGAGCTCCCACTTGTTCGGGAAGTAGCTGAAGATCGCCCCGCGCGAAAGGCCCGTCTCGTCTTCGAGGCGGTTGACGGTGGCGCCCTCGTAGCCATAGCGGGCAAACGCGCGGCGGGCGCCGTCGAGGATCTGCTGGCGGCGCTCCTCGCGGTGCGCCTCGGAGACCTTCGGCATGTCCACACTTTACAAAAACGTACGGACGTACTATATTCGTCAAATGGCGCAGCGGGCACACACCCTGGCCGCCCTCGTCCTCGCCGAGGCGGTCTCGAGCACCGGGACGGCGATGACGTTCGTGGCGCTGCCCTGGTTCGTCCTGTCGACGACCGGTTCCGCGCCTCGCATGAGCGTCGTCCTCGCGGTGGAGCTCGCGCCGACGGTGATCTTCGGAATCCCGAGCGGCTCCCTGGTCGCTCGGCTCGGCGCGCGCACGACGATGCTCCTCTCGGACGCACTGCGCGCGCCGCTTGTCGCGCTCGTCCCGGTGCTCTACTGGACCGGCCATCTGAGCTATCCGCTGCTGCTCGCGATCGTCTTCCTGATCGGTCTCTTCAGCGCGCCGTATCTCGCGTCGCAGCGCACCATCATCCCGGAGCTCTTTGGCGACGACGAGGTCACGGTGTCGAAGGCGTCGGCCCTGTTCGGCACCGCGACGCAGCTGCCGATCGTGATCGGCCCCGCGCTCGCCGGAGCGCTCGTCGCGTGGATCGGCGCGCCGGGTGTGCTGCTGATCGACGGGGCGACGTACCTCTTTGCCTTCGCAGTGGTGCTGGTCGCCGTGCGTGGCGGACGGCGCGTCGTGCAGGAGGGTGAATCCGCGGGCGTCTTCGCCGGGCTTCGCTACCTCGCACGTGACCGCCTACTCGGTCCGCTGACGCTGACGGTCGTCGTCCTCGACTGCGCCGCAGGCGCAATCGCAGTTGCAGTGCCCTTGGTCGCATACACGCGGTACGGCCAGAACGTGCACGTCGCGGGCTGGCTGTTCACGAGCTTCGGGATCGGCGCGGTCCTCGGCTCGGTGCTCACGATGAAGGTCCTCGACCGAGTGCCGCCGCTTCGTCTCGCCTGCGTCGCGCTGGTGCTCGCGACCCTGCCGCTCTGGGCGATCGCGGCCCCGATCTCCTGGCCGGTGGCGTGTGCGGCTGTCGTCATGTGCGGCGTCTTCGTCGCGATGGTGAACGCGCCGATGATGGGACTGATCACGACGCGGCCCGCGGTCGCTCTGCGTGCCAAGGTGCTGACCGCGGTGATGACCGCGAGTGCGCTCGGCGGCCCATTCGGCCGGCTCGCCGTTGGGCCCGTGTTTCGTCTCTGGGGCAATGCGGGCGTGTGGATCATGATCGCGGGCGGCTTGAGCCTGGGCACGGTGCTGTTCATCGTCGCTGCGGTTCGCGGCTCGGCCCGTGAGCCGCAGCCGTCCGGAGCGATGTCGCCGAGCATCTAGGCTTCCCCCGATGCTCGAGGGCAAGCGGATCTTCATCAGCGGCGGCGCCGGCTTCATCGGCACGACCCTCGCACGCGAGCTCGTCGAGCGGAATCAGGTGATCGCGTTCGACAATCTCCATCGCGACGCCCTCTCGGGGCTCGAGCTCGCCGAGCATCCGAACTTCGAGCTCGTCCAGGGGGACATCCTCGACGCTGCTCACTTTGCCGAGACCGCCAAAGGAGCGACCCACTTCGTCCACTGCGCGGCGATCGCCGGCGTCGACACGGTGCTCGCGAGCCCCGTGCGGACGATGCGCGTGAACGTGATCGGCACCTACAACGCACTCGAGGCGGCGCTGGGCACCCTCGACACGCTCGAGCGGTTCCTCGACTTCTCGACCAGCGAGGTGTTCGGAACGCACGCGGTGAATGTCGAGGAGGGCCAGGTCTCGACGATCGGCTCGGTCGGCGAGGCGCGGTGGACGTACGCAGTGTCCAAGCTCGCGGGCGAGCACATGGCCCACGCCTACCACGACGAGCTCGGCCTGCCGACAGTCACGGTGCACCCGTTCAACATCTTCGGCCCCGGCCAGATCGGCGGTGGGGCGATTCGCGCCTTCATCGAGGCGGCGCTCGCCGACCGCGACCTGACGATCCACGGCGACGGGTCGCAAATCCGAGCGTGGACCTATGTCACCGACATGGTCGCCGGCGTGCTGCTCTGCCTCGAGCATCCCGAGGCGGTGGGACAGGCATTCAACATCGGCAACCCGCGCGCAGCGGTGACGATCTTCGACCTGGCGCAGCGCATCAAGCGGTTGAGCGGCGCCTCGGGGGAGATCGTCTTCCAGCCGCTGCACTACGCGGACGTCGAGCTACGCATCCCGAACGTCAAGAAGGCGCGCGAGGTGCTCGGTTGGGAGCCGCAGGTCGAGCTCGACGAGGGCCTCGAGAAGACGATCGCTTGGTACCGGCAGAAGACGCTCCAATCCGCTTAGGCTGGCCCGACGTCGGCGAGCGGGAGCTCGCCGAGGTGGCCGAGGTGCTCGAGAGCGGGATGCTCACCATGGGCCCGAAGGTCACCGAGTTCGAGGCCGAGATCGCCCGCCACTGCGCGGTCGAGCACGCGATCGCGGTGAGCTCTGGCACCGCCGCGCTTCATCTCGCGGTGCTCGCCGCCGGGCTCCAGCCGGGTGACGAGGTGCTCGTGCCGGCGTATACGTTCCCGGCGACCGCGAACGTCGTGGCGCTCGCGGGCCTACGGCCGGTGCTCGTCGACGTCGACCCGGAGACGCTGAACATCGATCCGGCGCGCATCGAGGTCGGTCCACGCACGAAACTGCTGCTCGGTGTGCACCTCTTCGGACGGCCGCTGCCGCTGCACGAGCTGCCCGACGTGCCGCTGCTCGAGGACGCAGCCGGAGCCCTCGGCGCTCGGTACCGGGGGCGCGCCTGTGGCGGTCTCGGCATTGCGGGCTGCCTCAGCTTCCATCCGCGCAAGATCGTGACGACCGGCGAGGGGGGCGCAATCACGACGTCCGACGACGGCTTCGCCGATGCGGTGCGCCAGATGCGAAACCACGGCTGGCGT
>DATBBH010000074.1:0-9377 GCA_036271075.1 Gaiellaceae bacterium | reverse complement strand
CCTCCATGTGCCGCTCGGTCGCCTCGTTTCGGGACGGCTCGAGTTTGTGGGCTTTGTCGCGAGGAAGCTATCAGCGGGTTCGGCGGGCTCTCGCGAGCGCGCCGACGAGTAACTCAGCTGAGGAGCGCCACAGCAGCTCGTGCAGCCACGAGCTCCTCGCGCGCTTGCACGACTTCGACACGGACAGCCGACGAGCCGACGCCGAGGTAACCGAGCTGTTCGCACACGCTCGAACGGACGAGCGCCGAGCCTTCGCCGATGCCTGCCGTGAAGACGAGCGCGTCGAGCCCGTGCGTCGCCACGCTCATGGCACCGACTGCGGCCGCGACCCGATGGACGAAGACGGCGAAGGCGAGCTGCGCGGCCGAATCGCCGGCCCCCATGCGCTGCTCGAGTTGACGCATGTCGCCGCTGCCACCCGCGAGGCCCTTCAGCCCGGACTCCGTGTTGAGCGCGCGATCGAGGGCGTCGACGCCGAGACCCTGCTCGCGCAGTACGTAGATGAGCGCGCCGGGATCGATCGAGCCGGAACGCGTCGCCATCGGCACGCCTTCGAGCGGACTGAACCCCATCGTCGTGTCGACCGAGCGCCCGTCGAGCACCGCGGTCACCGAGCAACCTCCGCCGAGGTGGCAGACGACGAGCCGCGGGACACGCACCTGCTCCGCGGCCCACTGCACGGAGAGGCCGTGGAATCCGTAGCGATGCACCCCCCACTCGTCGCGCCATTGCTTGGGCAGCGCGTATGTCGCCGCCGCGGCCGGGATTGTCGCGTGGAAGGCCGTGTCGAACACGGCGACCTGCGGCAGCCTCGGGAATGCCGCCTCGGCGGCCTCGATCCCGCGCAGCGCCGGCGCGTTGTGCAGCGGCGCCAGCGGCTCCAATTCGAAGATCTGGGCGCGGACTTCGGCGTCGATCACGACCGGCTCGCGAAACCTTGGCCCGCCGTGGACGACTCGGTGCGCCACTGCCTCGATGCGCCCGGTCGCCTCGCCGATCGAGTCGAGCCGCTCGACGCCTCCGTTCGCTGAAACGAGGTGCAGCTTCAGGCTCGTCGACCCGGCGTTGACGACGAGCACATTCAGTAAGGCCACGTCCATTCACGCACATCCGGATGATCCTCGCCGTGCTCGCGTGTCCAGCTGCGCATCTGCAGCCGCGTGTCGACCATCTCCTGACGCAAGTGAGCGGCGCGCTCCGCGAGGCCGGGAACCCGGTCGATCACGTCGATCACCAGATGGAAACGGTCGAGGTCGTTCAACATCACCATGTCGAACGGGGTCGTCGTCGTCCCCTCCTCCTTGTAGCCGCGCACATGGAGGTTGTCGTGCGCCGAGCGCCGATAGGTGAGGCGGTGGATCAGCCACGGGTAACCGTGGTAGGCGAAGACCACCGGTGTCGAAGACGGGAACAGCGCGTCGAACTCGTGATCGGAGAGACCGTGCGGATGCTCGCTGTCGGGTTGCAGGCGCATCAGGTCGACGACGTTCACGACGCGAACCTTCAGCTCCGGCAGGCGTTCGCGCAGCACCGCCGCCGCGGCGATCACCTCGAGCGTCGGAATGTCACCCGCGCAACCCAGAACGACGTCAGGCTGACCACCGTCGTCGTTCGACGCCCAGTCCCAAATGCCGATGCCGCGCGTGCAGTGAACGATCGCCTCTTCCATCGACAGGTAGTTCAGCGCCGGCTGCTTGCCCGCGACGATCACGTTCACGTAGTCGCGACTGCGGAGGCAGTGGTCGGCCACGCTCAGGAGCGTGTTCGCATCAGGTGGCAGGTACACGCGCACCACTTCGGCCTTCTTGTTCACGACGTGGTCGATGAAGCCCGGATCCTGGTGCGAGAAGCCGTTGTGGTCCTGTCGCCAGACGTGCGAGCTGAGGAGATAGTTCAGCGACGCGACCGGCCGGCGCCACGGGATCCCACGGGTGACCTTCAACCACTTCGCGTGCTGGTTGAACATCGAGTCGACGATGTGGATGAACGCCTCGTAGCAATTGAAAACGCCGTGCCTGCCTGTCAGCAGGTAGCCCTCGAGCCAGCCCTGGCACAGATGCTCCGAGAGCACCTCGACGACCCGGCCCTCCTGCCCCAGGTGCTCGTCGGTCGGCAGAACCTCGGCCTCCCACTGTCGATCGGTGACGGAGAGGATGTCGCCGAGCCGGTTCGACTCGGTCTCGTCGGGCCCGAAGACGCGGAAGCTCTCGGAGTTCTCCGCGACCACGCCCGCCAGGAAGCGGCCGAGCACGCGCATCGCTTCGCTCCAGTCTTTCGCAGGCCGTTCGACGTCGACTGCGAACTTCCGAAAGTCGGGCAACTCGAGGTCGCGGAGCAGCAGGCCACCGTTTGCATGGGGATTCGCGCTCATCCTCCGGTTGCCGTCGGGCGCGACAGCGCGCAACTCGGGCCTGAGCCTGCCGTCGGCGTCGAACAGCTCCTCGGGCCGGTAGCTGCGGAGCCACTCCTCGAGCTGGCGGCGATGTTCCTCGTTGTTGCGTGTGTCGGCCAGCGGCACCTGGTGCGAGCGCCACGTGCCCTCGACGGGAAGCCCGTCGACCACTGCGGGGCCGGTCCAGCCCTTCGGCGTGCGCAGGATGATCATCGGCCAGCGCGGCCGCGCCTGTGCGTTGCGCTTGATCTCGGCGATCTCGTCCAGCGCATCGTCGAGCGCCGCTGCGAGATCGCGATGAACTGCATCCGGCTCGTCGCCGGAGACGATCAGCGGCCGATAGCCGTAGCCCTCGAACAGTGAGGCGAGCTCGAGCTCCGAAATGCGCGCGAGCACGGTCGGGTTCGCGATCTTGTAGCCGTTCAGGTGGAGGATCGGCAACACCGCCCCGTCCCGTTGCGGGTGGAGGAACTTGTTCGCATGCCAGCTCGTCGCGAGCGGCCCCGTCTCGGCCTCGCCGTCTCCGACGACGCAGGCGACGAGCAGGTCCGGGTTGTCGAACGCCGCGCCGAAGGCGTGCGCGAGTGAATAGCCGAGCTCACCACCCTCGTGGATCGACCCCGGTGTCTCCGGCGCGACATGGCTCGGGATCCCGCCCGGGAACGAGAACTGGCGGAACAGCCGGCGCAGGCCTTCCTCGTTCTCCTGGATGTGCGCGTAGAACTCGCTGTAGGTGCCCTCGAGGTACGCGTTGGCGACCATGCCCGGGCCGCCGTGGCCGGGGCCGCAGATGTAGATCGCATTCAGGTCGCGTGCGCGGATCTGGCGGTTCAGGTGTGCGTAGACGAGATTCAGGCCGGGCGTCGTGCCCCAGTGCCCGAGCAAGCGCGGCTTGACGTGCTCCGGCTCGAGGGGCTCACGCAGAAGCGGGTTGTCCAGCAGGTAGATCTGGCCGACGGACACGTAGTTGGCAGCGCGCCAGTAGGCGTCGATCAGCCTCAGCTCCTCGGCGTCGAGCGGCGTTGTGTCCATCAGGAGACTCTACGACTCAGACCGCTCCCCTCACCACCGACAGCGTCGGGCTCATCGGTGGCGAGGGGATAAACGGCGCGTCGTTCAGCTGACGCCGACCGCCAACGGAGTCGCTGCAGCCGCGTGCTCGGGCAAGGCCGGTACGGGCTCAGCGCTGAGAACCACCTTCAACGCATGCGTCTCAGCCGCTGCCGCAAACGTGTCGTACGCCGTCTCGACGTCGGAGAGCGAGAAGCGATGCGTTGCGAACGGCGTCGGATCGAGCCGGCGCTCCTGGATCAGCTTCATCAGTTGCGGCGTGGTCTTGGCGTCCACGAGACCGGTCGTGATCGTGATGTCGCGGATCCACAGCGTCTCGAGGTGCAGCGTCGCCGAATGACCATGGACACCGACGTTCGCAACGTGCCCCCCTGGCCGGACGATCGCGGTGCACAGCTCGAAGGTGTCGGGCACTCCGACGGCTTCGACAGCCACATCGGCGCCCAACCCGCCCGTCAGCGCCATGACGAGCTCGACCGCATCTTCGCGACCGTTGTTGATTGTCGAGTCGGCGCCGAACTCGAGGGCCTTTTCAAGCCGCGCATCCGACAGGTCGATCGCGACGATGTGACCGGGGGTGAACAGCTTCGCGGTCATGACCGTCGCCAGCCCGATCGGCCCGGCACCAACCACGGCGACGGTGTCGCCGGGCTGGACGCCTCCGTTCAAGACGCCCACTTCGTAGGCCGTGGGAAGAATGTCGGCGAGGAACAGCACATCCTCATCGGTGAGCTCTTGCGGCACCTTGTAGACCGAAGTGTCTGCGAACGGGACGCGTGCGTACTCCGCCTGCAGCCCGTTGATCGTGTGTCCGAAGATCCAGCCACCACCCCCGGTGCAGAGACCGTAGTGGCCGTCCTTGCAAAACCTGCAGCGTCCGCAGGAAGTGATGCACGACACGAGCACGTGGTCGCCCGGTTCGATCGTCGTGACGGCGGCGCCGACCTCGACCACGGTTCCGACTGCCTCATGCCCGAGGATCGTGCCGGGCGTGCACGTCGGCACGTCGCCCTTGAGGATGTGCAGGTCGGTTCCGCAGATCGTCGTCGTGTCGATCTTCACGATCGCGTCCGTCGGGTCGATGAGGACTGGGTCCGGAACTGTGTCCCAGGACCGGTTGCCTGGGCCGTGGTAGACGAGCGCTCTCATGAGCTCCTCCCTTGTTGGTCGCTTCCAGACTGCACCCAGCGCAACGCCGCCGCGCCCGGGTTTTGCCGCACTCGGCTCGGGGTATTCGCCGATTAACACGCGCCCTCGGCCGGCCATGATCGAATGAAGTCGCCCAACCAAGGAGGCGCGCGCGCATGTACGAGATCGTGCTTTGGGCAACCGATGCGTCGCCTGTTTCAGACGGCGCGCTCGTGGAGGCGGTACGGCTCTTGCAGCCCGGAGGCCGTCTGATCGCGTATCACTGTGAAGAGCGGTTCCTCGGCGGACGCGCGGTAGGAGTGCCGGTTCTCGCCGACGAAACGGCTCGGCGCGCGAAGCTCCTCGCGCAGGTCGAGGACTTGAAGGCCGACGGACTCGACGCCGAACTGGTCGTCGGGACGACGCACCACAACGCGGCCGGCGATATCGCCAAGGCCGCGGAAACCTCCGGCGCAGACGTGATCGTGTGTGGCACCCGTGGCTTCGGTGTCGTCGCCGGGGCCGTCGCGGGCAGCGTCGCGATGCGTCTGCCGCACTTGGCTTCGTGCCCGGTGATCGTCGTGTCCGAGCAGGCGGCTGCACGGGCGGAGCTCGCGACGCGCTTGACCCGTGGCGCTCCCCAAGGCCAAGGTTCATACTGAGAGCGAGAGTCAGGCATGAGCCCTTCCTTCCATGCGCTGGTCCTGGTCGTTGCGACGCTGCTGATGCTGCTGTCCGGCTTCACCAAGAGGCGCCTGGAGTGGAAGCCGCCGCCCCGCCGTCGTAAGCCGCCCAGCCCGCGCTGATTCCGCCAAGATCGGAGACATGGAGGCGATCCACGCCGAGGGGCTGACCAAGCGATACGGCAGCACACTGGCGCTCGACGCGCTCGACCTGACGATCGAGCAGGGCGAGATCTACGGCTATCTGGGCCCGAACGGCTCCGGCAAGACCACGACGATCCGCCTCTTGCTCGGCCTGCACCGACCGACGGCCGGTCGCGCCGAGCTGTACGGGCTCGACGCGTGGCGTGAGCCCGTCGCGGCGCATCGACGTGTGGCCTACGTCGCCGGCGAGCCCTACCTGTGGCCGGCGCTGACGAGCACCGAGACGTTTGCGTTCTTCGAGCACGTGCACGGCTCGACCGACACCGCCTATCGTGAGCTCCTGGTCGAGCGCTTTCAGCTCGACACGAGCAAGAAGGTGCGCGCTCTCTCCAAGGGCAACCGTCAGAAGGTTCAGCTGATCGCGGCCTTCGCCACGAGAGCCGAGCTGCTGATTCTCGACGAGCCGACCAGCGGCCTCGATCCGCTGATGGAGGTGGCGTTCCGCGAGACCGTGCTCGAGGCGAAGGACCGCGCACAGACCGTGTTCCTCTCGTCGCACATCCTCAGCGAGGTCGAGGCTCTCTGCGACCGGATCGGCATTCTCCGTGCCGGGCGCCTGGTCGACGAGGGAACCCTCACCGAGCTGCGGCATTTGCGATCGCAGACGATCGAAGTCACGTTCGACGGAGTACCACCGGAGCTCGACGGCGTGCCCGGTGTGCGCGTCGCGGAGGCCGCAGGCAACACGCTGCGACTCGAGGTTGCCGGGAGCCCGCAGCCGCTGCTCGCAGCGCTCGCAGGTCAGCCGGTGGTGACGCTGACGAGCCGAGAGCCGTCGCTCGAAGAGATCTTCCTGCACCACTACGACGGCTCGGCGCCGGGTGGACGCGGCTAGAGCGATCGCTCGGCGCTCGTTCGCCGACACACGCGGCCGGACGATCGCGTTCGCGGCACTGTTCCTGTTCATCGCAGCCGCGAATGTCGTCGGCTACCGCCGCAGCTATCCCACGACTGCCGAGCGCCTCAGCTTCGCTCGCAGCTTCGGGTCGAACAAGGCGGTCGAGCTCTTCTACGGCTCGCCCCACGACCTGCTGAGCGTGGGCGGTTACGCCGCCTGGCGCGTCGGCGGTGTCGGTTCGATCATCGCCGGGATCTTCGGACTGCTGGCCGCGGTGCGCGCCCTGCGTGCCGAGGAAGACGCGGGCCGTCAGGAGCTCGTGCTGGCCGGGACGGTCAGCCGCCGAGCCGCCTACCTCGGCGCCCTCGCGGCGATCGGCGCGGGCGCGGGGGCACTCTGGCTCGCACTGTTCGTCGGGCTGGCGGGCGCACGGCTGGCGGTCGGCGGCTCTGCGTTTCTCGCGCTGGTCACCGTCTCACCGCTGTTCGTGTTCGCAGGCTTCGGCGCGCTCGCATCTCAGCTCGCGCCGACGCGCCGCAGCGCGCTCGAGCTCGCGACGGCGGCCCTCGCGGTCGCGTACATGCTGCGTGTGATCGGCGATACCTCCGCCTCGTTCGGCTGGTTGCGCTGGGCGACGCCACTTGGCTGGAGCGAGGAGGCGCGTGCGTTCGCGGGCGCGCGACCTGCCGTCCTTGCCCTACCGGCCTTGAGCGGCGCCGCGCTGCTCGCCGTCGCCGGGCTGATCGGGCAGCGTCGCGACGTCGGTACCGGCCTGCTACCGGCGCGTGACAGCGCAGATCCTCGCTTTCGGCTGCTTTCGTCGCCCACGGCGCTCGCGGTGCGCGGCGAGCTGGGCAGCCTCGCCGTCTGGACCGTCGGCACCGGCCTGTTCGCCGTCGTCGTCGGCGTTCTCTCGACGAGCTTCACCAACGCCAACCTTCCCGCCAGCCTGCGCGAGCAGTTGCAGAAGCTCGGCGGCATCACGATCACCACTCCCAGCGGCGCACTCGGCTTCTACTTCCAGCTCTTCGTGCTCACGATCAGCCTCTTCGCGTGCTCCCAGATCGTCGCCGTCCGGCGCGACGAGGCCGATCAGAGACTCGAGACGTTGTTCGCGCTTCCGGTCGACCGGCGCCGGTTCCTCAGCGGGCGGCTGGTCCTCGCTGCCGCGGCCGCCGCGTCGCTCGCGATCGCCGCTGCACTCTGCTCCTGGGCCGGCGCAACCGCCCAACACGCACATGTCTCGCTGCCGCGGCTGCTCGAGGCGGGGGCCAACTGCCTGCCCGTCGCACTGCTCTTCCTCGCACTCGCTGCGCTCGCCTTCGCGGTTGTGCCGCGGGCGACCGGCGGCATCGCATACGGGCTGGTGAGCGTCGCCTTCGTCTGGCAGCTGCTCGGAGCCCTCATCGGCGCGCCGCACTGGCTGCTCGACCTGAGCCCGTTCCAGCACGCCGCCCTCGTGCCCGCTCAGCCTTTCCGAGCCGGCGCCGCCGCCGCGCTCCTCGGCCTAGCCGCTCTCGCCGCGCTCGCGAGCCTCTGGTCGTTCGGCCGGCGCGATCTCACCGGCGCCTGACGGCACGCGCCACGCGCGAAACCCGGTTGCGCTGTGTGGGTTTACCGCAGTGGTCTTCCGCACGCGACCGGATGGCGGCGCGGCGCGGCGGCTCCAGAGTGAAGGGAAAGGCCGAGCGACCACCTTGGCCAAGCGAAAAGGAGTCAGAGATGCGCAAGTACCTAGAAATCGGAGGCGTCGTCGCAACCGTCGTCCTGATCGTGTTCGGCGTCGTCGCCATCGCACTCGGCGTCAACGGCCGCAACACGGTTCGGGACAGCCTGAAGGCAGAGCAGATCGTCGGCACCCCCGACATGACCAGGTCCGCGATCGCCGCAGAGGCGAAGGCGGCCGGGTTGCCCGCGTCGATCAAGCTGCCAACGGCGAACATCGCCGGCAAAGCGATCACCACCGGCGCCCTCGCCCGCGACTTCGCGCAGTACATGAGGATTCACGCGCTCGAGGCGAGCGGTGGCCTGACGTACTCGCAGATGCCGCGCTACGCGACCGCCGACGGCAAGGGAACCAACGATGCAACGCTGGCCAGCAAGGGAGCGAACGGCCAGCCGCTCGACAATGCCGCCCGCAACACCTGGGTGACCGAGACCGCACTGTCGACGGCCCTCAACGCGAGCTTCCTGGCCGAGAACGTGGCGCTCTTCGGGATCGTCACCGGCATCGCATTCCTCCTGACCGGCATCGGCTTCGGAATCCTCGTGCTCTTCGGATCGCTCCGCGGCCGCGAGGCAGGCCTCCAGCTCTTCGGCAAGCGCACGCCGAAGGCGGCGGGGACAAAGACGGCCCCCGCCGCGTAAGACCTGCGCATCTCCGAGGGCGGGCCGCCTGCAGACGGTCCGCCCTTGTACTTCCACAGAGACCGAAGGGAATTCAGATGAAACTCGTACTCACCATGTTCGTCGCACTCGCAGTCGCAGGCTCGGCACTTGCCGCCCCGAAGACCGCGACGCTGACGATCCGCCATGAGCTCCACGGCTGCCACAGCTGGTCGCTGGACGGCACCAGCTGGCGTGCGACGCAGTCGATCACGCTGGCTCGAGGCTCCGTCCTGACCGTCGTCGACAACGACGTGATGCCGCACACCTTGATCCAGGCAAACGGCCGTGGCGTCAAAGCCGCGATCACCGGCGCAACGATGAAGCGCATCGGCGCGAAGGCACATGTTGTCTTCACCGCAAAAGGCACGTACATCTTCACGACCAAGACCGGCGAGGACTACATGAAAGGTGTCAAGACGATTGGCGAGGACAACGTCCTCAAGCTCGTCGTCACTGTCGTCTGATGCTGGGGGTTCGTGACACGCGGCGGGTGGCCTGGCGGCGACAGCACGCCCAACGACACTACGTCGGGTACGTGACCGTCACCGAGGACACCGTCAGGCTCGCCGGCCGCGAGCAGGCCACCGGAATCGACGTCGCGTTGTCCATCCCCCGCACCGCGATTCGCAAGATTCGCGTGGCGCAGAACGGCTCCGAGTCGCTCGTCGGTGAG
>DATBBH010000073.1:0-15260 GCA_036271075.1 Gaiellaceae bacterium | reverse complement strand
CGCGGCGCCGTTTCGTACTAGCGAATCCCCGTGTCGATGGCGAAATCGCGCCGGGCGGTACGAGCGCTCGGCACGACGATTGAGGTGGGCGCCATGCGCATCCCCGCGCTGGCCCGCACCCTCCAGGTTCCGGCGGGGAGCGCGATGCGGTAGTGACCGAGACCGTCCGTCGCCGCGCGCAGCGTCCGGCCGGCGCGCACGAACGTGAGTGTTACGTGCGCGGCCGGCTTCGTGCAGGGCACGCCGGCTTTGCAAACCGGCGTCGTCGGGCCGATCGTCACCGTCCCGTGCAGAAGAACGACAGCTACGACAAGGACGAGCATCCCCGTCAGAACACGACGGCCGGCACGACGAGCGCGGATCTCATGAGCTCATCATGCACCCAGACGGGCAGCCGGAGAAGCACGCAGGGCCACCCTCACGGGTGGCCCTGCACACTTTGGAGCTTGTCCGAACGCTACGGAAGCGTGAGCTGGTAGGCCCCGCGCCCGTGGGTTGCGGCGAGCAACTGCCGCGCATCCGGGTTGATCGTCAGACCTGCCACGGTGACGATCGGCAGGTTCTTCGCCGCCATGACCCACCCACTTGCAGTGTCATCCGCAGCCAGGCGGATCACGCCGAAGTCGGTCGCAGCGTAGAGATCACCGGTGTTCTTGTCGTAGACGACGCCGTTCACCGGCTGGTTGCCGACGCCGCCCGTTCCGACGTTGTCGAGCATCGTCCACGTCGCGGTGGCGGGAGCGGTTCCCGCGGCCGGCGTGTACGTGACCTCGAAGACGTGGCCGGGGGTGGCCGGCGTCGTGTCGTTGTAGCCCAGGTACGAGATCCAGGCGTGGTTCGGGTTCGCCGGGTCGACGTAGATGCTGCTGATCGCCCGGTTCGGGCTGTTCGAAGCCAGCGTGTCGAGCCGTGTGAACGTCACGGCCGCTGGGTCGACGCTGTTCGCATTGGTCGAGACGAAGACGCGACCCGTCGTCGTCGAGGCCCAGAGCGTGCCCGCATTCTGCGGCGTCCGAGCCACCCAGCTGACGTTGCCGCCTGACCTAGTGCCACGACCAGCGCTCGTCAGCGAGGGATCCCCGAGCTTCACCCAGTCACCGCAGACTGCGTTCGAGGTCGGGTGCGGATTCACATCCGGACCGTCGCCGGTGAACTCGTTGCAGTGCTGCTCGAGGTACGCCTGCGGCCCGCCGTCGTCGAGGGTGCGCCAGACGTGGTTGAGGCCCGAATACAGCGTTCCCGAAACGATCGGGTCGCTGATGATCGGGAAGTAGAAGAGCGCCGATTCCGCGAACAGCGGATCGCCGATGAAGTTCCACGACGACGGAGTGCCGTCCCGGAAGCTCACCTCCGGCTGCTGTGAGAAATAGGTGTGGAACCGGAAGTGCGTGTTGGTCGGGTCGAAGCCCGAGAGCCCACCGTCGCCGAAGATCGTCTGCGGCCACGTGGTGACGGACCCTTGCGTCTCGAAGGTTCCGTTGTCCTGCGTGCCCCCCTGCACATTCTTCGAGTCGTTCGGATTCACCGACAGGCTCTGGAACTGGAGGGTCTGCAGGCCGACATTCAGCGGCGAATAGCTGCCCGGCACGGCCGACAGCAGTTGCTTACAACGCGCCAGATCCCCGCCGCTGAGTCCGCGAAGGTCGCAGCGCGAAGAGATATCCGCCAGCGTTCCGTCGGACAGCATCAACCCGCCGTCGGAGCCCTCGAAGAACTGCAGCGGATTCGAGGGGTTTGTGACGAGGGCGTGCTGATCGGGATGAAGCCCCTGCGGGGCCGTGGTCGACGATGCATCCTCCGTCAGATCGGTGAAGGTGTTGCCGCCGTCGGTTGAGAGCAGCACGGCGCGGCCGTTCGAGACCCCACCCTGCGTGCGGAAGCCGTCCTGGCCCAGATCGGGGGCTTCGCCATAGACGAACGACCCGTACACGTAGACCATGTTCGGCCGGCTCGGCGGGCTGTAGACGCCCTGGTCGTACCAGCATTGTCCCGTGCAGAAGTTGTATGTCGCATAGCCCGGGCTGGACGGATCGGCAACGATGTTGCCGCCGGCATCCGTGTGGAATGTGAGACCCGCGCTGGTCATGTCGGTGAATGTCGGCGAGCCTGCCTGAACGCCGTTCGCGATGAAGAACCGGCTGTACAGCAGATCGCCGTGAACGTGCCCGTCGGTGTCCTTCGGAGGGCCGCTGTCGCCCTCTGTCTGGTACATGCGCGTGTCGCCGTTGGGCAGCGTCGCGAGCGCGAACTCGCTGCGATCCGAGCTCGATCCGAACCCGACGTGGATGTTCGTCCACGTGGCGCCGTTGTCCGTCGACCGCCAGACACCCTTCTGGTAGGCCGTCGCGTAGACGACACCCGGATGCGTCGGGTCGAGCTCAACTGCGGTTGCGCCCCGAGTCGAGCCGAAGCTCGAGGGGAACGTTTGGCCGGGCAGCGGACCGAGCACGACTGTGGTCGGCTGGAGGAGAGTGAACGTCGCGCCGCCGTCGGTCGATTTCCAAACGCCTACGCCGGGCCCTCCCGGAATCTGCGAGACGGCACCGGCTGTCGTCGACGAGATGCCGTGGACGCCTCGTCCGTCGGCGACGTAGATCGTCTTCCCGGTCGGGTCGTTCTTGTCGACGCTGATCTGCCTGATCGCCCGGAACGTGAAGTTGCTGTTACCACCGAGCGCGGTCCAGGTGTCGCCTCCGTCAGTCGACTTGTAGATGCCGACACCCGCCTCGGCGTCTCCGGCTGCGGCATCCTCGCCTGTGCCGGCGTACAGAGTGTTGTGAGCTGCGTCATAGGTCAGCGAGCCGATCGCACCTGATGCGAAGGAGCCGTCGGAGACGTTCTGCCAGCCCGGGTTGCCCGAGAGGGCCTTGTCGGTTCGCCAGACGCCGCCACCCGCTGCGCCGACCCAAACGGTGCAGCGCGACTTGTCGCACGTCGGCGAGATCGTCAGGGCGGTAATGCGCCCGGAGCTGACGTAATTGCTGCCATGCCGGTTGAGCGACGCGGGGTAGACCGCGTTGTTCGGGCCGAGTGAGTACCACGAAGTCGTCGAATGCTTGCCCTTGCCGTACCCGTTACCCTGGTTGTCCGTGAACGCGGCCTGCGCCGACGCGATCTGCTCAGCGGTGATGCTGTCCGCCGGATAAGCGTTCAACTCGGCGACTTGGTCCGCATAACTCCCTGGGCCTTCCCGCTCTGCGACACCGAAGGCATCTTCGTGGCGCAGGATCGCGCTGCTGCCGCCCTGCCCTTCGTGACCTTCGCCCTCGAGCGATCTCGACCCGCTCGAGCCGGCAATCAGCGCGAGACCCGTGGCGACCGCAGCCACCAGCAGGACCGCCACAACGATCCGAACCCTCTTCGACATTGTGTATCTCCCCTAATAGACTCCAGACCCATACCCGATCACGCCGTCAGTACCCGGCCTGATATCGGTTTATCTTCCTCCGCTCCCGACCTGTCAAGTCGCTGCCACGACGTTTGAGAAGCGGGGCAGCCTGGCACACTTCAGGTATGCGCTTTCTGCTAGCGCTTGCCTTCGTGGCAGCGCTTCTGCTGCCGTCCGCAGCCGCCGCCAGAGCGCCGAGGCTGGCCGTGACGAACGCCTCACCGCTGACGGTCAAGGGCTTCGCGTTCTCCGCCGGCGAGCGTGTCCGGGTCGTCGTCATGCACGACGGCGCGACCACTCGCTGGGCGACGACGAGCCGACTGGGAAGCTTCACGGTCCGCCTGCCGATGACTGTGGACTCGTGCACGGCGTTCCTCGTTCGGGCGTTCGGAGCCCGGGGCGATGCAGCCACTCTCGCGGTCAGGCCGCGGGAGTGCCCGCAACCACTCACCCCCTGAATACAGCTCTCTCGGCGCAGGATCAAGTGTCGAGGAGCGGGCCGCCCGCAGGCGGCCCGCTCGAGTTGGTGAGCTACGGCGTCGGCGGCTTCGGGATGCTCCAGATCCCGCGGCCGTGCGTCGCGACGTAGATGTTGCCGTCAGGCCCGAGCTCGACGTCCATGTCGACCGTCAGCGGCAGGTTGGTGCCGAGCCGGTTCCAGGTGCTCGCTCCCGGCTGGCGATACACGACACCGAGGTCGGTGCCGACGACCAGCGAACCGTCGGAGAGCGCCTGGATCGAGTTGGCGGGAACATCCGGGAAGTTCGCCGAGATGTCCGTCCACGTGGCGCCGTTGTCGGTCGACTGGAAGACGTGACCGACGCCCGCACCCTCGCCCTCGGTGAAGCGACGGGAGAAGCCGTTGACGGCGACGTAGAGCGTTCCGGTGTCACTGACCGCCACGCCGCCGATGTACCGCAGCGGGAAGCTCGCCGGAAGCGTCACCGGCGAGAACGTCCACGTCCCGCCGCTCTTCACGCCCAGAGTGATCCCGCGGGCGAAGCCTGCGTTGTTGCAGGGACCGCACCAGGCGCCGATCGCCTTCGAACCGTTCATCGCCAGGGCCGTGTAGACCTGGCCGGCGTTCGACAACGTGTACGCCTTCGTCCACGCGTTGCGGCTGCGGATCGCGAACCCTGACTCCTGGAGCCACAGGCTGTTGCCGCCGGCGAGCCACTCGTTGATGTTCGTCTTGTTCGCGACGAACGGTGCGATGAAGCGTGCGTTGATGTCAGGTGGGCCGATCTTGAAGCTCGTCGTCTGCGACAGGTCGAGGAATGCATTCGGACGTGTGAATGGATTCGGATGCGCGCACGTCTGAGTGACGGTCATCGACAAGACGACGTACTCCTGAACGATGTTGCAGCCGTCGTTCGGGTCGACGAGGACGTCACCGCCGTCGCCGCCGAAGTTCGACACGATCGTGTTGGCGCCCGGCCGCATCAGCAGACCGCCGTTGTCCTGCATCCCACCGCTGACCAGCACACCGCTCCCAGCACCGACCACCGGCAACCCGGTCACTGTAGGCGTGTCCGTGGTCGTCGTCTCATTCATCGTTTGCTCGGGCGTCGTGTGCTGCACCGGGTTGATCTTCCCGATACCCACGGCGTAGAACTGCAGCGCGTCGATCGAGCCGTCGTTGAGGCTGACCCAGTCGGTCGCATTGCCGTTGCCGTTCACGTGGCCGTTGAGCGGACGCGTGTAGACACCACCGTCGTTACCGGCGACGACGAACGCCCCGGCACCCGACCCGCCGATCGCAATCGAGTGCTGGTCTGTGTGAGTGGTGAGCGGGCAACCGTTGCCCCCGCTTGGACCGTTCGGCGGATAGAGAACGTTCGGGTTCCAACACGAGAAGAGGAAGTTCCAGTAGGGCCCGACCGTGTTCCAGTTCGAGCCGCCGTTCTGGGTCTCGTAGATCTCCTCGAGCCCCGCATAGACGTGGTTGGGGTTCGTCGGATCGACGATCAGGGACTGGTTGTACCAGGCCTGAATCCCCGGGCCGAAGCCCTTGCCGCCGACCGCCTGCTTGAGCGCGGAGCCCGAGTTCGCAAGCTTCTGAGAGTCGGCGATCTTCGACCACGGCCCGGCAATCGAGCCGTTGTTCGAGACGTAGATCCCGTCGAGGTAGCTGTTGACGGTGCCCGTCAGCTTGTTCAGCAGCGTCGGGGACTCGTTGATCGCATACAGCTTCTCGCCGTGTGCCGAATAGGCGAAGGTCACGTAGCCGATGTCGTTGGCCGGGATCGCTCCCGTCGGGTTGATCTTCGTCCACGTCTTGCCGGCATCGGTCGTCTCGTAGAACCCGTTGTAGGAGTCGCCGCTGCGCCAACCGACCGCGGCGATGATGTGATTCGGGTTCGCCGGGTCGACCGCAACATCGTTGGCGATGTTCTTGTACGGCGCGTTTGTGAGCGACGAGGTCGACGAACCGAACGTGGCGCCCGCCATCTGTGACCCCGGCGCGGTGAACGCCTGCAGCGAGGACGGCAGGTTGCCCGGGTTGGGCGCAAACGCCAGCGTCCATGGGCCAGAGGTGGTCGACGCGTCGTGATACCACACGCCGCGCAGCGTCGCCCCCCACACCTTGCCGCCGCCGAAGCGAAGCTTGCCGATCGTCGTCGACTCGAGCTCATTGCCGCCGACGCGCGTCCAGCTCGTCGAGCTCGTCGGGTCGGCCAGCACGTAGACGCCGGCACCGACGTAGCTCGTGCCGCCCGTGTTGGCCTCGCCGGTCGCGTACCAGAGCTTGCCGCCGTAGTACTCGAGGTCGCCCGACGAGAGCGACAGGAGCCCGTCGTCGATCGCGGTCCACGAGCTTGCGCCGGCATCACGGCGCCAGACGCCGCCGTCGGCGCCGGCCGCCCAGATGTCACCCGCGGTGTCCGCGGCCAGGCCGGTGATCCGGCCGGTCACGAGCCCATTGCCGCCGCTCGAGTTCGAGTAGAAGTCGCGGTAGGCCGGATGGTCGGCGTCGTACTTGACGGCGGTGATGTCGGTCCAAGAGCCGCCGACGGTCCCCAGACCGTTCAGCTGGCCGAGCGCCGCCGAGTACGCCCCTGGATCGACGATCCCCGAAGGGGCCGTCCGGGCCTCAGAAAACTGCTGCTGCAGGGTCAGGAAGTCGTTCGACTCGCCGCCGGGACCGCTGTCGGCGCCCTGCGATTCGAATTGGATCTGCTTCTGCGCGATCCGCGCCTGCGGCGAGCTGCCCGAGTGGCTGCTCTTCGCCAGCAGTCCGCCGACCGCAGCCACTGCGACCGCAATCGCCGCCAGGACGACGAGCGTCCTGGGGTTGGTCAATCTCCGCATGGCTTTCTCCCCTTCTGACGTTCGTGCGTGGACGGTCTCTCTTCGATCCCCCCAAGACCAGATAGTAAAACCGCGATATCGAAACCGCAACCAGGCGTGAGATCAGCCGTGCGGCTTGGCCATCTTGCGGTAGTCGAGCGCCTCATCGAGCACGTCGTCCGAGACACCCTCCTCCCGCGCGACCTCACGCAACGAACGTCCCGACGCGGCGGCCTTCTTGACGATCTCGCTCGCCTTGTCGTAGCCGATGTGTGGATTGAGCGCCGTTGCGGCCGAGAGCGTCAGCTCGGCATAGCTCTCGCACTGCTCGCGATTCGCCTCGATCCCGGCGACACACTTCTCGCCAAGCAGGCGGCTCGCCGAGGCGAGCAGCTTGATCGACTGAAGAAGGTTGCGGGCCATGAGGGGCACGAAGACGTTCAACTCGAAGTGGCCCTGCAGTCCACCGACCGTGATCGCCGCATCGTTGCCGATCACCTGCGCGGCGACCTGCGTGACGACCTCGGGGATGACCGGGTTGACCTTGCCGGGCATGATCGACGAGCCCTTCTGGAGCTCGGGCAGGAAAATCTCCGCCAGGCCGGTGCGAGGGCCCGAGCCCAGAAAACGCAGATCGTTGGCGATCTTGGTGAGGCTCACCGCGACGGTCTTCAGCGCAGCAGATACCTCGACGAGGCCGTCACGCGCAGCCTGCGACTCGAAGGGATCGGCGGGCGCGGAGATCGTAAGACCGGTGTCGTGAGCCAGCTTCGCGCGCACCCGGGCTGCGAACTCCGGATGAGTGTTCAGCCCGGTGCCGACGGCCGTGCCGCCGAGCGGGATCTTGCCGAGCCGCTCGAGCGTCGCCTCGACGCGCGCCTTGCCTTCCCGCACCTGGGCTGCGTAGCCGCCGAACTCCTGGCCGAGCGTGACGGGGACAGCGTCCATCCAGTGCGTCCGGCCCGACTTCACGACGTCGTCGAACTCCACGGCCTTCGCCTGCAAGGCCGCGGCGAGCTGCCCGAGTGCGGGCAACAGATCGTGCAGAAGCTCGTCGAGCGCGGCGAGGTGCACCGCGGACGGGAAAACATCGTTCGAGCTCTGGCCCATGTTGACGTCGTCGTTCGCGTGCACGTCCTCACCCGCCAGCGACGCGATCACCTCGTTCGCATTCATGTTCGAGGAGGTGCCTGAGCCAGTCTGGAAGACGTCGATCGGAAACTGGTCGTCGAGCTCACCGTTCGCGATTCGATCCCCGGCCGCTGCGATCCGCTGCGCCTTCTCCGCGTCGAGCAGACCGAGCTCGGCGTTGACCAGCGCCACGGCCGACTTGATCCGGCCGAGCCAGCGTGCCACTGGAGTGGGGATGGGCTCGCCGGAGACGGGGAAGTTGACTACTGCCTTACGCGTCTCGCTACCCCACAACTCTGATGTGGAAGCCGTGTCGGTCACGGCTTGGAGATTAGCTCGCGACGCGAATTCTACGGTCGATGAGCAGCCGCTCTCTCAGCCGGCGGCGCAGGCTCTCGTCGAGCTCCTCGACGGTCGCCCAGCCGACGTAGGAGCACCGGGGGCATTCGTGCTCCGGAACCTCGCGCCGCTTGCCACAGTTCAAGCACTCGACCATGCCGCCGCAGCCTGCGTCTTCGGCGCGGCCGTCGCGTCCCTCTAGCGGGTGATTTTCTGAGCGGTTTGCAGGAGCTTTGCCCAGGCAGTCAGCTTCACGCGCGGGCGCCCGAGCGGCTCCCCGGCGCCTCGCTCGGCGGCGTCGATCGCCTGCCAGCCGGCGTACTCGACGAACTCGACGCCTTTCTCCTCCAGGAGCTGGTCGAGCAGCTGCCCGTCGGCGGCCCGCTCGAGCCGGCCGGCGCGCGCGTCCTCGAGCAGCAGCTCCACTGTCTCCGTCGCGTCCTTCTTGTTCGTGCCGATCACACCGCTCGGGCCGCGCTTGATCCAGCCGGCAACGTAGGTCCGCGCTGCGCCCTCGGCCCGGCCCCGGTCATTCGGGATGGTTCCGCTGCGTACATCGAAGGGCACACCGGGCAGCGCCACCCCCTTGTAGCCGACGCTCCGCAGGACGAGGCCTGCCGGGATCACCTCGGTCACCCCCGTCGGGCGGGCAACGAGGCGTCCGTCCTCCTCGACGAGCTCGTTGCGGACGACTTCGACGGCCTCGACCCGGTCGCTGCCGAGGAGCGCGACGGGGGAGACGAGGAAGCGCAAGACGATTCGACGGGGCTTGCCCGCAGGCGGCCTGGCCGCGAACTCCTCGAGCAGCTCGTAGTTCCGGCGGGCGCGCTCTCGGTCGTGATCAAGGGCGCTCGCGCTCGCGGAGTCGAGCTGCAGGTCCGCGGGGTCGACGATCACGTCCGCCCCGGCGAGCTCACCGAGCTCCTTCAGCTCCGGCGGCGTGAACGCAGCCTGCACCGGGCCGCGCCGGCCGAGCATGACGATCTCCTCGATGCCGGCGCCGCAAATCGCCTCGATCGCCTCATCGGTCGTGTCCGTCGGTGCAAGCTCCTCCGGCGTCAGGGCGAGCATCCTGGCGCAATCGATTGCAACGTTGCCGTTCCCGACGACGACGACCCGCTCGTGCGCGAGGTCGAACACGCGATCCTGGAAGTCGGGATGGCCGTTGTACCAGGCGACGAATTCGGTCGCCGCCCAGGACCCGGGCAGGTCTTCGCCGGGAATGCCGAGCCGCCGATCGGTCTGGGCGCCGACGGTGTAGACGACCGCGTCGTAGAGGCGCAGCAGCTCTTCGTGGCTGACAGTCGAGCCGACCTCGACGTTGCCAAAGAAGCGGAACCCCGGGCGCGCGGCGGTCTTCTCGAACGCCCGCGAGACCGCCTTGATGTTCTCGTGGTCCGGCGCCACGCCGAGGCGCACGAGCCCCCACGGCGTCGGCAGACGGTCGAGCAGGTCGACCTCGACCGGCGGGTCCTCGCTCTTCAGCAAGGCATCGGCCGCGTAGAACCCGGCCGGACCGGAGCCGACGACGGCAACGCGGAGCGAGGGCGCAGTCACGCGCGCGAGCCTAGCCGGTCGACCTCGACCCGACTAGAATCCGCGCATGCTGGCGAGGGTGGGCATCCGCGTCGTCGCCTCGCTCGCAGGCATCCTGATCGGGATCGTCGTCTCGGTGGCCCTGTTGAGCGGGTTCTCAGCTTCGGCGACGGCGATCGTCGAGTCCACGCTGCTCTTCTGGGTCGTCAACCTAGTGCTGAACTTTGTCGCCCTGCGGATCCTGATCCGTCAGCCGTCGGTCGGGACGGCCGGACTGCTCGCCCTCGCCTCGACGATCGTGTCGCTGATCGTCGTCGACCTGGTCGTCTCGGGGCTGACGATCCACGGCGTGGGCACCTACGTGATCGCGACCGTGATCATCTGGGTCGCAACCGCGCTCTCCGGCCTGATCGGCCAGCGCATGATCCGCCAGCGGCGAGTCGACCGTCGCGCGTGAGCGATGCGCCCAGCTAGGCCAGAAATCCGTTCCGTGCGTGCGTGCGTAGGATTCGGCATGCGCATCTTCCTCGCCGCCGCCACCACGGCTGCCGCTGCACTCGTCCTGTCGGGGCCGACGGTCGCCGACAACACCCAGCTCGTCGGGAACGTCGGTCCGGGGTATTCGATCTCATTGCGCGACGCCGACGGAAACGCGGTCACGCAACTCGACCCCGGGACGTACACGCTCCTCGTCCACGACCAGTCGGACATCCACAACTTCGACCTGAGTGGTCCCGGCGTGGCCGCTGCCACAGACGTCGACTTCGTCGGCGACAAGACGTTCACGATCACGATCGCCCAGGGCACTTACACGTTTGTCTGTGACGCCCATCCCACGCAGATGCACGGCAAGTTCTTCGGCGGCACGCCGCCGGCGACGCCGGCGAAGCCGAGCCCGCCGAAGCCGCTCGCAGCGCGCGTCGGGCCGGGCCGGACGATCTCATTTCCCCGCGCGCTCGCGAAGGGCAAGTACCTGATCACCGTGCACGATCTGAGCAAGACCGACAACTTGCACCTGAAGGGGCCCGGCGTCAACCGGAAGACCGGCGTGACCTTCCAGGGCACTGTCAAGTGGAACGTGACGCTGAAAGCAGGCACCTACCTGGTCTGGAGCGACGCCCACAAGACGCTTGCGCACACCGTCAAGGTCTCGTAGCCGAGACCGACACCAGCCTCAGCCGGCTTCAGTGAGCGTGGCCGCAGCCTGAGCCGCAGCCTGCGGCGCCTTCGGGCGGTGCTTCTTCGCCCTCGGCGACCTGGAAGCTGTGCCCGCAGCCGCACGCCGTCGTGGCGTTCGGGTTCTCGATTTTGAACCCCGACTCCTGAAGCGTCTCCAGGAAGTCGATCGTCGAGCCCTGCAGGTACGGGGCGCTGAACGGATCGACGACCACCTTCACGCCGTGGAACTCCAGCTCCTGGTCACCCGACTGGGCGCCCCGGTCGAAGCCCAGCGCGTACTCGAAGCCGCTGCAGCCGCCGCCCTGGATCGCGATGCGGAGCACCTCGGCCTCACCGGCCGGCTCGGCTGCCATCAGTCCCTGGATCTTCGTCGCCGCGCGCTCCGTGAGCGTCACGACAGTCGTCTCCGATTGCTCGATCGTCGCCATCGCTCACAGTGTAGCCGGAGGCCCTACGGCGGGAACTTCGTGACACCTGCAACGCTGATGGGTACTGGCGTCGCGGCGTCGTTCGTGCTGCTAGCGTCCGCGCCGGACGACGTCCTTTTCAGGAGGCAGCAGGCTTGTTCAACGACTGGTTGCCGTTCGCGATCTACGGGCTCTTTGCCCTGATGATCCCGGCAACGATGATGATCGGGAGCTTCGTGTTCGCGACGCGGCCGCATCGCCGTGTGCGCGCACGCACGATCCCGTTCGAGTCCGGCGTCTCCCAAGGGCCGCCGAAGCGACAGCGCTTCACCGTCAGCTTCTACCTGACGGCGATGCTCTTCATCCTCTTCGACATCGAGATCGTCTTCCTGTATCCGCTCGCGGTGATCCTCCACGAGCTTTCGTGGTTCGGGTTCTTCGAGTTCCTGACGTTCCTGATCATCCTGCTCGTCGCCTACATCTACATCTGGCGCAAGGGAGCTCTGGAATGGCACTAGACAAGCCGCTGCGCGAGTCGGGGCTGAAGTCGGAGCGTCTCCTCTGGCCGAGCAAGGGGCCGTCGAAGTTCGAGGACGAAGTCAACGATCTCGAGCGCAAGGTCGGGCTGACGACGCTCGCCAAGGCGGTCGCCTGGGCGCAAACGAACTCGATGTGGCCGGACACGTTCGGCCTGGCGTGCTGCGCGATCGAGATGATGTCGATCGTCGCCGGCCGCTACGACATCGCCCGCTTCGGGATGGAGCCGTTCCGCGGCTCGCCGCGGCAGGCCGATCTGCTGATCGTCTCCGGCCGTGTGTCGCACAAGATGGCTGCGCCGCTGCGCCAGATCTACGACCAGATGCTCGAGCCGAAGTGGGTGATCGCGATGGGCGCCTGCGCATCGTCGGGCGGCATGTTCAACAACTACGCGATCGTCCAGTCGGTCGACAAGATCGTGCCGGTCGACATCTACGTGCCCGGGTGTCCGCCGCGGCCCGAACAGCTCGTCGAGGGGATCGTCCGCCTGCACGAGGCCGTGCGCGCCGGCGTGCCGCCTGCGTACGAGGTACGGAGCGTCGCGTCGTGAACGACCTCGGTGAGGTGCCGGGCCTCGTCGAGACGATCGAGCGGCACCGGGAGACGACGCTCGTCGTCGAGCTTGCGAGCCTCGTCGCTGCCGCGACGCATCTGCGGGACGAGTCCGGCTTCAACTTCCTCTCCGATTTGACGGCGGTCGACTACCTCGGCTGGGGCGACAGAGACGTGTCGGGCTACATCGGCACGCCGGCGGGCCGAGACCTGAACAGCCCGATGACGCAGGGCTACCAGGTGGTGCCGCTCGCCAAGCCGAAGCGGTTCGCGATCAACTACCACCTGCTCTCGGTCTCCGAGCGTCCGCGCCGCATCCGACTGCAGACCTGGGCCGACGCAGGCGAACCGGTTCCGACCGTGATCCGTGTGTGGCCGACGGCCGACTGGCACGAGCGTGAGCAGTTCGACCTGATGGGGATCGTTTTCGAGGGCCACCCGAACCTGCAGCGCATCCTCCTCGACGACGACTGGGAAGGGCACCCGCTGCGCAAGGACTATCCGCTCGGCGGCGAGCCCGTCCGGTTCTCGGGAGACGCATGACGTCAACGGCGCCCACGCGTTCGCGCCCCATCTACGAAGGGTCGCGCATTCCGTTCCCGATCCCGACGGTGCTGAAGACGCCGGACGAGATCGCAGCGACGGGCGACGTGATGATGGTCAACTTCGGCCCGAACCACCCGTCGACGCACGGCGTGCTGCGCCTCATCGTCGATCTCTACGGCGAGGACGTCACCGGCGTGGCTGCGGTGATCGGCTACCTGCACACGGGCTTCGAGAAGAACATGGAGCACAAGACGTGGTGGAAGGCGATCCCGTACGCGCCTCGCATGGACTACGTCTCGTACCAGAACAACGAGTACGTCTACGTCGGCGCGGTCGAGAAGCTGCTCGACCTCGAGATTCCGCCCAAGGCGGTGTGGATGCGCACGCTGCTCCTCGAGCTGAATCGCATCCACTCGCACCTCGTCTGGCTCGGCACCTCTGCACTCGAGCTGGGTGCGATCTCGATGTTCTGGTACGCGTTCCGCGAACGGGAGCAGATCCTCGACCTGTTCGAGCTCGTCGCCGGCTACCGCATGCACACGCGCTACTTCCAGGTCGGTGGCCTGGCGGAGGACATCCCACGCGGCTTCTATCCCGAGGCGCGCAAGTTCTGTGACTGGATGCCGAAGGCGATCGACGACTACGAGACGCTCCTCACGCGCAACAAGATCTGGCTCGAGCGCACGGAAGGACTCGGGCTGTTGTCCGCCGACGACGCGATCGCGCTCGGCCAGTCCGGCCCGGTGCTGCGCGGATCGGGAGTCGACTGGGACGTGCGCAAGGTCGAGCCGTACCTCGCCTACCACCAGGTCGACTTCCGCGTGCCCGTCTTCCCCGAAGGGGACGTTTACGCCCGCTACCGCGTGCACATGGCCGAGATGCGCGAGTCGGTGCGCATCGTCGAGCAGTGCCTCGACCGCCTCGAGCGCATGGACGGCGAGCCGTGGATCGCCGACGAGCGCAAGGTCGTGCTGCCGCCGCGACACGAGCTGCACACGTCGATGGAATCGCTGATCCACCACTTCAAGATCGTCACGGAAGGCTTCCGCGTACCGGAAGGCGAGGTCTACTTCGCGATCGAGTCACCCCGTGGCGAGCTCGGCTGCTACCTCTGCTCCGACGGCGGCCCGAGGCCGTGGCGCGTCAAGTTCCGCGCGCCGTCGTTCGTCGCGCTACAGGCGACAGCGACGTGCATGACCGACGCGCTGATCGCGGACATGATCGCGATCGTCGGCTCGCTCGACACCGTGATGGGCGAGGTCGATCGGTGAGTCTGTACGAACAGATTCAGGCCGAGCGCGCCAAGTATCCGGCGGACGCGGAGAGCGCGGTGCTGCCGGCGCTGCGGCTGGCGCAGGCCGAGCACGGCTGGCTCTCGCCCGACGTGATCCGCGAGGTCGCCGACGCGCTCGACGAGACACCCGCCTACGTGAAGTCGATCGCGTCGTTCTACGACCAGTTCCACCTCGCGCCGATCGGGGAGCACCTGGTCGAGGTCTGCACGAACGTCTCGTGTGCCGTCGTCGGCGCGCAGCAGGTCGTCGAGCGTTTTGAACAGGAGCTGAGTTGTCACGCTGGCGAGACGAGCGCCGACGGCAAGGTGACGCTGCGCGCGGTCGAGTGTCTCGGCGGCTGCGGCTGGGCCACGATCGTCGCGATCGATCACCACTACCGCACGCACGTCAAGGCCGACGACGTGCCGGCGATCGTCGAGGAGCTGCGTGGCGAGTAAGAGCGTCGAACCGATCGTCCTCGCGAGCCCGACGGCGGTCCTGGCCGAGTACGAGAGCAATGGCGGCTACGCGGCGCTCGCCAAGGCGCGCGCGCTGACGCCCGCCGAGGTCACGGAGGAGCTGCTGGCGTCCGAGCTCCGCGGGCGGGGCGGGGCGTTTTTCGCCACCGGCCGCAAGTGGTCGTTCGTCCCGTCCAAAGAGCAGTTGCCGAAGCCGCACTACCTCGTCGTCAACGCCGACGAGTCGGAGCCGGGCAGCTTCAAGGACAACGAGATCCTCTCCCGGGTCCCGCACCGTTTCATCGAGGGCTGCCTGATCACGGCTCACGCGATCGATTGCGACAAGGTGTTCGTCTACATCCGTGGCGAGTACTCGGGGCCGTACGAGATCCTGGTCAACGCGCTCGAGGAGCTCAAGGACCGCCCTGAGATTCGGGGCAACGTCACGATCGTCGTGCACCGTGGCGCCGGCGCGTACATTTGCGGTGAGGAGACGGCGCTGCTCGAGTCGCTCGAGGGCAAGCGCGGCCAGCCGCGCTCGAAGCCGCCGTTCCCGGCGATCTCCGGCCTCTACGCGTCGCCGACCGTCGTCAACAACGTCGAGACGATCACGACCGTCGCC
>DATBBH010000072.1:0-10924 GCA_036271075.1 Gaiellaceae bacterium | reverse complement strand
AGCTTAAGACCCCTGAGCTTCGCGACGAGCGCGAGCGAGATGCCCGTGTTGCCACTGGTCGGTTCGAGCAGCTCCTGGCCCGGGCGCAGGTCGGCCGCATCGACCATCGCGAGCGCGACGCGGTCCTTGATCGAGCCGGTCGGGTTCTGCCCTTCGAGCTTCACGACGATCGTGCGGCCCGGCGGCGAGAGCGCCTGGAGCTCGACCAGCGGGGTGTTCCAGATCAGGTCGAGCAGTGAGCTAGCAACCACAACCGCCCGCCATGGCGGGCAGAAGGATCACCGTGCTGGTCTCGCGGACGGGCGTATCGAGGCCCTCCTGGGTGCGTACGTCCTCGCCGTCGACATAGACGTTCACGAACGACTGGATCTCGCCGTCGCCGTAGACGCGCGAGCCGAGCGCGGGGATGCGGTGCGCGAGGTCTTCGAGCAGCTCACGCACGGTGGCGCCGGACGCTTCGACCTCACGCGCACCGTCGGCTTCCGAGCGGAGAACCGGGGGAACCCTGACGACGCTCATGCCCGCTCCGGCGCCGGCCAAGCCGGCACCTTCGCTCCTAGTGAGGCTCCGTCAAGCCTACGCCTCATCGTGCGCAGAACTCGACGTAGTCGATGTACTCGGTGATCGTCGGGTGGTCACCGCAGACGGGGCAGTCCGTGCGGCGCTCGATCTTCACCTCGTTGAACTCGGTCGCGAGCGCGTCGAGCAGCAGCAGCCGGCCCACGAGCGGCTCACCGATCTCGGCCGCGAGCTTGATCGCCTCGTTCGTCTGCAGCGTGCCGACGATGCCGGGCAGCACGCCGAGCACGCCACCCTCGGCGCACGACGGCGCCAGTTCGGGCGGCGGCGGCTCCGGGAAGAGGCAGCGGTAGCACGGGCCTTCATGCGGCTTGAAGACCGTCACCTGGCCCTCGAAGCGATAGATCGAGCCGTGGACGACGGGGATGCCGCGCCACACGGATGCGTCGTTGACGAGGTAGCGCGTCGGGAAGTTGTCCGCGCCGTCGACGATCAGGTCCCAGCCGTCGTCGAGGATTCGGTCGATGTTCTCGGAGGTCAGGCGCTCGCGGTAGGTGACGACGTTGACGTCGGGATTGAGGGCCTGGATCGCGCGCTTGGCGGAATCGACCTTCGGCGTGCCGAGCGTGTCGAGGGAGTGCGCGATCTGGCGCTGCAGGTTCGTCTCGTCGACGATGTCCGCGTCGACGATGCCGAGCGTGCCGATGCCCGCTGCGGCGAGATAGAGCGACGCCGGGGAGCCGAGTCCGCCTGCGCCGATGAGCAGAATCTTCGAGTCGAGCAGCTTGAGTTGGCCCTCTTCACCGATCTCGGGGATCAGCAGGTGACGTGAATAGCGCGTGCGCTTCTCCGGTGAGAGCGTGCGCGGCAGGACGATCTCGAGCCCGTTTCGCTTCCAGTCGGTGAAGCCGCCGACGAGCGAATGGACGTGCTCGTACCCGAGCTCCCCGAGTGTCTTCGCCGCGAACGCCGACCGGTTGCCGACGGCGCAGTAGAGAATCACCGGCTGCGTCTTGTCCGGGGCGACTCCTTCGATGCGGCTCTCGAGATTGCCCCGTGGGACGTGGACGGCGCCTGGGAGGTGGCCCTCCTGCCATTCGTCGGGCTCGCGCACATCGACCCAGATTGCTCCGGTGGTCGCCTGCGCCGTCTTGGCGTCGACCTCGGAGATCTCGCCCTTGGTCCGCTGCAGTAGTTCGCGATACGTCGTCATGACTTCATAAACGGTAGCGGTTGCTCCAGTATTTCCAGCTACTTTGCGCGCGATGTCGGCGGTCAAGCGCGTGCGACTGCTCGTTGCGGCGATCGCCGTCGTGGCAGCAGGGGTGGTCGCCGGGGTCGTCCTCGCGACGCGGCAGGATCCCGCCCAGCCGACCGCTCAGTGCAAGCAGCGGCCGAAAGCGCTGATCGTCCCCGGCGTGGGCTCCCCGAACGTGGCTGCCGTCCGGAGCGCTCTGGCGCACCGGCCACAGGCGGCTGCGCGGCTCCTGGAGCGCCTGTCCCAGCAGGCCCCCAACGATCCGGTCGTCCAGTTCAACTTCGGCACGGCGCTCTTTTGCGCCGGGTACGTCGCCGACGCCGAGCAGGCGTTTCGCCAGGCCAAGAAGGCGGGCTTTGACACGTACTACGAGATTCAGGCGGACGCGATCCTGCATCCGCAGTACTTCCAGCAGGGCTATCCGATCTTCCAGCCGCAGGGCCGCGACGCCCTGCTGATTCAGGGCGTGCTCCTGCAGCGTCGAGGCAAGCAACATTCGGCCGAGCGGCTCTTCGCCCGCGCGGCCCGTCTCCAGCCCGGGAACGCCGAGGCCCAGGTCGCGGCGGCGGTCGGCCGGTTCGACGAAGACAACCTCTCGGCCGCTTTTTCGCGGCTCGGCCCGCTCGTCAAACGCTTCCCGCAGAGTCAGTCGGTTCGCTACCACCTTGGCCTCCTGCTCGCGTGGACCGGTCAGGGCAACCAGGCCGTCAAGGAGTTCCGGCTCGCGCGAAATCTCAATCCTCGGAGTACGCTGGGGGAAGAATCGACGACGTTCCTGCGTCTACTTACTCGGGGTGGGACTCGCAGGACGAACAAATGAGCCGAGCGGCCTATGCGTCCGTCCGGTACTCCTGAGACAGTTTCGCATCCGATCAAGCGAATGCTCGGTCATTGAGGGGGGCCAGTGGGCAAGGACGAGATCGACGTTGAGGTAGCCGACTTCGAGGAAGAGATCGAGGTTGATGTCGTTGTCGAACCCGTCGCGGATGAAGAGGTCACGCCGCTCGACGCCGCCGAGGATGCGCAGGCCGACTTCTACGCTGCGCAGACGGAAGAGGTCGAGGAGCCGGCAGATCTCGAGTTCTCCGCCGATTCGCTGCAGCTCTTCCTGAAGGACGTCGGCAAGGTCGACCTGCTGACGGCCGCCCAGGAGGTCGAGCTGGCGAAGCGCATCGAACGAGGCGACCATCGCGCGAAGCAGGAGATGGTCGAGGCGAACCTGCGTCTCGTGGTCTCGATCGCCAAGCGCTATCGCAACCAGGGCCTCCCGTTTCTCGACCTGATCCAGGAGGGGACGATCGGGCTCGTGCGCGCCGCCGAGAAGTTCGATTGGCGCAAGGGCTACAAGTTCTCCACCTACGCGACCTGGTGGATTCGCCAGGCGGTCGCGCGGGCGCTCGCCGACAAGGCGCGGACGATCCGCATGCCGGTTCACGTCGTCGAGAAGTTGAACAAGATCATGCGCACCGAGCGCAAGCTGCGCGCCGAACGCGGCCGTGAGCCGTCGAACGAAGAGATCGCGCACGACCTCGACATGACGGTCGAGGAAGTCGAGTCGATCCGCCGCACGTCGCAGACGCCGGTGTCGCTGGAGAAGCCGGTGGGGGACGAAGAGGAGTCGGAGTTTGGCCAGTTCCTCGAGGACGAGCACACACCGGCGCCTGACGAGGCGGCCGACACCGCTTTTCGCGCTGCTGCGCTGACCAAGTGCCTCGGGGCACTCAGCTATCGCGAGCGGCGCGTGCTCGAGCTCCGCTACGGCCTGAACGGTGAGCAGCCGTGCACGCTCGACGAGGTCGGGCGGGCGTTCCAGGTCACCCGCGAGCGGATCCGTCAGATCGAGAACCAGGGCCTGAAGAAGCTGCGCGCCCTGGCTGAGAGCCAGAAGCTGCGCGACGTTGCTTAGGTAGTCTCGGCGCCTGATGGCGGCCGAATGGTTCGACGAGCTCGCGGAGTTTCTCCGCATCCCTTCTATCAGCGCGGACACAGCGCACGCCGTCGACGTCAAGCGGGCCGCCGACTGGGTGTGCTCGCTGATCCGTGAGGCGGGCGGTGACTGCGAGGTGCTCGACTGGCACGGCCAGCCGCTCGCGATCGGCGAGCTGCGCGCGTCGAGCGGGGCAGAGGATGCGCCGACCGTCGTCTGCTACGGCCACTTCGACGTGCAGCCCCCGGACCCGCTGGAGCTGTGGGAGAGCGACCCGTTCGAGCCGGAGATTCGCGGCGACTACCTCTACGGTCGCGGCACCGTCGACGACAAGGGCCAGCTCTACATGCTGCTGGTTGCGGCGCGCGAGCTCGCGCGCGCCGGGAAGTTGCCGGTCAACGTGCGTTTCTGTTGCGACGGCGAGGAGGAGACCGGCGGACACTCGATCGTCGAGTTCCTCGAGACGGACGAGCGCGGGGGAGACGCTGCGATCATCTTCGACAGCGGCATGATTCGCCGCGACGTTCCGGCTTTCAACATCGCAACCCGCGGCATGGCATATTTCCATGTCACGGTTCGCACCGGCGCGCGCGATCTTCATTCGGGCATGTACGGAGGAGCTGCGCTGAATGCGGCGCACGCATTGATCAAGACGCTGGACGGGCTGATCGCGCACCAGGGCACGCTCGCCGAGGAGCTTCGCGTGGGCCGCGTCGCCCCCACCGACGAGGAGCTCGCCGGCTGGGGCCAGCTTCCTCCGGGAGCCGACGAGCTCGCCGAGCAGGGCGCGCGCCCGAAGGACGCTGCCGCGGAGGCGGACTTCTACCTGCGCACGTTCGCCGAGCCCGCGATCGACGTGAACGGCATCGCTTCGGGCTCGCCGCTGTTGCAGAAGACGGTGCTGCCGGTCGAGGCGATTGCGAACGTGTCGATTCGGCTTGCGCCCGGCCAAAAAGTCGACGAGGTGGCGCCGATCGTCGAGCGGATTCTGCGCGAGAGCGCGCCTCCGGGCGCCGACGTGGAATTGGAGCTGTGGTCATCGGCGCAGCCCGGGCTCGTCCCTCCCGACTCGAAGGCGATCCAACTTGGTCTCGACGCCTTCGAGCTTGCGCTCGGCCGCCGGCCGGCGCTGGTTCGCTCGGGCGGGACGCTGCCGATCGTCCCGGCGCTGACCGACAAGGGCATCCCGACCGTGATCACGGGCTTCGGCCTGCCGGACTCCCAGATCCATTCGCCGAACGAGCGTCTCGTCGCGGAGTACGTGCCGGCCGGCATCCGCGCAGCACGCGAGCTCTTCCTCGCGTTCGCGCAACTCTGACGAGCCGGGCCGCCGCGGGCAGACGGCGGCCCGGCTCGTCGAGCTCAGGAGTTCTGGGTCATCGGATCGCCGGGCTCGTGGTCGCCCACATGCGCGGCGGCGATCGTCTCGACCTGCTGGAGCGTCGACGCGCGCGGCGCGCGGATGCGGACCGTGATCCGGTCGCCGGCCTTCAGCTGCGACGGGTCGATCACGGTCGGGACCTTGCCCTGCCAGAGCAGGAAGATCGTTCCCGTGTCGTACGTGAACGTCTCGTCCAGCGACTGGCCGAGCATCGATCGGAGGCCGCGCCAGTTGCCGCCCGTGACGTGCAGTGCGATGTGCCCGCCGGCCTGGCCGCCGGCGACGGTGCCGACGTAGAGGAAGAGCGCACGGCCGGGGCTCCCGGCGCCGCTGCCGTGGTCGCCGACCAGGGCGGCCGGGGTCGCCACGATGTCGGCGAGGGACGCGCCGGCCTTGGCGCGGATCGAGACCTGAACGCGGTCGCCGGCCTTCAGGTCGCCGATCGCGATCACGTGCGGCACGCCCGCCGACCAGCCGAGGAACTCGGTCGTGGCGCCGGTCGTGAACGTTTCGTTCTGGCTCTGGCCGATCAAGGCCTTGAGCGCCGCGTGGTTACCGCCCTCGACCTTGACCTGGACGGAGTTGGTGCCCGTGGCGAGCAACTCGCCGCGGAACTGGTAGAGCCGGCCCTTGCCGCCGCCCGCTGCGGCAGCGGCGACGACGGCGCAGGCGAGCGCCGCGAGCGCGATCGTGCTGATCAAGCGGTGCTTCATGGTCGGTTCCTCCTGGGTGCTGCGGACTGGACGAACCGACCATCCCTGCTCTGCGGCAAGCGACGGTTGCGCGCGCGTAAGGCCTGCGCAAAACCATTTTCCCCCGTGCCTTACCAAGGCGGTGGATTATGGACCCAGCGGCCGCCGACCATGGTGGCGACGACTTGCGCATCGAGGTCGTCCCACGGGTCGCGGTCGAGCACGACGAGATCCGCGCAGTGGCCGGGGATCAGCGTGCCGCGGCGCCGCTCGTCGCCTGCGAGCCAGGCGGGGGCGACGCAGGTCGCGTGGAACGCCTCGTCGACGGTCAACGCCTGCTCTGGATGCCACGCTGGACGCTGGTCGATCGTGCGCCGGACGCCGGCGCGGATCCCCGCGAGCGGGTCGAGCTCTTCGATCGGCGCGTCACTGCCGTTCGCGACCACCGCGCCGGAGTGGAGCAGCGAGCTGAACGCATAGGCGCCGTCGGTCTTGCCGGCCCAGTAGTCGTCGGCGAGATCGCGGTCGGACGGGGCGTGCGAGAACTGCACCGAGCACGCGACACCGATCTCGGCAAAGCGGGCGACATCCTCCGGTGCGAGCAGCTGCGCGTGCTCGATTCGCTGCCGCAGCCCGAGCGGTCCCCAGACGTCCTTCGTCTGTTCGAACACATCGAGCGCTTCGCGGTTGGCGCGGTCCCCGATCGCATGGACCGCGACCGGAAACCCTGCCGCGGCGCCGCGCCGCACGATCTCGCCCAACTGTTCGCCACTGGTGATCTGCACGCCGCTGCTGTCGAGCATCCACGCGGTCTGCGAGCCGAGCGTCCCGTCCATGAAGACCTTGAGGTAGCCGAGCTTCAGGTACGGGCCTCCGAGCCCGGAGCGCAGCCCGACGGTCACGGCTGCGTCGAGCGCATCGTGGGGGATCGATTGCCACACACGCAACGACAGCTGGCCGCGCTCGTCCAGTTGCTGCCACAACCGCAGCGCCCCCAGCCAGCCGTCCTTGTCGTGCACTGCGGTGACGCCGCGCGCGTTCGCCAGGCGGACACCGGCCCGCATCGCCTCGAGGTAGTCGGTGTCGGAGACGACCATGTGCCGCTCCTTGAAGCGCCAGGCGGCTTCTTCGCGCAGAACCCCGGTCGGATCGCCGTCGGAGTCCCGCTCGACGACGCCACCCTCGACTTCGAGGTCACCGTTCGCGAGCGCGAGGGCCGCGGAGTTGAGCCAGAGCGAGTGGTAGTCCTTCGCGATCAGTCCGGCCGGGGCCTGACCCGTGATCGCATCGAGATCGTGCCTGGTCGGGTCGCGCTGCGGCCGCCAGTCGCCGCTCCGCCAGCCGTAGCCACGCAGCCACCGGCCGGGCTGCACCTCGACGCCTCGGAGTCGCAGCAGGGCTTCCTCGAGGTTCGCGCAGCCGTCGAGGTTGACCTCGTTCTGTGCGACCGCCCAGGTCGGGAAGTGCACGTGCGAGTCGGTAAGGCCGGGCACGACGACGAATCCGTTCAGGTCCGTGACCTCTGGCGAGGCGAGCGCCGTCTCGTGGACGCCGACGCCGCCGGCGACGAGGTCGCGCGCAATCGCGAGCGCGCGCTGCGTCGGCACCTGGGGGTCGAGTGTGCGAATGAGGCCGTTCGCGAGGATCATCGGTCGTCCGGCACCGCGAGTCGACGCGTCGCTTCCATGACGGCGGCGCGACGACGCTTCAGAACGCGTGCGTCCGGCCCGCGGCGCGGGTTGCGCTCCGGCGGCGCAACCGCCCACGTTCGTACGATGGCGTTGACGAGGGCGAACAGTTCGGCCGGGCCGAGGCTCGGGTCGACGAAGCCCGCTGCTTGAGCACGGCGAATCTGCCGTGTCCGAAGCGCAATCGCGTCCTCGATGATCGGGATGCGGTGCTCCGACTCGCCCGGCTCGAGCGAGTGCCACGCGCTGAGTTGCGGGATCTCAGGGTGCGCGACGAAGAAGTCGAAGATGTCGCCCGCCCACGCCGGCAAGTCGGCGGCGTCGAACGGGACCGCCTCCATCAAGCGTGTCACGTGTTCGGCCACCACCGCCTCGAAGAGCTTCCGCTTGCTTCCGAAGTACGCATAGATGAGCTGTTTGTTCGCGTTGGCGGCAGCAGCGATCCGGTCGACCCGGGCGCCTGCGATTCCGTGCGCCGTGAACTCGGCGGTCGCCGCTTCGAAGATCCGGCGCTTGGTGTCCTGCGAGTCGCGGGCCATCGTGCCTCGAGCTTAGAGGAAAAACTCCTCTCCGATAACCAACTGGTTTGTTAGGTTCCTGGCAGGGTCCAGACAGTCAGCGACGCAACCAGATCGGAGCCGAACGTGATTGACGAAGAAGGCAACGAGCAGGAGGGCGAGGCGACCCTCGCCAGGACGCGCATGACGAGGCTGGGGCTCCTGCATCGAGGGGCCGTAGCGGGGGTGACGGGAGTCGCAGCCGGGAGCCTGCTGCAGATCTCGTCGGCGGAAGCGGCCCCCGAGGCGCCGCCCGCAGCACTGCAGTTCTTCACCGAGTGGGAGTTCGACTACGTCACGAGCATGGCCGAGACCATCTGGCCGACCGACGACCTCGGGCCGGGCGCCCGCGAGGCCGGAGTCGGCTACTACATCGACGGCCAGCTCTCCGGCAGCTGGGGCCAAGGGCACCGCTTCTACCTGAATGGCCCGTTCTTTGCGCCCACCGACTCCGGTCACGGCTGGCAGATCCCGATGACGCCTGCTGACGTGTACCGGGCGTTCCTACCGGGTTATGACGCCTACGTTCGGCAGACGTTCGGCAATCCTTACCCGTTGCTGGCTGCCGACCAGCAGACGGCGGCGATGACGGCCTTGCAGACGGGCAAAGCGTCGATCCCGATTGGCGGGACGACGGCGTTCGCAAGCTCCGACTTCTACGCGCTGTTCCGCCAGAACGTGCTCGAGGGGATGCTCGCCGACCCGTCCTACGGCGGCAACAAGAACATGGTGGGCTGGAAGTGGGTCGGTTTCCCCGGCGACCCGATGCGCCGCGGCGACCTGTACCACAACTACATCTTCAGCAAGAGGGCCTATCCGTACGCCGATAAGCCGCTGCCGTTGATGCCGAAGTACGCGAAGCAAGGCGTCGCGACGAGTGCCGCGGCGACCGGGTCCAAGAAGCCGGCGAACGGCGCGACGAACAAGTCGATGGGAGGGATGTAGCCGTGGCGAACAAGAAAGTCGACGTTGCAATCGTCGGCGTTGGCTGGGTCGGCGGCATCATCGCCGCGGAGCTGACGAAGGCCGGCCTGACGGTGGTCGGGCTCGAGCGCGGTCATGATCGTGGGACGGAGCAGTACCAGGACGACCACGACGAGCTGCGCTACGCGATCCGCAACGACCTGTTCCAGAACATCGCGAACGAGACCTGGACGTTCAGGCACAACCTGAACGAGACGGCCCTCCCGATGCGCCAGCTCGGCGCCTGGTTGCCGGGCACGGGCATCGGCGGTGCCGGCGTGCATTGGAACGGGCAGACCTGGCGGTTCCATCCGCGCGACTTCACGATCAAGACCAGCACCGTCGACCGCTACGGCGCTGCAGCGATCCCGGCGGACATGGCGATCCAGGACTGGGGGATCACCTACGACGAGCTCGAGCCGTACTACGACAAGTTCGAGTACATGGCGGGCATCGCGGGCAAGGCCGGCAACCTGAAGGGCCAGCAGATCGACGGCGGGAACGTCTTCGAGGGGCCCCGGTCACGCGAGTTCCCTGTCAAGCCGCCGGAGGACACGCCGCTGATGGCGCTCTTCAAGGGTGCAACGAAGAACCTGGGCTATCACCCGTTCACGGGGCCGACTGCAAATCTGCCCGCCACCTACAAGAACCCGGACGGCATCGAGCGGGGCCAGTGCACGTATTGCGGGTTCTGCGAGCGATTCGGGTGCGAGGTTGGCGCGAAGGCGGATCCAACCGTCACCGTCCTGCCGGTCGCGCACAAGACAGGCCGGTTCAAGGTCATCAACTACGCGAACGCCTTCGCGATCAAGAACGATGGCAAGAACGCGCAGAGCATCCTCTACTACGACAGCATGGGCCGGGTCCAGGAACAGCCCGCGGACGTCATCGTCCTCGGGGCGTTTGTCTTCAACAATGTTCGGCTCCTGCTGAACTCGAAGCTCGGGCTGCCGTACAACCCCGCAACAGCCACCGGCGTCGTCGGCCGGAACTACGCCTACCAGACGGGCGGCGGCGGCGCGAGCGGCTGGTTCGAGCACGAGGAGTTCAAGCGCTACATGGGCGCCGGTGCGCTCTCGGCGGCGATCGACGACTTCAACGCCGACAACTTCGACCACAGCGGGCTCGGGTTCCTCGGCGGCGGCTCGGTCAGCTGCGGCCAGGGCGGCGCTCGTCCGATCCAGAGCCTGAGCGTCCCGCCGGGCACGCCCGCGTTCGGGAGCGCCTGGAAGGCCGCGATCAAGAAGTACTACCGGCGCGTCGTGAGTGTCGGGTTCCAGGGCGAGTCACCCGCCTACAAGCAGCACTTCATGGACCTCGACCCGAACTACCGCGACAAGTTCGGCAACCCGCTCCTTCGGATCACGTTCGACTGGCAGCCGAACGAGCGCGCGATGATCGCCTACGCAGGCACCAAGACGCTGGGGATCATGCGGGAGATGATCCCGAACGGTCAGGTCGCAAGCGGTGGGCCTCTGTCACCGACTGCACCGGGCATCATCTCCGGCGGCCCGGGCTCACTCCCGGCGCACTTCGACACTACGTCGTACCAGTCGACGCACAACACCGGCGGCGCGATCATGGGCGCCGACCCGGAGACGTCGGTCGTGAACAACTACCTGCAGATGTGGGACGCCGAGAACGTCTTTGTCGTCGGCGCGTGCAACTTCCCCCAGAACGCAGGGTTCAACCCGACGGGCACGGTCGGCGCCCTCGCCTACCGGGCCGCGGAGGGCATCCTGCGCTACCACCGCAGCGGCGGGAGTCTCGCATGAGCACCGATCTCGAGGCCTACGATGGGAGATGGGTGGCGATGCGCGACGGGGTCGTGGTGGCCGACGCAGAGGACGAGGAGGGCGTTCGTGGCCAGTCGGCAGTCCGCGCCACCGATCTCGTGTTCCCGATCGGCGAGCCGCCCTCCGGCTTCTACCTGATCAAC
>DATBBH010000071.1:0-15043 GCA_036271075.1 Gaiellaceae bacterium | reverse complement strand
CCGCGTGAAATGGGCCTCGCCGGCCGTGGCCCCGCCCTCTCCGTGCCAACGGGCGGTGATGCGGCGCGCGAGCTCGAGCTTCCACTCCATCGCATCGGACGGATGCTCGCCCTCGGCCAGCATCCCCCACCACTGCGGCAGCGCCTGATCGGGGATCGACATCACCTTCCCGAACATCTCCTCGGGCGGATCGGTGATCCCGATGTAATTGCCGCGTGACTTCGACATCTTCTGCTCGCCGTCTGTCCCGACGAGCAGGGGAAACGTGACCACGACTTGGGGGTCGAGCCCATAGTGCGGCATCACGTCACGGCCCGCCAGCAGGTTGAAGCGCTGGTCGGTGCCGCCGATCTCGATATCCGCCTCGATCGCGACCGAGTCGTAGGCCTGCATGATTGGGTAAAGCAGCTCTGACAGCGAGATCGGCACGTGGGCTGCGAACCGCTTGGCGAAGTCGTCGCGCTCGAGGAGTCGCGCAACGGTCATCGTCCGCGCTAGGCGCACCGTGTCCGCGTAGCTCAGCTGCCCGAGCCACTCGCCGTTGAAGCGGACTTCCGTGGTGCTGGGATCAAGAATCCGAAAGGCCTGGTCCGCGAAGAACTTCGCGTTCGCGTCGAGCACCTCGTCGGCCAGGATCGGCCGCTCCTTCGAGAGTCCCGATGGGTCTCCGATGCGGGCGGTGTAGTCCCCCACGATCAAGACGATCGTGTGCCCGGCCCGCTGAAAGTCCGCGAGACGCTCGAGCACGTAGGCGAACCCGAGATGGACGTCGGGTGAGGTCGGGTCGACCCCGAGCTTCACACGGAGCGGTCGGCCGAGCTTCAGCTTCTGCTCGAGACCGCCCTCGGGCAGGACGTCAACCGCATGCCTGGTCAAGTCCATCGGGGGGCTAGACTACCCCGGTTCTGGCGCTCTTTCGGAGAAAGTCGAGCCGTCCCAAGAGGCGGCGGATCCGCAAGCTCAGACTCCTCGCCCTCCTCGCGGTTCTCTTCGCACTGGGCACGGCGTCGTTCACCGTCGGTCTTTTGACCGCGGTCGCTGCCAAGATCCCGCAGCTCGACCCATCGCGGCAGCGGACCCAGGCGAACACCTACGTCTACGCGGCGAACAACCACACGATCCTCTCGATCCTGCGCGGGTCGCAGGCCCGGATCATCGTCCCGTCGCAACGAATCTCGCCGTGGGTGAAGCACGCGATCATCGCGATCGAGGACAAGCGTTTCTACGAGCATCGCGGGGTCGACCTCCGCGGCATGGCCCGCGCCCTCTGGGCGGACGTCTCGAACCATGGAACCGTCCAGGGTGGCTCGACGATCACCCAGCAGTTCGTCAAGAACGCGTACCTGACGAACCAGAAGACGGTCGGCCGCAAGCTGATCGAGGCCGCGCTTGCCTGGCAGCTCGAGCAGAAGTGGTCGAAGGACAAGATCCTGACCGCTTATCTGAACACGGTCTACTTCGGGAACGGCGCCTACGGCGTCGAGCAGGCGGCCCGGATCTACTTCCATCACAGCGCGGCGGTCATGAAGCCAGCCGAGGCGGCCCTGCTGGCGGGCATTCCCGAGGATCCGAGCCTCTGGGACCCGGTCGCCCATCCGCAGGCCGCCAAGGCGCGCCGCAATCTCGTGCTCAAGCAGCTCTACGTGCAGCAGTTCCTGACGACGAGCCAGTACGTCAACTCGCTGGTCTACCCGATGCCCGACCCGGCGCAGGTGAACCTCCCGTCGACTCAGGGCATTGCGGCCCCGTACTTCGCCAACTACGTGAAGGACCAGCTCGTGCACACGCTCGGCCCGCGCCGCGCGTTCGGCGGCGGCCTGCGCGTCACGACGACGCTCGACATGGACCTGCAGCAGGCCGCGCGCAATGCGATCGCCTCGGTGCTGCCGCCGAGATACGGGCCGACCGCCGCACTCGTCGCACTCGACGCGCAGTCCGGCGCCGTGCTCGCGATGGTCGGCGGCAGGAACTACCACCAGAGCCAGTTCAACCTCGCGACCCAGGGCGAGCGCCAGCCGGGCTCGGCCTTCAAGCCGTTCGTGCTCGCGACCGCGCTGCGCGAGAACATCTCGCCCTCGAGCGTGCTGACCTCGTCGAAGCACGTAACGATCAACGTCGGCGACAGGCTCTGGCAGGTGAACAACTACGAGGGCGAAGCGCTCGGGCCGATCAACCTCAGCACCGCGATCACCGTCTCCGACAACTCGGTCTTCTCACAGCTGACAGCACTTGTCGGGCCGCAGAGGGTCGCCCAGACCGCACACGACCTCGGCATCACGACGCCGCTCCAGGGTTATTTCGCGATCGGGCTCGGCGCCGAGCCGGCAACGCCGCTCGAGATGGCGCGGGCCTACGCCTCCTTCGCCGACGGCGGCAAGCGCATCGACGGCTCCATCTTCGGCAACGCGCCCCGCGCGGTGGAGGAGATCAAGAGCGGCAGCAAGCTCGACGTCAACCGGCCGGTCTATCGCCCCGTCCTCAGCTCGACGCAGGCCGACGTGATCAACCAGCTGCTCCAGGGCGTCGTGCAGTCCGGGACGGGGACCGCCGCCGCCCTCCCCGGACGCGCAGTCGCCGGCAAGACCGGCACGACCGAGAACTACGGCGACGCATGGTTCGTCGGCTACACGCCGCAGTTCGTCGTCGCCGTCTGGGTCGGCTATCCAGACAAGCTCGTGCCGATGCTGACCGAGTTCCACGGCCACGCGGTTGCAGGCGGCACCTTCCCGGCGCTGATCTGGAAGTCCTTCATGCAAAAGGCGCTCGCCCTGAAGCAGGTGCCGCCGCAGAACTTCGAGGCGCCCCCGTCCCTGTACTCCGGACCGGTGAGGGTCGTCAACCGCGGCGGCCTGCTCGAGCGAGACAACGGCGTCTGCCACAACTCCTACCAGCTCGAGTTCTACGGTGGCCAGGGGCCGGCCCGCATCGCCACGTGCAAGCCGAATGAAGTCGAGATCCCGGACGTGGTCGGGCAGAGCATCTCCGCAGCGAAGACCCGGCTGGACGGACAGCCGCTCACGTCGGCGGTCATCTACAAGCCTGCCAAGACCGGCGAGCGGCTCGGCTACGTCGTCGGCCAGTTCCCGCGGCGGGGAACAGCGTCGGCCTACGACAAGATCACGCTGGTGCTCGCCAAGTCGCTGCACGGTGTCATACCGCGCGTCGTGGGCTTGCGCCTGCCGGCTGCCGAGCGGAAGCTCAGCCGCGTTCACATGAAGGTGAGGGTCCACGGTGACATCGGTGGTCGCGTCGTCTCCCAGTCCCGTCCGGCGCACACCGCGTCGGCTCCCGGGCTGACGATCGTCCTCACGCTCAAGTAGAGAACGGGCGGCTCACGAAGCGCGAGCCGGCGAGACCGTAGCGCCACGGCCGCTCTGCGGCCTTCGTGATCCCAATCCTCGTTCCCGTCACTACTTCGACAGGCGCCGGCCGTTCGCGGAGCTCGAACGGTGGCTCGAGCACCGACAGCCCGTCGTGCTCACGCGTCACCGCGAGCGCCTGGCAGAGCCGGCCGGGACCGGAAGCGAGGAGACGCGGGTTGGCAGTCCCTCTGCGTTCCCGCATCACCTCGAGTCCCTGCAGCGGCTCCAGGGCGCGCAGGAGGACGGCGCCCGCAACTCCTTCCTCTGCACAAACGATGTTCAGGCACCAGTGGACACCGTACGACCGATAGACGTAGACGGCGCCGCCGGGCAGGAACATCGACGCGTTGCGCGCCGTGCGGCGATTGCCGAAGGCGTGGGCGGCAGGGTCCTCGTGGTCGTACGCCTCGACCTCGACGATCATCCCCCCGACGCCGTCGACGTAGAGCTCGGCGCCGATCAGCTCCGGCGCGACCTCGTGCGGGCTACGCCTGAGGTTCACGCGCGTCATACCTCAGGAACCCGGGCAGCGCGAGCGCGGTGAGCACGCACCCGCCGATGCAGAGCACCCCGCCCGAGACGATCGAGAAGCGCAGCGAGGTGAGCGATGCCAGCACACCGGCCTCCAGGTCGCCGAGGCTCGGAGCGCTCGCGACCTGCATGAACTCGATCCCCCTCAGCCGGCCTCGAAGATGATCCGGCGTCGAACGCAGCAGGATGACGCTGCGCAAGACAGCGCTGAAGAAGTCCGCCCCGCCGGCGACCGCGAGCAGAATGAGCGCAGGCCAAAGACTGGTCGTCAGGCCAAAGGCGCCGATCGCCGCCCCCCACGCGCAGGCCCAGAACGTCACGGCGAGTCCCTGGCGCCGTACGTGCGACGTCCAGCCCGAGACGAGGGAGCCGAGCAGCGCACCGGCGTACGGCGCCGCGTAGAGATAGCCCACGGTCGAGGCATCGCCGCCCAGCCGGTGCAACGCGAAAGCCGGGAAGAGCGCGCTCGGCATGCCGAAGACCATTGCATTCGAGTCGACGAGGAAGATCCCGATCAGCACCTGCCGCCCTTTGAGGAAGCGGAAGCCTTCACCGATCGAACGCAAGCTGGGCCGCTCGACCTCACCGAGTGGCGCGAGCTTCGGCAGCGCGTAGATCGCGACCAGCGACGCGACGTACGTCACGGTGTCGATGCCGTACGTCCACGGAACGCCCGCGATCGAGATCAACACCCCGCCGATCGCCGGGCCGGCGACCGCGCCGAGCGAGTTGTAGATACCGTCGAGCGCTCCCGCGGCCGCGACCTCTTCGTCCGGAACGAGTCGCGGGGCGAGCGAGCTCATCGCCGGGCGGCCGAGGCTGAACACGACCACAGCGAGCGCCTGAAGGACGAAGAGCGCCCAGACCCGGGGGTGCGACAGCAGCGAGTTCGCCAGGAAGAGCGCGGTGATGAGCGCCATGCCCACCTCGGTGCGGAGGAGCACCGTGCGGCGGTCGAGCGCGTCGGCGATCGCGCCGCCGACGAGCGGCACGACGAGCAGCGGGACGAGCGATGCGAGGCCGAGCAGGCCGACGAGTGCGGTCGAGCCGGTCAGCTTGTAGACCTGGTAGGGCACGGCGACCGTGCCGATCGAGCCGCCGAGTGTCGAGATCGCCTGCCCGATCCACAGGTTGCGAAAGTCGCGGTGGCGAAGCGGGCGCGTGTCGACGCGCATGCGCGCGAAGACGCCCTTGCGCTCGTGCAGTGGGTCGATCGCCATCAGTGGTCCGCGAGGCGTTCCCACAGGAAGTGGTCGACCCACTCGCCCTGTAGAAGCAGGTGACGACGCAGCAGCCCGACGCGTGTGAAGCCGTTCCGTTCCAGCACGCGGTGGGAGGCAACGTTCGCGACCGCCGTGCCCGCTTCGACGCGATGGAGAGCGAGCTGACCGAACGCGACGGCGACGAGCTCACGGACGGCGGCGGTCCCGAGACCGCGGCCGGCGCGCTTCTCGTCGACGAAGTAGCTGACCATCGCGCTCTGGATCCCGCCGCGGACGACACCCGTGATCGACGCCATTCCGGCGAGCTCGCCGTCTTCGACGATCGCAAACCGGTCGGCGCCGTCGGTGATCCAGGACCGCACCCCGTCGACGGTGTACCACCGTTCGGGGTCGTCGGCGTCCGGCTCCCACGGCGCCAGATAGGAGCGGTTGCGAACCCGGAGCGCGGTCAGCGCGGGAGCGTCGTCCGCAACGAGGCGGCGAAGGACGCGTTCTACCTGACGGCCGCGCGCAGCGCTTCTGCGACGCGCTCCTGGTCTTCGTGGTCGAGCCGCGCATGGAACGGCAGCGCCATCGTGCGCTCGCTGCAGTCCTCGCTCACCGGCAGCATCCCCTCGGAGAAGCCGTACAGCTCCCGCATGTACGACTGCAAATGGATTGAGGGCAGGTAAGGCGCGGTCGCGATCCCCTGGTCGGCGAGCTGCGCCATCACCACACCTCGATCGGCGCCGGCCGGGAGCTTCACGACGTACACGAACCACGAGCGAACGTGATCCTCGTCGTCCGGCCACGGCGTCTCCACGTCGACGTCGCGTAGCAGCTCGTTGTACCGCGCAGCCACGGCGCCGCGCGCCTCGAGAATGCGGTCGAGCTTCTCGAGCTGCCCGATCCCGAGCGCTGCCGACAGGTCATCGAGGCGATAGTTGTAACCAAGGCGTCCGTGCTGCAACCAACTCGACGTCTCGAGTCGGCCCTGATTGCGCAGGGAGATGAGCAGTTCATGCTCGTCGGCGCTGCCGGTCGTCACCGCGCCACCCTCGCCGGTCGTCATCTGCTTGTTCGGATAGAACGCCCACACCGCGGGATGCCCGTGCGATCCGAGGCGCTTGCCCTTGTAGGTCGCGCCGAGCGCTTCGCAGGCATCCTCGATCAGCGCGATCCCATGCTTCTCGCAGAGCGGGATCAGCGCGTCGTACTCGGCGGGGTAGCCGAAGATGTCGACCGCGACGAGCGCCTTGGTCCGCGGGGTGATCGCCGCCTCGACCGCTGCCGGATCGAGGTTGAACGTGGTCGGGTCGATATCGGCGAACACCGGTGTCGCCCCCTCGTAGATGGCGCAGTTCGCCGAAGCGACGAACGAGTAGGGTGACGTGATCACCTCGTCGCCGGCCTCGACGCCCGCGAGGCGCATGCAGAGATGCAAACCGGCAGTTCCGGACGAAACCGCGGCGGCGTACGACGCTCCGACCGCGTCCGCGAACAGGGACTCGAAGCGCGGACCGGTCGGGCCGAGCGAAAGCCAGCCCGAGCGCAGAACCTCGAGCACGAGCTCTTCGTCGCGCTCGTCGATCCACGGCGCGCTCAGGTTGATCCGTGTGGTGGTGCTCAACTGTGCGCGAGTTGCGGCACGGGCTCGAGCCAGTGCGACCACCGCTCGGTCTGGCCGTGCACGGTGTCGAGGTACGCCTTCTGGATCGCGCGCGTCACCTCACCGACGCCGATCTCATGGTCGTCGACCGACCGGAGCGGAGTCACCTCGGCGGCGGTGCCACACATGAAGACCTCGTCTGCGAGGTAGAGGTCGGAGCGGATGATCGACTTCTCCACGACCTCATAACCGAGGTCAGACGCAATCTGCTTGACGGTGTCACGCGTAATGCCGGGGAGGATCCCCGTCGAGAGGTCCGGGGTGTAGAGAACGCCGTCGCGCACGATGAAGATGTTCTCGCCGGAGCCGTCTGCGACGGTGCCTTCGGGCGAGAGCAGAATCGCCTCGTCGTACCCTGCGTTCATGGCCTCCGTGACCGCCAGCATCGAGTTGAGATAGACGCCCGTCGCCTTCGAGACGTGCGGGACGATGTTCGGGGAGACGCGCTGCCAGGAGGAGATCTTCGCCCGGATGCCGCTCTTGAGATTCTCCTCACCGAGGTACGAGCCCCACGGCCAGCTCATGATCGCCGTCTCGACCGGATTCCCGCGGGCGGCGACGCCGAGCTCGCCGTAACCGTAGAAGGCGATCGGCCGCAGGTAGCACTCCGGCAGGCCGTTGGCGCCGACGAGCTCGTTGCAGGCGGACTTCAGCTCGTCGACCGAGTACGGGATCGACATGTGCAAGAGGCGCGCCGAGTTGTGCAGGCGCTGCATGTGCTCACCGAGCCGGAACACCGCAGGCCCCTTCAGCGTGTCGTAGCAGCGGATGCCTTCGAAGACGCCCGAGCCGTAGTGCAGGCCGTGCACGCCGACGTGAACCTTGGCGTCGGCCCAGTCGACGAGCTCGCCGTTCATCCAGATCTTCTCGGTCTCCTGCACCGTCCCGCTCCTTTGTCGGCCTTACGGAGCTGGGATTCTACCCGTGGCCGACGAGGTCAACAGCGCGCGCACCCGAGAGACGAAGCAGCTCGGACGGCGCGATCGAGGCCATGTGCGACGGGGAGCCGGCCCCGATCCAGACGACGTCGTGGCTGAAGAACGACCGGTCCATGAGGGTTTGCGTCACGGCTCGCTGCGGGAACGGCGCCACGGCGCCAGGCTCGAAGCCGGTTGCATGGATCACTTCGTCGGCGCGGGCGACCCGCACGTGCTGAGCCGAGCAGGCGGCGCCGACCGCTTCCTCGTCGGCGCGCCGGTCGCCCGGAACGAGCGCCAGGACGAACGCTCCATCGCAAACGAACACAAGCGACTTCACGATCTGCGATAGGTCGCAGCCGACCGCCTTGGCAGCCTCACGCGCCGTGGGAGTGCCGTCGCTGAACTCCTCGATCCGAGCCTCGACTGCGGCCGCGCGCAGCACGGCCGAGACGCGCTCGACGGGGTCCGGCCAGGCCATGGCGATCGATTTTGCCCTAAACGATCAGGTACGCCTCGTCCATGCCTTCGCGCAACTGCTCGACGAGCTCGGCCGGCGCCGTCGAGTCGATCGAGAGCGCCATCAGCGCCTTGCCGCCCTCACGATTTCGCGAGACGGTCATGTTGGCGATGTTCACCCCGGCTGCGCCGAACAGCGTGCCGACGCGGCCGATCACACCCGGGATGTCGTCGTAGAGCAAGAGCACCATGCGCGGCGCAAGTTCCATCTCCAGCTCGAAGCCGAGCGCGTTGACGAGGAAGTGGCGAGCGTCGGTCCCGATCGTCGTGCCGGCCACCTGAAGCTCGTCGACCGAGACGGCGACGAGGTTGGTGTAATCGCGTGACGTACGGCTCTTGCCTTCGGCGACATCGATCCCGCGATCGGCCGCGACGACCGGTGCGTTGACGTAGTTCACCGGTTGGTCGGTGTGACCCTGGAAGGCACCGTTCAGGGCGGCGACGGTGAGCAGACGCGTGTCGTACTCGGCGAGCTCGCCGTAGACCTCGATGGCGATCCGGCGCACCTCGCCGCTCGAGAGCTCCATCGCCAGGTGACCGAGCTTCGCAGCGAGCGGGACGTACGGCCCGAGCACCTCGAGATCCTCGGCGCCGACGGTGGGGATGTTGACCGCATTGGTGACGAGGCCCCCCTCGAGCGCCGCAACCACCTGCTCCGCCACGATCACCCCGGCGCGGTCCTGCGCTTCCTCCGTCGAGGCGGCGAGATGTGGCGTGATGACCACGTTCGGTGCGTGCACGAGCGGCCCGCTGTACGGCTCTTCCGCGAAGACGTCGATCGCTGCGCCGGCGATCTTCCCCGACTCGAGCGCTGCGATGAGGGCGGTCTCGTCGACGAGTTCGCCCCGAGCCGCATTGACAATACGCACTCCGTCTCTCATCCGAGCGATCGCCTCCGCGCCGATCGCGTGCCGTGTGTCGTCGGTCAGCGGCAGATGCAGCGTCAGGAACTCCGAACGGGCGAGCACCTCGTCGAAGGTCGCGCTCTCGACGCCGAGCTCGCGGAATCGCTCCGCCGAGACGAATGGGTCGTACGCGACGACCTTCATCTGCAGGCCGAGCGCACGGCGCGCGACCTGTCGGCCGATGCGCCCGAAGCCAAGCACCCCGAGCACCTTGTCGGCGAGCTCGACCCCGCCCCACTTCGACCGTTCCCAACGTCCCGCCGTGAAGGCCGCGTGCGCCTGGGGGATGTTGCGGGCCAGCGCGAGCAGTAGGCCGATCGTGTGCTCTGCCGCCGAGACGATGTTCGACTCCGGCGCGTTCGCAACGACGATGCCTCGCCTGGTGGCCGCATCGACGTCGACGTTGTCGACGCCCACCCCGGCGCGCCCGATCACCTTCAGCCGGGAGGCTCGCTCGATCACGTCCGCCGTCACCTTCGTCGCCGAGCGGACGATCAGGCCCTCGTAGCGGTCGACGATCTCCTCGAGCGGGGACTCGGTGTCGACGTCGACGTCGAAATGCGCGCGCAGCAGCTCCACTCCCGCTTCCGCGATGCTCTCACGAACCAGGACGCGCATCCTAGGCGGTCCCGCTCCGCCACCGGCAAAGCCGGCAGCTTCGCTCCTCGGGCGGCTCCGTCAAGCCTACGCCGCCGTGACGGGGCTGTCGAACGCCTCGAACGCGCGCGCGACGGCGACGCCGCGCTCGATCTCGGCGCCGAGCTCGGTCAACGAGAGCTCGACGGCCGAGAGAGCCGTCGCGATGTCGAAGACGTCGAACCAGCCGATGTGACCGATGCGGAAGATCTTCCCCTTCAGGTGCTGCTGGCCCGGGGCGAGCGTGACGCCGTGCCGGTCTCGCAGGTGCAGCAACAGCTCGTCTGCGTCGATCCCCTCGGGCGCACGCACGGCGGTCACGACCGCAGCGGAGTCGTTGTCGGGAGAGAAGAGCTCGAGCCCCATCGCCTTCACACCAGCGCGCGCAGCGCGGCCAAGGCGAACGTGCCGTTCGAAGCCTGCCTCGAGCGTGTCGGCGAGGATCAGGCCGAGCGCGACGTCCAGGCTGCGGATCAGCGAGACGGCGGGCGTGAAGGCCGCATCGAGCGCGTCCTGCGCCTTCTTGTTGCGGCGCCAGTCGAAGTAGAAGCTGCGCGAGGGCTTGGCGCGCTCCAGCACGTTCGCCGGGACGGAGACCATCGCCAGCCCGGGCGGGGACATCAGCGCCTTCTGCGAGCCGGAGACGACGACGTCGATCCCCCAGGCGTCCGTCTCCAGCGGCACGGCGCCGAGCGACGAGATTCCGTCGACCACCAGCAGCGCATCGCCGACCGCCTCCTTGATCGCGCGCACGTCCGAGACGACGCCGGTCGAGGTGTCCGACTGTTGGCAGAGCACGAGGTCGACGCCGGAGTCACGCACCGCATCACCCACCTCGTCGGCGTCCGGTACCTCCCCCCACTCGTAGCGGAGTGCCTGCACCTCGACGCCGTGCTGCTCGCAGATCGCGATCCAGCGTTCACCGAACGATCCGTGACTGACGACCGCAACGCGGTCGCCGGGCGCGCAGAGGTTCGCGACGGCCGACTCCATCGCGCCGCTCCCCGAGGCGGTGAAGAGCAGCACATCGGAGCTCGTGCGGAAGACGCCCTTCAGCCGATCGAGCGTGCGGGCGTACACCTCGCGGAAATCGGGCCCGCGGTGGTGGACGATCGGCTCCGCCGAAGCCGCGAGCACCTCGGGCGGCACGGGCGTCGGGCCGGGCGTGAAGAGGTAGCGCTTCTCCATGGGCTTCAGCCTAGCGACGCTCGCGGCGTGCCCTTGTTGGACCTAGCCGCGGCCAACCGAAGCGGTGTCTGACACGGAGGTGTCAGACACCTATGCGCGAAAAGAAGGTGCGCCGCGACCTGACGCGAGTGCGGGCTTTGCCCGTGCTCGCACGACCCGAGTCGTCAAGTGTCGGAGGGGGGCTCGCGGGGGAGAACCGGAGGTGCTCCCCCGCGCTGCTAGCGGTGGCCGTCGAAGACGAGGATCTGCTGGTAGGTCGGCCGGTTCGTCCACCGCATCGTCGTCGGCAGGAAGCCCGGGGCGAACCGGATGCGCTCGGCCGTCGCATCAGAACGCCACGCGGCTGGGTCGGGGTCGGGCTGCGTTGCCGCGAGCTGAGCGCCCGCCGCGTCGAGCGCCGCCCACAGATCCTGGGAGCACTTCGTCGCGTCGCCTGCGCCGCAGTAGCGGTTCACATAAGGCGCGGGCACGCTCTCGCCGAGAACGGTGCTCAGATCCTTGTCGACGTAGCCGTACCAGCCGTCGATGAACGACGAGCCGTTCGGATTCGGCGCGTCGTCGCGCTCCATCAACTCGGCCAGGCGGTCGGTCATCGACCCGAGGACAGGCGTGAGAACGGCGTCCGCGAGCTTCGGCCAGGCCGCGTCGATGATCGCCGCACCCGGATCGTCGACCTTGCCATCGAGGTTGGCGTCGATCCGTGACGCACCCCGTTGCACCCAACCGTCCACGAGCCCCTTCATGGCTGCCGCGCGCGGGCTCGGCGCTGCCGTCTTCGCGAGCACCTTGTCGATCACGGGCCACACGACCGTCGCGCGCAGGTCCTGCGTCGCGGACTTGTTCATCGTGTTCACCACGTTCACGACCGAGTTCTTCCCGACTCGGAGGTTCCGCTGCAGGAGCTGCACCCGCTGGATCGCGCCGTAGGAGAAGTTGTCGTCAGCCGACGAGAACTTCGGCGCGGGCTTGTTGTTCCAGTTGACGATCTGGCCGCTTGGCGGGTCGATTGCCTGCGGATGCTTGGCCGGCGAGAGGAAGCCCGTCCAGTCGAACGCACCCGTTCCGACCGTCGGGAAGCCGGGGTCGACGCCCGCCGCCCGTAACGGCAGGCGGCCGCACGACACGTAGGCAATGTGCTTGGAGTCGACGTAGAAGCCGTTGAACGACATCTCGAAGCGGGAAAGATCGTGCGTGAACTGCTGCGCGGAGCGGAGCCGGCCGGTCGAGAGGTCGTAGACGTCGAGGGCCGCCTTCAGCTCGCGGCCGCGGGTCGAGCGGAGCTGCGCCAACGCAACCCGCACGCCCTTGACAGTGCCGTAGCCCGTGACCGGCCCGTGCACCGTTTCGTAGAACACGACCGGAGTCGCAACGCCCCCGGAGACGATGCTGCCCGCGTCGAACCGGGTCATCGCAATGCAGGCGCCCTTGTAGAGATAGTGGTGGTCGTCGCCGCCGCAGAGCGTTTCGGCGAACGTGTCGATGTTGTCGGACTGCGATGAGGTGAACGACCAGCCGTAGTCGGGGCCCCGCCCGATCAACACGTTCGGGATGCCGGCCAGCGATCCCCCGCGCACCGAGACGCCGCCGCCTTCCATGTCGACCTCCCAGAAGAACTCGGGGTAGAAGTATCCGAGCTGCGGACCGGCGACCATGATCGGGTGGCCGAGGGTCGACCGCTTCGCCGACACGAGGACGGCGTTCGACATCGAGTGCAGCGCTTCCGTCGGCAATTGCACGCTCGCGTCGTCGACGATCGCGTTGCCCGGGCCGGGGGCGCCGGCCGTTTGCGGGCCGTACGGGAACGGCGTCGAGAGGGTCGCCGGTGCGCCGGGGTCGTTCTGCTCACGAAGGTCGTTGAAGACCGAGAGGCCCTTGGCAGCTCCCAGCTGGCCCTCGAGCGCAGCCAGCAGCTCGGAGCGACGCGTCTCGTCTCCCCCACCCGCACCGAAACGCGCGCCGAGCAGGCAGGTCGTGGCGACGACGTCGTCGCGCGTCCACGGCGTGATCGGCAGGTTCGCGCTCTTGCGCTGCGCGTTGATCCCTGCGACGTAGGCATCGATGTCGGCCAGCTCCTGACGCCCGTTCGCCCCGGCGGACGTGAGCCAGTTGATCTGCTTGGCGAGAAACGCCTCGGACTGCGCGCTCGGCTGGAACTGCTTCCCCGACAGAGCGACGGAGAACGCATTGAATCCAGGTGCGTCGATGCACGCGAGCCGTCCCGGGTACCGCGCGAGCTCCATCAGCACGCCGCGATCCTCGGCCGCCGCGTAGCCGGTCCCGTAGAAGACGGCCGTCTCTGTCTTGCCGAACACGTGCGGCACGTCGAACGAGTCGCGCAGGATCTTGACCCCGCGACCCGGCTGCTCGACGCGGACGGCCTTCTCGCTGCCGGTCCAGAGCGACTCGGCCTTGAAGTCCTTCGTCACGTCCTTCGCCGTGACCCTGTCGAAGAGCGGTGTCAGCGCGTCGTAGAGGACCGCCTGGTCCGACGAATGGCTCGTGAAGTTGATGCCGCCGAAATTCCCGGGCGGCAGGATGTCCCGCGCGACGGCGGCATAGTCGTGCCGCGGTGCAGCCCCGGCGCCGAGAGCGGCTGCGAGGGTCAGGATGACTGCTGCAACGAGCGCCTTCCGCACGAGCGCAGCACACTATCGGCGTGGACGTCCTCTTGTCGTTTGCCGCGGCGCTGGTTTCCCTGCGGCTCGCAGGCCTGCTCGCGCGGTCACGGCACTACGCGTGGGCGGGTGGCGTCCTCTCGTTCGCGGTCGCGTCCGCGGCGATGGCCTGGGGCGCCGCCCACGGCTGGGACGCCCGCGCGTTTCGCGTCTGGTATCTCGCGGGGGCCCTCCTCTCGGCGCCGCTGCTGGGCGTTGGTTCGCTGATGCTGTGGGGCCGCCGCTGGGCGGCGCCGCTCGGCCTCGTCTACACGGGGCTCGCCGTCGGTATCGCAGCTGCGATGCCCGTGCACGGCACGTTCGACTCGACGCAGGTCCCGCACGCGCAGGACCACGTCGACACGCTCCCACGAGTCGTCGCCATCGTCGGCAGCTCGCTCGGCACGCTGGCAGTGCTCGTCGTTGCCGTCGCGACGCTGCGTCGCCGGCCGCTCGGCAACGCGCTCGTCGTCGGTGCCGTGGCCGCGGCGGCGGCGGCCTCCGCGCTGACGCAGACGGCTGTCGCGGCCGCCGCCGCCTGCTTCGCGCTCGCAGCGGCGCTGCTCTACGCCTCCGTGCGCGCCTAGTACAGTGATTTCGATGCGGAACGTCGTCGTTCTCGCGCTGCTCGCGGCGGTCGCAGGAGCCGTCCTACTGGCTCGCGGTGGCTCCGCCGCCTCCGGCCCGACCTACAACGCGAACGTCGCGCCGATCCTCGACGCGAAGTGCACGAGCTGCCACCGCCTCGGCGGCATCGCGCCGTTTGCGCTGACGACCGCCGCCGATGCCAAGGCACACGCCGCCGGGATCGTGCGGATGACGAAGGCCGGGCTGATGCCGCCGTGGATGCCGGGTGATGACTCTGCGGCGATCATCGGCCGCGACGTTCGCCGGCTGACGAGCGCCGAGCTCGCAACGCTCGCTCAGTGGGCCGCCGCAGGCGCACCGGCCGGAAACGCTGCCGACCGCCATTCGAAGCCGTCGAGCGGTGCCGGGCTGACCGGCCCGGGCACCACACTCGTGCTCGAGCCGCGCAAGGCATACACACCGCACGCGGCGAACGGCGCGATCGACGACTACCACTGCTTCGTGCTCGACCCGAAGCTCAAGCGGGACGAGTTCGTCACGGCGGCGCTGATCAAGCCGCAACGCACCGGCATCGTCCACCACGTGATCCTCTATGAGGCGGCCGGCGCGCAGGCGACCTCCGCCGACCAGTTGAACGCCGCGAGCGGCGGCAAGGGCTGGACGTGCTTCGGCGGTCCGGGCCTGCCACTCGACGTGTCCAGCTCCGACTCGCTCACGCGGCTCGGCCAGCCGCCGTGGATCGCCGCCTGGGTACCCGGCCACTCGACGAACGCGCTTCCGAAGGGCACCGGCGTGCTCGTGCACAAGGGAGCGAAGATCGTCATGCAGGTGCACTACAACCTGATCGCCGCGTCCGGCCCCGACCGCACCCG
>DATBBH010000070.1:0-3807 GCA_036271075.1 Gaiellaceae bacterium | reverse complement strand
TCAGCGATTGCTCGTCGACGGCAGCATCCGCGGCGACGGCACCCGACTCCGCGCCGCTCGGCGCTTGCGCGTCGACAAGCGGACTGGCGGCGAAACACAGACACAGGAGCAGCAGGTAGAGGCTCTTTGTCATTGCGGACCGTCGTTGCGAAGGACTCTGCGGTTGCCGCGACGTGTGCAGTCGATGCACGGTGATCGGGACGGCCGTCAGGTCATCAGTGCGACGATCACCGAGCCCCAGGTCGTCAGCAGGACGTGCCCGAATGCGACCGTGCCCGAGTAGCCCAGCACCGCGACCGGGCTGTCGGATTGTTCCTGGACGGCCGCGAGCGCCGGGGTCATCGTCTGCGCGCCGGCGAGCCCGCCCAGCAGCAGGAGCGGGTCGAGCTTCAGCACGTACCGGCCGAAGTACAGTCCGACGAGCATCGGAACGAGAGTCACGACGACACCGCCCAGGAGCAGTGTGAATCCGACCTCGCGCACCGCTTCGACGAAGATCGGTCCCGCCTTGAGCCCGATCATCGCGACGAACGCCGCCAGACCGAGCGAGCGCATCAGCATGATCGCCGCGTCCGGGAAGCGGCCGAGCGTCGGCCGGGTCGAGCGTAGCCAGCCGACCGCGAGACCGGCGATCAGCGTGCCCACGCTGGTGCCGAGCGCAATGTGCAGCCCAGCGATCGGGACACTGACGACGATGCCCAGGATGATGCCGGCACAGATCGCGAGTCCGAGCGTTCCGAGATCGGTGTCGATCGACGGCCGTATCACCGCGCCGACGCGGGGCGTGATCCGCTCGACTGACGACTCGGGGCCGGTGATCGTGATGACGTCGCCACGGGCGAGGACGGTGCCCGGTGCGACGGGCAGGCTTTGCTCGCCGCGCTTGATCGCGCGCACGAAGAGTCCGTGCGATTCGCTAGTCCGCGCTGCGAGCTCGCCGATCGAATGGCCTGCGACCTCCTTCGACGTGACGTAAATTTCGACGCTGGCGATCGGCACGTCGAGCAGCTCGACGTCGGCGACCTCGGTGGCGACCGCGTCGATCAACTGGATGATCTGGTCCTGCCGACCGGACACCGCGACGATGTCGCCGACGCGCAGCACGAGGTCGGGCGTCGCGGCGATGATCGCGCCGTCGCGGCGGATGCGCTCGACGAAGATGCGGACGCCGTCCGGCGCCTGCTTCTCGGCGTCCGCGCAGCAGAGGCCCACCGAGCGCATGCCGGACGCGAGCCGGTAAGCGCGCATGGCGAACGTGCTCCATCCCGACACGACGCCGGGCTTGGCGCGCTCCAGCCCGATCTCCTTCTCGACACGTTTCGCCTCCTGCTTGAGGTCGATCCGGAGCAGGCGTGGCGCGAGGACCGAGCAGAACCAGATGACCCCGAAGGCGCCGAAGACGTAACACATCGCGTCCGCGACCGCGATGTGGCTCACCAGCCGCTGCTTGAGGTCGTCGGGCAGCGACAGCGCCCTGATCGCCTCGCTCGCGGTGCCTATCGCCGGCGACTCGGTGAGCGATCCGGACAACAGACCCGCGGCGAATCCGACGTCGAGCTTGAGAAAGCGTGCGACGCCCCACGCGGCGAGGAGCCCCGCGATCGGCGTGACAATGCCGAGGACTGCCCAGCGCCACCCGCCTCCGCGCATCGTCTTGAAGAACGTCGGACCGACCGAGTAGCCGATCCCGAACAGAAACAGCAGAAAGAGCACGGACTTCGCGGTGTCGGATACCGGCACGTGGAAGAAGTAGCCGATGACGAGTCCCGCGACCAGCGAGCCGGTGACGGTGCCGAGCCCGACGCCGCGCACCTTCACCGTGCCCAGCAGGTAGCCCAGACCCAGCGCGAGGAACACGCCGAGCTCAGGATGACTCTCGAAAAGCATTGCCAGCCACGCCATGTACCCTCCCCTGAAATACGTCCGCCCCGCGCACCGCGCAGCGCCAGCAATTGTCGCACCGGCCGTCGCCGGCGCGGAACTAGCGAGTGGCAGCGGGCTTCGCTGCCAGCGGCGCCCTGACGGCGAGATACGTCTCGGCTGCCGGATGGAACGGAATACCGACGCCCTCTCGCGCCTGCTGAACGTGCACCTGCGATACCGCGGCAGTGGTCGTGCCTCCACGTGGCAGTGGCCCGACAACGACGCGAAGCGCTCTACCCGGCGAGCACCATTGCGAAATAGCCTCCGACGGTGAGCAGCACGCCCGAAATCGCGTAGGCGACCGGGAAGCCGATCCAGGGCACCGAGCTGTCGATCTCCTTGGCCGCCTCGCGGCATGGGCCCGAGTGCGAGCGCGCGCCCGCGACACCGCCCATCAGCACCGCCGGGTTGATCCTGAACACGTGGAAGCCGATCGCCCACACGACGAACGGCGGGATCGTGCACGCGACGAAGCCGACCAGGAAGATCTTTAGCGCCAGCGCGCCGGTCAGCTGCGAGAGCAGCGAGTTGCCGGCGTTGATGCCCACGATCGCGACGAACACGACGAGCCCGAGGTCTTCGAGGATGTTGCGCGCGGCGTTCGGCGTGTTGCCGAAGAAGCGAAGGCGCGACTGGATCGACGAGACGATGACGCCCGAGACGAGCAGGCCGCCCGCGTTGCCGAGGCCGACCTTCGAGCCGAACGCCGGGAACTCGATCTGGCCGATAAGCAGGCCCAGCACCATGCCAGCGGCGAGCGTCAGGAGGTCTGTCGACGTCGACGGACGGGCGATGGCGCCGAAGATCTCGCCCGCGCGCTGAACGGCCGCCTTCAGGCCCGTGACGAATGCGACGTCGAAGCGGCGCAATGTGGTTTCAGGGCCGAACGGGATCGGCATGCCGCCGCGCTCGATGCGCGTCAGCTGTATCTGACCCGCCAAGTCGGTGACGTTGATCTCCGACAGCGGTTTCCCGACCGCCTCCTTGCTCGTGACGAGGATCTCGGCCTGATCGATCGGCACGCTCAGTGCCGTCGCATCGTCGACCTCGGGGCCGATGAGGCCCATCTTGTCGGTGAGCGCGCCGCGGCGGCCGCCGAGACAGATGATGTCGCCGCGCTTGAACGCGACATTCGGCTCTGCACCGAGCCATTGGTCGTTGCGCTCCACGTTGATGATCCGGTACTCGGGATTCTCCCGCCGGAAGTCGTGGATCGTCTTGCCTTCCCACTTCGCGTTATCGAGCCGGTAAGCGCGGATGCCGAATGCCTGGTAGCCGGTGAGGCCGGCGTCGTCGACGTTGCGCACGCCGTGCTCCTTCTCGTACTGCAATGCGGCCGCCTTGGCGTCGACGCCCCACCAGCGCGGCAGGTACTTGCATATGAGGATGATCCCCACCGTGCCCCAGATGTAAGTGATGCCGTACGAAAGCGCGATCATCGCCGACACCTGCTCCGCGGTCACGCCCTCCTTCAGCTTCACTACGCCCTGCGTGACCGCCTGCTCGGCCGAGCCGATTGCCGCCGACATCGTCTGCGAGCCGGCCAGCATTCCGCCGGCCGCGCCCTGCGGCAGGTCCAACACCTTCGCGCCCCCGACGACGAGGAACAGGCCGATCGCACACGAGACGAACGCCAGCAACGTGAACTTGAGGCCGTCACCCTTGAGGCTGTTGATGAATGACGGGCCCACGCGCAGGCCGACGCCGTACATGAACAGGTAGTAGAACAGGCTCTTGGCGAAATTGTTGAGCTCGAGCTTGGTGCCGTAGGTCGAGGCCCACACCGACAGCCCGCATCCGACGATACTCGCCGCCGCGACCATCCCGAGGCCGTAGCCCTTGACCGAGAACCGGCCAACCAGGATCGCCAGTCCGACCGTTGCG
>DATBBH010000069.1:0-9638 GCA_036271075.1 Gaiellaceae bacterium | reverse complement strand
ACGACGATCGCTTCGCTCTACCTGGGCGCCGCGGGCGTGATCTGGGCCCTGCACCACCTCGAGCGCGCCGGGGACGTCGAGCTTCGCCGCGACTGGGCTCCGGCCGCCGTGAGGCTGGTCGAGCAGTACGCCGCCGAGCCCGACTTCCAGGACGTCGTCGCAGGGCCGGTGCCGTCGCTTCTGATGGGCGAGGCTGGGATTCTCCTGGTCGCGCACACGCTGTCTCCGGCGGCCTGGCAGGAGGAGCAGCTGCTCGAGGCGGTGCGGGCGAACGTCGCGAACCCCTCGTGGGAGCTGATGTGGGGATCGCCCGGGACGATGATCGCCGCGCGGGTCCTGTACGAGCGAACCGGCACAGAGGACTGGCTCGAGACGTGGCGAGACGCTGCGGAGCTGTTGTGGGCCGCCTGGAGCGGCGATCTCTGGGAGCAGGATCTCTACGGGCGCCGCGGCCACTATCTCGGACCGGCACACGGCTTCGCGGGCGATGTCCTCGCGCTTGCCCACGGCAACCTGCTCGACCCGGCCCGCCGCGCCGAGCTTGAACGTCGCGCGATTGCGACGCTGGCCAAGTACGCCTCGCATGAGGATGGGCTCGTCCAGTGGCCGCCCGCGCTCGAGCCTCCTCGGAAGCCGCAGCCGATCCGGACGCAGTGGTGCCACGGCGCGCCGGGGATGGTCGCCTCGCTCGCCTCGCTCGCTCCGCACGACGCGGAGCTGACCGAACTGCTGGTCGCCGGTGGCGAGCTGACCTGGCAGGCGGGCCCGCTCAGGAAAGGGGCCAACCTCTGTCACGGCACCGCCGGCAACGGCTACGCCTTCCTGAAGCTGTTCGAGCGCACCGGCGACGAGCTCTGGCTCGAGCGCGCTCGCGGGTTCGCGATGCATGCGGGCGAGCAGGTCGAGCATGCTCGAACCAAGTACGGTCGCGGGCGCTACACGCTGTGGACCGGCGACCTCGGAACCGCCGTCTATCTCCACGACTGCCTGACCGCCACGACGGGGTTTCCGAGCCTCGACTACTTCTGACGTAGGCTGGGACTAGCCCCCGAGCAAAGGAGCACGTCATGCCCGAGTACGCCCGCGTGGTCAGGTTCGACGCCGATGAGGCAGCCATCGCAGCGGTGGTGAAGGAGATCGAGTCGTCGGACGGCCCGCCGCCGGGCGTGCCTGCCAAGAAGATCACCGTCCTCGCCGACCGCGCCGCCGGGACGCTCGTGATCTCCGTTCGCTTCGGCTCCGAGGAGGATCTCCGGAAGGGCGCCGAGGTCTTCGAGGCCATGAGCCCGCCCGAGGACGGCAGCATGCGCCGCGTCTCGGTCGATCAGTACGAGGTCGTGCTCGAGCGAGACGCGTAGCGGGCTCAGCGGCCACGAAAGGAACGTCCGAGGCGGTGCCTAACGTGTCCTCGTGAAGGTTCTCGGCATCGACCCAGGGACGGCAGCATGCGGGTACGGAATCGTCCACGAAAGCGGCGGGCGCCTCAGGGCCACGTGCCACGGGTGGTGGCAAACATCGCCTCGCGATCGCCTGGAGGTGCGTCTACTCGCGATCTTCACGGGCGTCCAGGAGCTGATCGCGGAACACGCCCCGGATGCCGTCGCCCTGGAGGAATCGTTCGTCGGCGCAGACGCCCGCATCGCACTCTCCGTCGGACAGGCACGGGGAGCCGTGCTCGTCGCCGCGTCGTCCGCCGGCGTCGCATGCGCTGAGTACGCGCCCGCGCGCGTCAAGCAGGCGGTGTGCGGCTACGGCCGCGCCGACAAGCAACAGGTCGGGAAGATGGTCAAGACGATCCTCGCGCTCGACGAGGTGCCGTCACCGAATCACGCTGCCGACGCACTCGCAGTCGCGATCTGCCACGCGCTCATACCACCGCTGATGAGGTTGACCGCATGATCGCGCGCTTGCGCGGCCGTATCGCCGGCCGCGTCGGGACCGGCCTGATTCTGGACGTGAACGGCGTCGGCTACCTCGTGAGCGCGACGCCGTCCGTGCAACGCCTCGGCGACGGCGAGATCACCGTCGAGATCCACACGGTCGTCCGCGAGGACACGCTCGCGCTGTTCGGCTTCGCCACCGGCGAGGAACGCGAGCTCTTCGAGCTGCTGCTCGGCGTCTCGGGGGTAGGCCCGAAGGTCGCGCTCGCGATCGTCTCCGGTTCGACGCCGGCCGAGCTGCGGCGCGCGATCGCACGCGACGACGTGAAGCGCTTCCAGGCGATTCCCGGCGTCGGGTTGAAGACAGCGCAACGTGTGGTGCTCGAGCTGAAGGAGAAGCTGCCGTTCGTCGAGACGGGCCCCTCGGCAGGCCGCGACCTCACGGCTCGCGATGCGCTCGTCGAGCTCGGCTGGACGTTGATCGACGCCGAGCGTGCGCTGGCCGAGATCGACCCCGAGCTGCCGATCGAGGAGCAGGTGCGCCACGTCCTGAGAGCCGCGGCATGACGCAGTTCCTGGCGCCCGTGCTCGGCGACGCCGAGGAAGAGCTCGAGCGGTCGCTGCGCCCGCGCGACCTGTCCGACTTCGTCGGGCAGGAGCGGGTGAAGGAACAGCTCTCGATTGCTCTCGAAGCTGCGAAGGCGCGCGGCGAGGCGCTCGACCATGTTCTGCTCGCGGGACCACCCGGGCTCGGCAAGACCTCGCTCGCGCAGATCGTGCGCAACGAGCTCGGCGTCGGCATCAGGCAGGTCGCTGGGCCCGCGCTCGAGCGCAAGGGCGACATCGCCGCAATCCTCACGTCGCTCGAACCGCGTGACGTGCTGTTCGTCGACGAGATTCACCGCCTCAACCGCGCCGCGGAGGAGATCCTCTACCCGGCGCTGGAAGACTTTCGCCTCGACATCATCGTGGGGCAAGGACCATCGGCCCGCACGCTCACCCTCGACCTGCCCCCCTTCACACTGATCGGCGCGACCACGCGCACCGGTCTGTTGACGACGCCGCTGCGCGACCGTTTCGGACTGACGTTTCGCCTCGACCTGTACACACCCGAGGAGCTGGCAGCGATCGTGCGGCGGTCGGCCGCGATCCTCCACGTCGAGATTGCCGACGACGCGGCGGAGCTCGTTGCCCGTCGCTCCCGCGGCACGCCGCGCATTGCCAACCGCATCCTGAGACGCGTGCGCGACGTCGCAGAGGTGCGCCACCAGGGAAACGTCACGACGGCGATCGCCGAGGAGTCGCTGACGCTGCTCGAGGTCGACGGCGCAGGTCTCGAGCGGTTCGACCGCGAGCTGCTGCGCTGTGTCGTCGAGAAGTTCGGCGGCGGCCCGGTCGGTCTGTCGACGCTGGCCGTCGCGCTCGGCGAAGAGTCGGAGACGATCGAAGACGTCTACGAGCCGTTCCTGCTCCAGCTCGGCTTCCTCCAGCGAACGCCGCGCGGCCGGGTCGTCACGGCGCTCGGGCGTGCGCATCTCGGCACGCCGCCCGATTCGTCCGGCCTGTTCTAGGGTTCGGAGATGAGCACGAAAGCCCCTCGCGCCGACGCAGCAGCCGCCTCGGTCGGCGCGGGCGATCTCTTCGTCCTTCGCCGCGTCACCGGCAACCGGTTCGTCCATTTCGGCGGCAGCGGCCGCGGGGCCGGCTGGGCCGGGCTGATCGAGGTGACGAGCGACGACGAGGCGTCGCTCGGCGAGGCGTTGAAGACACGCCGCCCGGTCCGGCTTGCGCACGGTGATCGCGAGCTGGTCTTCGGCCCGTACTACGCACGTGCGGCGGCGTTCGTGCCGGTGACGAACGACGTGGTCGTGGTCTTCGGTGCCGAAGGCGATGAGTTCGGGGGCGCCACCGACGACGCTCTCGCAGCCGCAGCAACCATGGCGGCCGACGCTGTCGAGTCGGTGACGCCGGCCAAGCGCCTTGCGGACGAGCTCGAAGAGCTCGAGGCAGTGCGGTCCGCGCTCGCCGTGCAGGACTCGGACGTCGAGTCGACGATGCGGTCCCTCGGGATGATCGCCGCCGAGTCGCTCTCGTGCGAGGTGGCCGCGGTGTACCTGGCCGACGGTGACCGGCTCGAGCTCGTCGACCGCGGGTGGACGCTCCGCGCGCGGCCCGACCAGGTCGTCGTCGCGTTGAAGAGCGCGTTGGCAGGGGGGCGTTTCCCCGTCTGCGTGCAGGACGCGAGCATCGTGCCGCTCCCGGCTCCCCTGGACGAGGAGCAGGGCATTCGCTCGTACTACCTGCTCCAGCTCCAGGGCCTCGCGCGCGGTGTCGTCCTCGTCGCGCACACTGATGCCGGCCCGCGCGGGTTCACGTTGCTCTGCCGCCGGCTCGGCCTGCGTCTCGCAGATGTTGCGTCGGCTCAGCTCGGCGTCGCGCTCACGCAGGAGTGGTGCCTGAGAGAGGCTGGTCGGCTTCATGCAGAGTTCGGGAAGCTCGACGTTTCGTGAAGAGCGTCACCGCCAGCGGCGCCGTCAGAAGCGCCATCACGTCGAACCACACGTAACCGGCCGCGACGCCGCTGGGCGGGTTGCCGTCCGGAATGCCCAGCCCCGGCAGGTCGTGTGCCCACCGCCAGGTTCCGATCGCGGTCCCGTAGAGCTCGAGGGACGCGACCACGAGAAACACGCCGGCATAGACCGCGCGATTGCGTCCGCGCCAGAGGAAGAGGAGCAGCAACGGCACGCCAATCGCGCCGGCGACGTCCCGGCGTGGTAGCACCATCAGCCCGAGCACGCCCCAGGTTGCGGCGGCAACCGCCGCCGCCGCGACGAGCACGCGTGTGTGCCGTCGCAGTGCGATCGCGAGCGACAGGCCGGTGAGGTACACGAGCCCGTGTGCCGGCGGCACGAAGAGCGGCAGGTTGTGCAGCCGATAGGTGTAGACGCCCCAGACGAGCGAGCCCGTCACCTCGCCGATCGTCGCGAACACGACCACGGCGAGCGCCTGCGCGCGACGCTCCGGCCGGACGCGCATCAGTGCGGCAATGAGCACGAACCAGGTGAGCACGCCGAGCGCGAGCTGCTGCGGATAGGTCGCGTAGTGGTCGAGCGCGAGCAGCAGCGCCAGGTAGGCGCAACCGCCTACTGCCGGAACTGCAGCTCGTGCCACGACGGCACCGGTGCCAGCTCGAGCAGCGGCCGGCCGCCACCGCCCGGATGCTGGTACGCGAACTCCGCTTCGCCCTCGTCCCAGACCACCTCGAGCGCGCCGCGCTTCACCTGGTGATCGAGCCAGGCACCGCGAAAGATGAGCTTGCGCAACCAGTAGACGAGCGACTCGCCCTCGACCAGCGAGACGCGCTCCCAGTTGCGAACGAGGTAGCGGCCGAGCCGCGAGAACGGCTCGTCGACCACTCCTTGCGCAGCCAGCGCGACGAGGTCGGCGGTCTCGTCCTCATCGAGCTCGGAGCTCTCGACGACGCCGAGCTTGACCGCGGCCGCGACGACGCGTCCCTCGAAATCGGTGGCGCTGAACGAGAACCGGTAGCCCAGAAACTCCACGACGTAGTCATTGCCGGAGCTGTAGTTCGAATCGGGCGTGGGCGAATCGGGCACGATCCCATGGTAGTGAACCTTCTCGCAGCCGCAGCCAACTGGGAACGCCTCGTCATCTGGCTGCCCGCGCTCGTCATCGGGGCCGGTCTTGTCGGCGCGGTGATGATCCTGCTCGGGCGGGCATTTGCAGCGACGGTGCGCGAATCGGGGCACCCGAAATGGATCTACGGCGGGCTGGTGGCCCTCGCCGGCGCCGTCGTCGTGCTCACCTGGCTCGGCATTTCACTGCCTAGAGAATGACCACGGGTGTCCCGACGCGGACGTGCTCGAAGAGCCACTCCGCATCGGGGACGTGCATCCGGATGCAGCCATGTGAGGCGCTGTAGCCGATCGAGGTGGGCGCGTCGGTGCCGTGGATGCCGACACCCGGCGCGTTCAGTCCCATCCACCGCGTGCCAAGCGGGTTCGACGGGCCGGGGGGCACAGGCTTCAGACCCTTCGCCCAGTCGTCGTAGGTTGGCGGATACCACCACGGATCGCGCTGCTTGTTCATGATCCGCCAGACGCCGGCAGGCGTGGGGTAGATCGCCTGCCCGGTCGCGACCGGGAAGGTGCGCTCCAGCCTGTGCGAGTCGTAGAGGCGCAACGTGTTCGCGCCGCGAGTCACGACGATCACCGGGCCGAAGGCCGCGATCGTCTGCTGGGGCGGCACCGAGTGGATGAGCAGCTGCAACGGCGCGCGCGTTCCATTGCTCAGCAGCTGGCCGATCGCAGCTCGCATCGTCTTCTCGTCGACGGCGAGGCCGGGCTTCGCGGCGGTGAACTCGGGCCCCGCCGCAGTCGCACCGATCACGCTGGCATCGACCGCCGGACGGTCGACCCTCTTGGCGAGGGCGTCGACGATCCGCGCCACGCGAGCGCGGGAGTAGCGGACCGGAAGCGCGATTCTGCTCCGAGGAGTGGCGGCGAGCGCCGAGCCGACCGCTGCGTTGACATCGATCTTGGCGCCGACCTGGCTGGGGTGGATCGTGGTCTGCCGGCCGTCGTAGGCGACCGTCATCGGCCGAATGAAGGCCGCTTCGATCGCCGCGCGGGCGGGCTCCGCGCTCTTGCCTCCGACGTGCAGGCCGGCCACCGTGACGCCGAACGGGATCGTGTGTGTTTGCTCGGCGGCAGGGGCTGCCGCACAGGCCAGCCCTGCGGCGGCGACGATCGCGGCCAGCGTCCGAAGCACGAGAGCCGCAATTCAAGCAGTTTCCAGGGAGTTCTGTCCGACGCCGTCCGTACCGTCGCGAGGACATGGCGTACGGAACCTGGCAGCTCGAACCTTGCTCGCACGCGCGTGTGCGGGAGCTTGCCGAAGCGCTCGGGCTGGACGAGGTGACGTCGTCGGTGCTCGTTCGGCGCGGTTACGACGACCCGGCCGAGGCGCGCCGGTTCCTCGAAGGCGCGTTGCCCGGTCACGATCCGTTCGCGCTCGGTGACATGCGCGAGGCCGTCGAGACCATCGCTGCCGCCGTCGAGTCCGGCAAGCGGATCTGCGTGCACGGCGACTACGACGCCGACGGGATCTGTGCGACTGCGCTCGCCGTCCTCCTGCTGCGCGAGTTGAAAGCAGACGTGGCGTGGCACCTGCCGTCGCGGTTCGAGGAGGGCTACGGGCTGAACGCAGACACGCTCACGCGGCTGGCGGAGGAAGGCTTCGACGTGGTGCTGACGGTCGACTGCGGCATCACTGCGGTCAGCGAGGTCGAGCATGCACGCACGCTCGGGCTGCAGGTCGTCGTCACCGACCACCATCGGCCGGCCGAAGGCTTCCCCTCCTGCCCCGTCGTCGCGCCGCTCAAGGGCGACTATCCGTTCGCCGGGCTCTGCGGGACGGGCGTCGTGTGGAAGCTCGCGCAGGCTCTGCTCGGCGCAGACCACCCGTTCCTGGAGCGGCACCTCGACGTCGTTGCGGTCGCCACGGTCGCCGACGTGGTGCCGCTCGTCGACGAGAACCGCGCGCTCGCGCTGCTCGGGCTGAGGCGGCTCGCACAGACCCAGAAGCCGGGGTTGCGGGCGCTGATGCGGGTCGGTCACGTCGACCCGGCCTCGATCGACGAGTCGTCGATCGGCTTTCGGCTCGCCCCGCGCATCAACGCGTCCGGCCGGCTGTGCCGCCCCGAGGCCGCGCTTGCGCTGCTGCTCACCGAGGACGAGCGCGAGGCGTTCAAGCTTGCGGAGGAGCTCGAGGCGCTGAACCGCGAACGGCAGGCGGTCGAGGAGCGAATCCTCCGCGAGGCCGTGGCTCAGGTCGAGTCGTGGCCGGAAGCCCGCCGCCGCAGACGCGGTTATGTGGTCGCCGGCGGAGGTTGGCACGAGGGCGTGATCGGCATCGTCGCGTCGCGTCTCGTCGAGCGCTACAACCGGCCCGTCGTGATGATCGCCGGCACGGACGGCGACTGGAAGGGCTCGGGGCGGTCGGTGCCCGCCTTCGACCTGCACGCCGGGCTGGGCGCCTGCGCGTCACACCTCGAGCGCTTCGGTGGTCATCGTGCCGCGGCGGGCCTGACGATCGCGAGTGACCGCGTCGAGACGTTCGCCGCCGCGTTTGCGGCCTATGCCGACGAAGCGCTGAGCGATGATGATTTGCGCCCGGTCACCCGCGTCGATGCCATCGTGAGCGGTGCGAAACTGAATCTTGAATTGGCAGGGGAGCTCGGGCGTCTCGCGCCGTTCGGTCTCGGGAATCCCGGCGTGCTCCTCCTCGTCGACGGCTGCGAGCTCGCCGATCTCTCGACCGTCGGTGACGGGAAGCACCTGCGGTTTCGGGTGCGCCAGCGGGACCGCGACTCCGGCTCTGCGATCGCCTTCGGCATGGGTGGGCAGCTCGACCGCTTCCGCCGTGAGGGCCGCTACGACGTCGCGTTCAAATTGCAGGAGAACCGCTGGAACGGTGTCTCCTCGCCGCAGCTCGTCGTCAGGCGCGTCTTCGACGCCGTCGACGGGTTCGATGAGCTGCGCGACTGGCTCGGTGGCCAGTGGAAAGCGGGCGAAGCGGCCTGGACAGCACAGGCACGCCAGATCTTCGAGGAGCTCGAGCTGGCCGACGGCGCCCGGCGCAGCCTGCTCGAGTCGCCCACGTTCAGGATGCTCCTCGAAGAGAAGCCGGCCCTCGCGGCTGCCGCCTAGGCTCAGCCGCGGAGCATGACGCGCGCGGTCGCCCTGGAGCGGGGCGCCGGCTTGGCGCTCGCGTGGTCGAGCGCGCGCAGCATGCGGGCGATCTGGATCAGCTTCTTCGTCTGTCGGCGTCGCTCGAACACGGGTCCTTTTCGTTCATCGGCAGATCTGCATCTCCTCCTGAGGGGGTACGGAAACCTCCGAATGGCAGGGGTACACTGGATTGATGGTCGTTCTGGAGCGCCATCAAGACCTGGTCGACGAGTTGATAGCGGACGTCGAGGCGTACAAGCCCGACGTCGACCGCGAGCTGCTGACGCGGGCGTTCCAATACGCCGCGGCTGCGCACGCCGGCCAGGTGCGCCAGTCCGGGCAGGAGTTCATCTACCACCCGTGGGGCGCTGCGAAGATCCTCGCGGGCCTTCAGCTCGACGAGGCGACGCTGTCGGCGGCGCTCCTGCACGACGTGGTCGAGGACACGGACAAGGACATCGACGAGATCCGCTCGGAGTTCGGCGACGAGATCGCTCAGCTCGTCGAGGGGGTCACCAAGCTGACGCGGGTGCAGTTCCAGAGCCGCGAGCATGCGGAGGCTGAGAACTATCGCAAGCTGATCGTCGCGATGGCCGAGGACCTCCGCGTGATTCTGATCAAGCTCGCCGACCGGCTGCACAACCTGCGCACGATCGAGTATCTCGGCAAGCAGAAGCAACTGCAGAAGGCACGCGAGACGCTCGAGGTCTACGCGCCGCTCGCGCATCGTCTCGGTATCCACGCGCTCAAGTGGGAGCTCGAGGATCTCGCGTTCCAGACGCTGCATCCGCGCAAGTACGAGGAGATCAAGCAGATGGTTGCGGAGCGGCGCACCGATCGCGAAGAGCATGTGCGCGAGGCGGCCGTGGTGCTGCAGAAGGAGCTCGACAAGGTCGACATCCCGGCGGAGATCTCTGGACGCGCAAAGCACTTCTATTCGATCTACGACAAGATGGCCAAGAAGGGTCGCGAGTTCAACGAGATCTATGACCTGACGGCGATGCGC
>DATBBH010000068.1:0-3483 GCA_036271075.1 Gaiellaceae bacterium | reverse complement strand
GGGGAGGAAGTTGTAGGTGATGCCGGCGACCACCGCAGTCCCGGTGGCGAGCAGCCGGCCGCCGCTGCCCAGGACGTGCAGGTTCTGCAGCGTGTTCACGACGAAGCCGTGGTCGGCCAGGATGGTCTGCCACGCGAGCGTTCGGATCAGGTAGGTGACGAAGAACGGCGCGACGATGAACAGCAGCAGCAGGTTCTTCCAGCGCCCGCCGCGGAACGCGATCCAGTACGCCACCGGGTAGCTCACCACGAGCGCGATGACGGTCGCCATGCCGGCGTATTCGATCGAGCGGACGAACTGCGAGCGGTAGTCGCGGATCGCGGCCCCGTAGTTTCCCCACGCCCATGTGAAGGCGTAGCCGAAGTCGATGGTGCCCGACTCCAACGACTGGTAGAAGAGGTAACCGAGCGGGACGACGAAGAAGATCGCCAGCCAGAGGATGCCCGGCGCGAGCAGCAGGTAGGGCGTCAGCCCCCTATGGCGGTGGAGGAAGCCCAGCTCGCTACCCCGAGATGAGGTTGTTCCACTCGGTCAGGTACTTCTCGTTGTTCAGCGCGGCATTGTCGAAGATGTGGACCTGGCTGAGGGTCGCCGCGGTCGGGAAGATGAGGGGGTTTTCGGCGATCGGCGGGTTGAACTTCTTGGCCCACACGCCCGCACCCTTGACCGGCGGGATGTAGTAGATCCCGGTGATGTTCCGCTTCGGGTCGCCGGCCTCCATCAGCCCCTGGACCTTGGGGTCGTAGACGTAGTTCATGTAAACGGAGGCGGTATAGACGTCTCCGCCCTTGGGGATCAGCATGTTGTCGGTCCAGATGGCACCGCCGTCCTTCGGAACGTTCCAGTGGATGTGCTTGTTGCCGATCTGTGAGATGTCGCCCGACCACGACATCGCGGCCGCGAGGTCGCCGTTCGCAAGCGAGGTCGCATAGTCGTTGCCCGTGAACGCGCGGATCTGGCCGTTGTCGGAAGCCTTCTTGATCCGCGCGAAGGCGGCGTTCCACGTCTTGTCGGTCACATGCGCGGGGTCGTCGCCGTTCGCGAGCATCACGAGTGTCATCGCGTCGCCGATGTCATTGAGGACGGTGATCTTGCCCTTGAGCTTCGGGTTCTCCAACAGTTCGTCGATCGACAGCACCGGGTCGGTGAGCGTGTCGTTGTAGGCGATGCCCGTCATGCCCGACTGCCACGGCAGCGTGTAGTCGCGGTGGGGATCGAAGCTGGGATGTTTCTGGACGTCGATGAGGTTCTTCATGTTCGGGATCGCGCTCTTGTCGAGCTTCTCCGCCCAGCCCTGCTTGAGCATCAGCCCGAGATAACGGTCGTTGTCGGTGAGCACGACGATGTCGCGCCCGGTCGACTGCCCTCGGCTCAACGGTGGCCTGAGCTTGGAGTTGTAGAAGCCCGCGTTGTCGTTGATGTCCTCGACGTAGGCGACGTGGGTGCCGTACTTCTTCTGGAACGCGACGAGGGACGGGAACGTGTGGTTCTTCTTGTCCGTGTCCATGTACAGCGTCCAGTTCGAGAAGTGGAGCGTCTTCGCAAGCTGGTGCGTGGTCGTGCTGCCGCCTCCGCCGCCGCCGCCGCCACCACAGGCGGCGAGGAGTCCGGGGACGGTGAGGATCGATCCGCTGGCCGCAGCGCGGCGGAGAAAGGTCTTCCTGGTGATGCGATCGGTCATGACGCGCCCTCCCGAGCGTTGACGACGAAGGTGCTTTCCGGACTCCAGCTGAGCGTCAGGCGCTCCCCTGTCGCGACCTGTCCTCCTGGCCGGTCGTTCTGGACATAGACCGTCACAGGGCCGGCCGGCGTGTCGAGGATGTACTGCGTCGAGACCCCGATGTACGCGCTCTCGGTGACGGTCCCCGCGAGCCTGTTCTCCTCTTCCCCTCCGATGCGGAGTTTCTCCGGGCGGACGCCGATCTGGACGGTGCCGACCCGGTCGAGAGCCGCGGGCGGCACGCGAACGATCGTGCCGTCTGACAGCTTGACGGTGCCCTCGCCCACGACCTCGCCATCGAGCAGATTCGAGACGCCCAGGAACCCGGCCACGAACGCCGTCCGCGGTCGCTCGTAGAGCTCGCTCGGCGCGCCGACCTGCTCGATGTGCCCGCCGTCCATGATCACGATCCTGTCGGCCATGGTCATGGCCTCCTCCTGGTCGTGGGTGACGTGGACGAACGTGATCTCGACCTCGTGCTGGATCCGCTTCAGCTCGAGCTGCATCTCCTTGCGCAGCTTGAGGTCGAGCGCACCGAGCGGCTCGTCGAGGAGGAGCACGCGCGGTCGATTGACGAGCGCACGCGCGAGGGCGATCCTCTGCTGCTGGCCACCGGACAGCTGTCGTGGCTTGCGCCGCTCGAGCCCGGCGAGACCGACGAGCTCGAGCGCCTCGACGACCCTCTGCCGAAGGTCCCCGCCCTTGATGCCTCGCCGGCGGAGTCCGAAGGCGACGTTCTCGAAGATCGAGAGATGCGGGAAGAGGGCATACGACTGGAAGACGGTGTTCACGTCGCGCTTGTACGGCGGCAGCGGCGCCACGTCGGCGCCGCCGAGCTCGATTCGCCCCTCGGTCGGCTCCTCGAAGCCGCCGATCATTCGCAACGTCGTCGTTTTGCCGCAGCCGGACGGCCCGAGCAGCGCTAGGAACTGGCCGCGGTCGATGTCGAGCGAGATTCCATCGACGGCGACGACGTCGTCGAAGCGCTTCGTCAGCTCGATCAGCCGGATGTCGTAGTCGGTCGCCGCAGCGGTCGAGGACGGTGCCGCAGCTTCAACGGTCAATGCAGCTGCTCCCACGCCTCGGCGAGCACGTCACCAAGGATGCCGGTCATCTCGTCGAACTCTGCCTGAGTTGCGACGAGAGGAGGTGAGATCTGGACCACAGGATCGCCGCGGTCGTCGGCCCGGCAGATGAGCCCCTTCTCGAACAGCCGCGGTGACAGGAAACCACGGAGGAGAGTTTCGCACTCCTCGTCGGAGAATGTCTCCTTCGTCTCCTTGTCCTTCACGAGCTCGATTGCGTAGAAGAAGCCCGTCCCGCGGAGGTCGCCGACGATCGGCAGGTCGAGCAGCTGAGCAAGCGTGCTGCGGAAAGCGTCCTCGTTGCCGAGGACGTGCTCCATGATCCGCTCCCGCTTCATGATCTCGATGTTCTTGAGCGCGATTGCGCTCATTACCGGGTGTCCGCCGAACGTGATCCCGTGGGCATACATCGCGGTGTCGGTGAGGAACGGCTCCATCACCCGGTCTGTGGTGACTACGGCACCGATCGCCGCATACGAGGACGAGAGGCCCTTCGCGCACGTGACGATGTCCGGTCGGATGTCGTAGCGCTCGGAAGCGAACCAGTGGCCGACGCGCCCGAAGGCGGTGATGACCTCGTCCGCCGAGAGGAGGATGTCGTACCGGTCGCAGATCTCGCGCACGCCGCGCCAGTAGCCCTCCGGTGCGATGAACGAGCCGCCGGCGTTCTGGATCGGC
>DATBBH010000067.1:0-13242 GCA_036271075.1 Gaiellaceae bacterium | reverse complement strand
CCGTGCGGTAACGGGGCTCGGGTGAGCCAGGTTTTCGCGATCTGGTCGAGCGTGACTGCACGGAAGCCGGCGGCGGCGAGCGCGTTCATCTGTGCCGTGAACTGGGCCGGCGCCACAAACAGGCCGGGGAAGCGCGCGTCGCGCGGCGCCGGATTGATGACGTGGTACATCAGGATCGGTACGGCGGAGTCGCGACTCGCGCTGGGCCCGGGCGGTAGTACGGCGAGACGTTTGCCGCCGCGGCCGGGACGCGGGCGCGTGCGTGGTCGGGTAGCGGCGGAGGTCGTCTTGGAGCTCGTGCCGCCGGAGAAGCGCGGCTGGAGCGCTACGAGCAGCGCGGTCACCGAGGCCAGGGCGAGGACAGCCGCCAGGATGCGCTGCTGCGTGAGTCGACGGCGTTTGCGGTGACGGCGGCGGATGCGGTCTAGCTCATCGCTCACACACGCTCAGCCTAGCGACGATACTTTGCAGCGACGGCGGCAGGCGCGTTGGTGGAGGGTTTGGTCACAGTGAGAACAAGCGCGCTCGGTTTGGCCGACGGCTGATGGCGACTCTGCTCTTTCTCGGCGCGAGCGTGTCGCAGTTGCCCGCGATCCGCTACGCGCGCGAGGCGGGTCATCGCGTCGTCGCCGTGGACGGTGATCCGAACGCTGTCGCCTTTGCCTTCTGCGACGTCGCCGAGCACGTCGACTTCAGCGACGTCGATCGAGTGAGCGAAGTCGCCGAGCGGTTGGGCGTTGAGGGAGTGCTCGCGATCTCGACCGACCGTGCTGTTCCACCCGCGGCGGCGATCGCGGCCCGTCTCGGCCTCCGGGGCATCGGGGTCGAGGTCGCGGAGGCGATGACTGACAAGGCGGTGATGCGCCGGCATCTGCACGCCGCGGGCGTTGCGCAGCCCAGGCACGTGGTGCTGACCGCTGCGAGCGACCTGGAGGCGGCCTGCGCCGAATTCGCATTCCCGGCCGTCCTCAAGCCCGTCGACTCAGGCGGGCAGCGCGGGATCTTCCTCGTCCACTCGGTGGGGGATGTGCGTTCCTTGCTGCCTGGCTCCCTCGGCTTCTCGCGGACGAGCAGGGCGCTGCTCGAGGAGTTCGTCGACGGGACCGAGCTGAACGGCATCCTCGTCGCTCGCGCGGGCGAACCGACGCTCGTGACCTTGTCCGACCGGCTCCGGCCGTCCGGGCTCGGCTTCGGCGTCGGTTGGATCCACTCGTTTCCCTCGTCCCTGCCTGATGAGGTTCTCGCCCAGGCTGAAGAGGTCGCCGTCGCGACTGTCCGCGCGCTGGGGCTTCAGGACGGGATCGCATTCCCGCAGTTGATCGCAGACGAGCGAGGCGACGTTCGCGTGGTCGAGATCGCGGCGAGGATTCCCGCCGGCCAGATGGCCGATCTCGTTTCGTACGGGACCGGGGTGAGCCTGTTCGAGATCGCGATCGAGCAAGCGCTGGGCCACGAAGTGCCGGAGGCTGCCGTCAGGCCGGCTTTCCGTCGGCCAATCGCGATCCGCTTCCTGACCGCAAGCCCGGGAGTTCTTCCGCTCGGGACGGTCAGCGCGATCGAGGGCCTCGATGCGGTCAAGGCCTCGGCGGGCGTGCTCGCCGCAGGTCTCTATTTCGGTCCCGGTGCGACGATCGGGCCGCTGCAAGTCGACGCCGACCGGCTCGGATACGTTGTCGCAACAGCTGACGATCCGGGCCGGGCGCTCGAGTTGGCAGACGACGCTGCTCGAAGGCTCGTCGTTCGGACGGTTCGAGCCGATCGCACCTTCGACCACGCGCTGCGGCGGCTGCACGCCCGACAGCTGGTTCCGATTGCGGTCGTCTTCGCACTCCTACTGGGGAGCGCGCTCGTGCTCGCCGTCAGTGAACATGCCAAGCTCCAGCGGGCGTTGCTCGCGGGTACGCGGGTCGACAGGACTTTCTCGCCGGTCTGTCATTGCGCGACCGACGTCGCGCGCGTCTCGTTCCGGCTGGTCCACGCCGGAAGCATCACGGTGCAGATGGTCAACTCGGCCGGACAACCGGTGGCGACCTTCCTCCGGGACCGTCGCTTGCAGGCGGGCTGGAAGCGCTTCGACTGGAACGGTCTAACGCACGCTGGACGCGTCCTCCCGCAGGGGGCGTACTTCCCGGAGGTTTCGTTCCCCCTGCTCCATCGCTCGCTTCGGCTGCCGAGCCCAGTCGAGCTCGACACGCAGCCGCCACGGCTGCTCCACCTGACAGCCTCCACCGCCAGAGGACGCCTGGTCGTGCACTACCAGTTCGACAGCCCGGCGCATGCCCTGCTCAGGGTCGACGGCAGGCGAGTCATTCTCAGCCGCTTCGCCTCGACGTCGGGCCGGCTCACCTGGACGGAGCGGCTCCCTGACGGCCCTCCCGCCCGGTCCCCAGTTCTCCGCATCGCCGTTCTCGGCATCGACGCAGCCGGCAATCGGTCGTTGCCGCGTCGCGTCCGGCTCAGTCGCGGCTAGCCGACCGATGTCGGCCCCGACACGGATCACGTTCCAGCCGTGGATGTCGATGCTGATCGTTGCCGTTGTCGCAGCGGTCGTGCGGCTGCCCGGTGTCTACGGCCCGGCCTTCTGGGAGGACGAGGTCGCGTCCGCCCAGATCCTCGTGCAACCAACGTTCGCGGCCATGCTCCGTCGGGTCACGCGAACCGAATCGACGCCGCCACTCTGGTATGTCGTTGCCTGGGTGGTTCACCGGGCGGGAGTCCCACTTCAATCCGAGCGGTTGCTCTCCGTCGCCTGCGGCGCCCTCTTGGCAGCAGCCGTCGTGAGCCTTGCGCATCGCTTCGTAACGCTTCCGCTCGCCACCGTGGCCGGACTGATGACCGCGCTCGGCTCCGAATTCGTCGTGCACGGAGCAGAGCTACGCAGCTACGAACTGTTCGCCCTCCTCTCGGCCGCGCTCGCCCTGTCGGTCTTCGGGGTGCTGGACAAGGCGACCCGCTTCTGGGACGTTTCGCTCGCGGCCACGGTCGCTGCCGGCTGTCTGACCCATTACTTCTTCGCCTTTTCTGTTGCGGCCGTCCTCGGATGGCTCTGGCTCGACAAAGGCGCGCGTCAGATCCGGCGGCGAGGGACGGCGGCGGTGCTCGCCGGGTGCGCGGTGGCGGGGTTGTGGGTGCCGCTGATGCTGACGCAATACCACCACGGGAGATTCCGCTGGATCGGGCCGTTTCGCTGGCGCCAGGTCGCGGCCGTCCCGTTGCGCCTCTTTACGGGCGCCTATAGCTACGTGCCGATCGGCCCGATTCTTTCGGTGTCCGCGGTTGTGGCGATCACCTTCGGAGCGTTGCTCGTCGCCCGGCGATCTGCCGTCGGCCGACTCGTCGTCATCCTTGCAGGCTTCCCGATCGCCGCTGCCGCCGGCGTCTGGGCGGCGGGTGTGCCGATCTTCGACCTTCGCAACCTGATCGGCGTCGGGCCGTACGTCGCCCTGCTCACGGTCGTCGCGCTCCAATCGATCTCCGGTCGGCTGCGCACGGTCGCGGCGTCGAGCGTGGTCCTCGCGATCTCGGTGTCACTCGCCACGTCGCAGGTCGAGCGGATCCCGGCCTACAACTCGATGGCTCGCTCTCTCGTCCAAAGCGGCTGGGACGTCTCGAAACCGATCGTCGTCCATGGAGATCCCTACCGCTACCGGCTGCCGTTCGAGTGGTACCTGCCCAGACGACCCGTGCTCGACCTGTCTCGTGCGCTCCGAGGCGCCTGCGCTGAGGTATTCGTGATCAGCCCCGCCGGACGGGTCACGCGTGAACGGCTGCGAGCACCCCTGTCCTCGGATCCCGGCCTGCGTCACGCAACCCTGCTCGTCGATCCGGCCCACCGCCCTCGCTGCGTCGGCGTCCGCCCCCGATCGCCCGCGCTCGACGCGTAGTACGTGGAGTTGCCCCAGACGTTGTCGCTGATCTGGCGCTGTGCGACCATCGGTGTCGATGATGGCGGCGTCGCAGTGGAACTCTCTCGAGGCTGTGAAGCTCGCGGTCGCCGTGCTCACGCCGCTGCTCCTCGTCGGGCTCGGCGTTGTGATCAACCGTGCCGCACGACGAGTCGAGGAAGCGCAATGGGCGGGGAGAAAGTTGGTCGAGCGTCGGCTCGAGCTCTACGACGCCATGGCTCCGCTTCTCAACGACCTCTATTGCTTCTTCGAGTGTGTTGGAACATTCCGCGACGTCGAGCCACCGAAAGCGGTCGAGCTCAAGCGTGAGCTTGACAAGACGTTCTATGTCAATCGTTTCCTTTTCACGCCACCGTTCTCAGAGCGCTACAACGCGTTCATGGATGCCTGCTTCAAGACCTTCACAGGCTCCGGCGAGAACGCCAAGCTGAGCGCGCCGGTCTCGCAGCAGAAGCGCGAGCGGGGCACCGGCTGGGATGACGCGTGGGCACCCCTGTTCGTGCCCGAGGAGGAGCTGTCCTCATCAGGCGTTGACCGTCGTTCGGTATTCACGGCGAGGTACACCGCACTCATGGAGTGCTTCGCGGACCAGCTCGGCATCGGCGCGACCAGCGCCGGGCCTTCGTAGGGGAGTCGGCAGCCGACGCACGCTAGCCGACGACCTGCGGCAGTGGTTGCGTCAGGTCGCTGTTGTTCTGTCGGTTCTCGTCGGGGACCGCGCCGTCCGGATCCACCGTCACCTCAGCCTGTTGCGCCGGCGCCGCAGCGCCCGCGCGGAGGATGAGGTGGAGACGCGCGTGAGCACCCGGCGCGAGCGCGGGAACAGGTGTTGACGACCGCACGTAGCCGCGCGGATGCGACGACACGGTCGTGGGCCCGGCTCGTCCACGGCCGAGGTTCGCAACGTTGACCAAGACGTCGAACCGGCTGTTTCCGAGCTGTTTCACCCCGAGTGTCTCGACGGCAAGGTCGGGTCGGTCGAGTGGGACGGTCTTCGACGCCGTGTTGTTCGCGTAGCTTGCCTCGACGGCACGCGCGTGCGGGTTGACCGTGGCGTTGACTCGCAGAGACGACCCTGCAAACGACGTCGGCAAGCTCAGGTCCTCGTTGAACGGCGCAACCCCGCCGGGACGGAGCGGCGGGACGGGGACCCGGATCTCGCGCAGTGCTGGGCCGGAGAGCACGACAGACGTCGCGGTCGAGGTCGCCCCACCGATGTTGGTGACCTCGAACGACGTGCGGAACGGGGCGGCGGGCTCGACGCGCCGGAGCGCCACGATGAGGTCGGGTAAGGAGACGCTCCAGAGACGTGCCGTCGCGTCCTCGCCCGCGGTGAGGACGAGGCTGTTCGTTGGATTGAACTCCACGCTCCTGACGCCGTCGGTATGACCCTGCAGTTCGAGCGCGCGTTCGAGCTTCGGCCAGGTCCAGACCCGGCCGACGACGCCGACTGCGGCGGCGATGTATCGCGAGTCGCCGCTGAAGCTCGCGTCGGCGATGCTTTGACGGCCCGTATGTACCACGGCGAGCCGCCGGTTGGCTGCGACGTCGAAGACGCGAACCGTCCCATCCTGGGCGCCTGTGACGAGAAGTCTCCCGTCGCGACTGAACGCAACGGAGTACACGCTTCCGTCGTCCGACGCGCGGAACGTCTCGTACAGACGGTGTGTGGCGAGGTTCCAGACGCGCGCAGTGCCGTCGTCGTTCGCCGTCGCGAGGAGACGGTCGTCGGCGTCGAACTGGACGGCGCGGACGGCGCTTTGCTCGGGCACGAGATACCTGCCGAGCGGCCGGAGGCCGGGCCACGTGACGAGGGTGGTCACGCCGTCCTGGCCCGCAATCGCGATCTGGTTGCCCTCCGCGTTGAACGCGGCGTCACCCGCGGCACGGCTGGTGACCGTCAACCGGTTGCCGTCGCGAATGCTCCAGACACCGACTCCGTGATCGCCTGCAGCGACGACGAACGCTCCCGTTGGGTCGTAGCGGACGTGATTGAGCGAGCGGTCACGGAACACCCTGATGAGATGGCTTCCGTTCGTACCTGCGGCGTCACGCGTCGACCAGATCTGGATCGCGCCGCTTTCGTCTGCGGCAGCGACCTCTCGGGCGTCCGGCGAGAAGACTGCATTGACGAGCGGCGCGCGGGCAAGGAAGAGGCCTGCGAACCCTTCCGCCGCCCGCGCCTCGTTGATGAACGCTCTGTCTTGCGCGTCTCGCTTCTGATCCTTGAGATTCAACGCGAGGATGAGAGACCAGGTGAGGAAGGCGACGACGACCGCGCCGACGACGCCGGCGGCGATCTTCACGCGCCGCCGGCGTCGCTGGCCGCCGCGCTCCCGCAGGTAGCGGGCGCGCCAGTCGAGAATCGCGACCGCGAGGACGTCGTGGAAGATCTCGTAGCGCGGCTCGTCCCGGCCCGGCGGCGGCGCGATCGGGCGCAGGATCCGGGCCGCCGCGAGCTTGTCGAGAACCGGCGTCAGCTGGTCGAGGCGCAACCCCTCCAAAGCCGCCAGGTCGGATGGCAAATGCGCGATCTTCGTCCCGGACGGGGTGACGAGCTGGCGGAACGCCCGTGCAGCGAGCCCCTTTTCCTTGGTGCTGAAGGTCGACATCGCAGCGTCGAGGTGCGTGCGGACGATCCGCTCACTGCCTCCGAGACGTTCGAGGGTCGCAAGACGCAGCGTCCGTGATCCGGCCTCCACTTCTTCCGCCCAGAGCCGCTCGAGCACGAGCTGGAGGAACGGCGTCTCGATGCGGGCATCCGCGTCCTTCTCGGCGGCGACGCTGCCGGCGCCGACGTTGCCGAGCACGAGCTGTCCTCTCTGCACGTCGGTGAGGATCGCGTTGACAAGCTCCGGCTCGATCGACACTTCTTCGCCCGGCGCCGCGACCAGCTCGTTGTAACGGTCGAGCGGGCCCTGGATCGCGACGGCCCCACCCTCGCGGTCGAGATGATCGATTCGCAGGTAGTTGTCGTAGAGGAACGGGATCCGCCCTTTGAACTCGTCGAGCTTCGAGTACGCGTCCTCTCGAATCGAGATGAGCACGTGTACGCCGAGATCGGGGCGCGTCAGCGCGCGCGAGAGCTCGTCGAAGAACGTCCCGGGGCCGCGCTCAGCAGCGTGATAGAGGAAGTACTCCTCGAACTGGTCGAGGATGAGCAGGACGTTCGAATCGAGTCGTGCCGTCCAGGCTTCGAGCTGATCGGTGAACGGCAGCGAAGGATCCGGCCGCTCCACGTCCAGCCCCAGCTCCGAGGCAGTGTTCGAAATCCCGGCGGTGAGCTCGGCGATCGGGTCATCGCGCCATGAGTTCCGCCGTGCGTCTCCCTCCTCGTCCGCGGGAAAGATGACGCCGACCAGGCCGGGAGTGCCCGACACGCGAATGTTCTCCTGCGCGCGCTCGCGAAGCTCGTGCACGACCCCTGCGCGCAGAAGCGAGCTCTTTCCAACCCCGCTCGTGCCGTAGACGAGCGTCAGCCGCGACGCGACGACGTTCGCCGTGACGATCGACGTCTCGTGCTCCCGCGCGAAGAAGAACAGCGCGTCGCGCTCGCCGTAATGGCCGAGTCCTTTGTACGGTCCTTTGACACCGATCGCGTCGGCGTCGGCGATCTTGGTCAACGCGGCATCGTGTGCACGGCGCGCTCGAGCTCGGCGATGTACTCCTCCAGGTCGAGGTCGTAGATCTCGACGCCGCGCTTGAGCCAGAACGCCTGCTCCATCGGCTCCGGCGCGCGCTGAACCGCCCACGACTTGTAGCCGCGACGGCGTTGTTGCCACACGCGGTGGAAGATCGCCCGGACGTTCCAGTCGCGCAGGCTGTAGCCGAGGAAGAGAATGTGGCTCTCACGCAGCTTCGCCGCGAGCGTCACCGGGACGTTCGAGAGGTCGGTTCGTGTCAGGTAGTCGATGTAGTTGTCCTCGGTGATGACGAAGCTGTCGCGGTCGCGATCGAGCCGATCGACGGCGCCGTGCACCTTGAGGATCACGGGGCGACGCTCCAGCGAGAGCGCGCCGTACTCATTCGGCCGCTCGATCACCACGGCGTCCGTGCCGGGCGCGCGGTGCAGGAACCTACCGCGATCCTCGCCGTCGGCGATGTACGCGACGAGGTCATACTCCTCGCCTGCCTCGTCGAACGCGTGCTCGAGCGCGTCGTCGTAGTTCGTCGTCACGACGAGCTGGTAGAGATCGCGCGGTCGTTCATTAGAGGCCCGCGCAACGGCCGGTAGCGACGCGAGGAAACGATGGAGCGGCGTTGAGTCGTACTCGGCGGCGAAGACATCGTGCAGCTCTTCGTAGAGCGGCGCGTCGCCCATCACCACTGAGACGTACTGCGAGACGCGCACGAGGTCCCGCTCCGGCTCGGGGTAGTCGAACGACTCGGCGAGGTAGTGGGCCAGCTCACCGCCGCTCGGCAGCAGCCTGCCGCCGCGCTCCCATGCGTCCTGCGGCGGGCGGCCGCAGAGGTTGACGCCCGCGCCGAGCAGCGGCACGACACGGCCGTCGATGACCATTGCCTTCGCGACCTGCTTATAGTGCGCATTCAGCGTTTCGCCCATTGGCACTCGCCGTTCGCTGTTCGTCGTTCTGCGGGCCGCAGTCCAGCTGATTAGAGCGCAGCCGGTTGATCAATTCAAGTCAGGCGATCCTTGCCGACCAGCCGCACGCGCTCACGGAGGGACCGCCGAGCGCAGCCGAAGCATGCGCATCAGCGAGCGAAAAGCGGCTGACGACTTCCCCAACTTTGGGCCGGCTGGGACATCCTCGTTCCGCGGATGTTTGGCGGTGGACGCCCTGTAGACCGGAGGCCTCCGAAACAGGGCGGTGACGCGCGCTGTTGAGTGGTTACCGACTCGGTCGAGCGCCGTCCGGAGCGTGACCTGATTACAGAACGAGCGTGTCGTAATTGCCTACAGCCCACTCGCGCAGGGCTTCCTGGCGGCGGGCTACCCACCCGGAAGGCTGCCGCCAAACAGGATGCGGCGCCGCAGCGATGTATTCAGTGTGGAGAGCTTCGCGCCCCGCCTCGCGTTTGTAAGTGCCCGCGATTTGAGCCGGTCCGGGGTGACTCGACCAGGTAAAGGATGCCGCTGGCTCGTGAGTCGTATCGTCTCGGGCATGATCTGCCGCCGATACGACAGTGATCGACGAGTCGCCGCGTAGCGTCCCCGGCCAACGGCGGACTCGGACGCTCGAGCAGCTGGGAATCACCCGCAGCAGGCTCCAGAAGCTCGCACTCTTCGCGACGCTCACCGCCGCTTTGGTCTCCCGTCTGTCCTGGCTCGACCTGATGGAATTCAAGGGAGATGAGGCCGCTGCCTGTCGCTTGGCGCTGCATGTGCTCGGGTACTCCGAGCCGGGGGTAGGCACGTTTTTCCCCACCGCCGGGCTCGTCTCCAGCATCGGCATACCGAACCCGCCGCTCTTTGTCTACCTCGTCGCAGTTCCCCTAGCGATCGTCCCTTCCCCGATTGCCGCCGCGATCTTCATCGCCACCGCCAACGTCGCCGTAGTTTGGCTGACGTTCGTCTTGGGGACGCGGTGCTTCTCACGGTTCGTCGGGCTCGCCGCTGCGGCTCTGCTGGCCCTCTCACCCTGGCCCATCGTCTTCTCGCGAAAGATCTGGGCACAGGACTTGCTGCCGGTCTGCACGACCCTCTTCGCGTTGCAACTCCACGCACTACTCGTGAAGAAGGCGCCTCGCGCGGGATTCTGGTTGATCGTGATCGCGACGGCGGCAACACAACTCCACTTCTCGGCGTGGATTCTCTTTGGCGTCGCCGCCGTCGCGTTCTTCACCGCTCGTCGCTGGATTTCGTGGCGGTGGGTTGGCAGCGGTGTGGTCGTAGCCGTCGCCTCATACCTGCCATTCATCATCTTCCACGCAGCGTCCATCGCACACTCGATCTCGCGCCATCACCATCCCCACGTTGGCCCCAGTGTCTTGACACGATTCGAGCTCTCTTCGGGCTTCATGGTCGACCTCACAGGTGGCGGCGGCATGGCCTTTCTCCTCGGCAGATCGTTCCTTCTGGCGACGTTGCTGTCGGGCGTGCTCGGCGTGGCCGCGATTGTTGGACTTGTTGCCTTTGCACGTGGCCACTCGGCCGGCGCTCGCCGCCTCGGTCTTGTGTTCGCAGTCTGGTATCTGCTGCCCCTCATCGCCCTAACCGCGCTGCCGGTGCGCCCCTACATCCACTACTTCATCATCCTCATCCCCTTGCCATACCTCGGGGTGGCACGCCTGCTGGAGCTTGCAGGCGGTCGACGACTCACGATCCGGGCCGGCGCGCTGGTCGCAATTGTCTGCTGCTTCGCGATCGTGGACATTCGGTTTTTCAGAACCGTTATCGAGAACGGAGGCGCACCGGGCGACTACGGGATTGCCTACCGCTACAAGCGGGACGCGGTCTTGTTCATGCTGCGCAATACCCCTTCGGGCACGCCGCGGATCGGGTTCGACACGGACCTAAGACGCGTTCGCGCGCTGCGCACCTACCGCTTCCTGCTCTGGAACGCCGCGCTCGACCGCCGGAGCGCCGACGGTCCGCCGACACGGTGGTTCGTGCTCGTCAGCCGCTTCGCCGGAGTACCGCCACTCCTCCGCAGCGACCCTCGGGCGGCCGGATATCCCCGCGCAAGCTTCGGACCGCTCACTGTCGTCGCCATCCGTGCCTCGCCTAACGTTTAGCGAACTACAAGCTGCGCGCGTCCGTCCCGGCAAGCTCGGCGGCCCCGAAGTCGCCTTGCGCGCGTGCGGCAGCATCCCACCTCGCGCGGTCTGTTACGCGTGGGTCGCGTCGTACGGCGCCGCGACGTTGGTCAGCCGGTCGTCGTGGCGTCTCGGCGCGGCGAGGCGACGGCGCTGCCGACCACCATCCGTAGCAACGCGGCCAACTGCGGCGTCGAGACGACTGCACAGCCGATAAGGAACGCAAAGAGGTGTTCGGTCGTGAGGATCGACGGGTCGGGGTGAAGCCACCAGGCGACTCCAGCGAGTGCGCAGACGCCCGCAGCGACGAAGACCCGCCTGCGGGCAACGGCTCCGGCCGCACCCCACGCGGTCGCCGCGATGGCGCCAACCCAGGCGCCTTGCATCGCCGAGACGCCAAAATCCTGCCTCGCGAACGCGCTCGCAAAAACGTCCGGATCAGTCAGGCGCGATGCCCCAATGATCGAGTACACGGCGAGCGTCGAACCGATATGACCCACCACCGCCACGACCCAGAAGACCCTTGTGCCACAGATTCGCAAGGCGGCGAACGCGATGAGGCCAAGGGCGACAAGTCCTACGTATACCGGCCGGTCGACCACGAGGGCACTGGCCGGCAGAAGCCAGATCTCACCCGCTGCGATCTTCGCGGCGCTCGCGGCGAAGATGGCGACAGAAAGATCGTTCGCCCGGATTGCGAGCGTCAACGCTGCCACGACGCCCACGAACAAGCCCCCGCTCGCCCAGCCAACCGCCGACGCCCGGCCCATCGAAGCTCGGGTCCACAGCCGCCGGTTTCCTCCGGATCGTCTTGTCGTCGGCGTCCAGATAGAACACCGTAACCCCTCGGGACGCCTGACAGTCGAAGCATCCATTCACTCTGACTCACTACAGCGTTCGGGCACGATATCGCTGCGCGATGGACGTTCGCGTTTTCGGGGTATGGCGTCCGCGTGATCATCTGGAGCGACGGTGAGGGGCTGCTCGGGCGACGAGGGCGTGGAAACGATCGGAAGGCGTCGGTGATTCCTGCGCGTAGCATGCGTGGATGCCGTCCCCGCGGTCTGCGCGGTGAGCAAACTGACGCAGCGGACCTCGGTCGGCCGGGGTGCCGCATGGATGCCGTGGGCTCGCCCCAGGCATGAGCTGCTGGTGCTCATACTCGTTGCCGCGGCGGCCTTGACGCCGATCTACGTTGTTTCCGCACAGGACGTCTCTCGACTCTGTCTGACGCGGGCACTCCTCCAGGGCCGTCTGACCGTCTCGCCCTGCGTGGGCCACGGCTTCGACCAGGCCCGCTTCGCGGGCCGAGCGTATTCGGACAAGGCTCCCGGCATGTCCGTTCTTGCGCTGCCGGTTGCTGAGGCCATCGGCCTCCCCGCGCCGTCGCGCTGGCGGCCCGGACGTGACCTGCGCGTCTGGATCGTGCGCGTCTTGACGAGCGGTCTTTCGTTCGTTTTCCTGGCGTTTGCGGTCGGAAGAGTTTCGGAGGGGCTCTCCTCCCGCACGGGTGGGATCGCGCTCGTGACGTTCGCACTCGGGACGATCACCGGGGCGCTCGCCGCGACGACGTTCGGCCATGTCACGGCCGGTGCGTTCTGTTTCGCAGCGTTCCTGCTCGCCTGGCGCGGGTGGCCTGCTCTGGCGGGACTGCTCGGAGGGCTCGCCGTGTCCGTCGAGTATCAGACCGGAATCGTCGTGGCGGTGCTGGCCGTGTACCTGGGTTTCACCCATCGAGGCTCGGTGGCCCGGTACGCAATCGGTGTTGTTCCTGGCGTGCTCCTGCTAGGAGCGTACGACCGGGCGGCGTTCGGATCGCCGTTTCATCTGTCGTATCGGTATGTCGCGAACAAGTACGCCGCCGAGCAGTCACAGGGACTGTTCGGCATCTCGATCCCCCGATGGCATTCGATCGTGCAGGTTCTCGTCGGCGACCGCGGTCTTCTGATCGTCTCTCCGATCGCCGTCGTCGCGTTGATTGGTCTCACTTTGCTGGCGCGGGAGCATCGGGCGGAGGCCATTGCCTGCGCGGCGATCTTTCTCGGCTTTCTCGTCCTCTCGGTCGGGTACTTCCTCCCGTATGGAGGCGTATCGCCGGGGCCGCGGTTCCTCGTGCCGTCGCTCCCGTTCCTCGCGGTGGGACTGGGACCAGTCTTCGCACGACTACCGGGTATTTCGACGGTCCTCGCCTTGTCGTCGTTGATCGCATCGACCACATTGACCTTGACGTGGGCGTTCGAGGGATACGGCGGGTACCGACAGACTGTCTGGGGTGAGCTTGCAAGGCTCGTTGACGCTTCGGGCTCCCATCTGAGTCGCGATCTCTCCAGCAACCTGGTGACGATCACCGGGGTAGGCCGACCAGGGGGCGCGATGCTCGTCGCGGGCTGCACACTGGCCGCCTTCGCGGTCGCGCTGGCATCGCTCGGACGGTTTGGCCGGGGTCGCTGATCCGTCGGATCGTTGACGGCCAAGCAAACTCAGCAGCCGTGGGCGACGGCGGGGCGCTGTGTCGAGCCTGCGGCGACCGCGCCGCATTTCGCGTCGGCGAAACCTCCACGACCTCGGACGTACCGGCTTGGCGTTTCGTAGCGAGGTCTTTGCCGAGTTCGTTTCCGTC
>DATBBH010000066.1:0-3100 GCA_036271075.1 Gaiellaceae bacterium | reverse complement strand
GCCCAGCCCGACGAGTCCACCAAGCGCGAGCGTCGCGCGCTCCAGCAGGCGACTACGCGAATAGCGCTCTTCGGTTGCCGCTACCGGTTCCAGGGACGGCGGCTCCTCCGTGGCCACGTCCGCCTGGTTGCCGCGGCGGATCCAGCCGACTGCGGCGATGAGGGCGATCGCGCCCCCGAGCGGCGCAATCAGCAGGGGGTTGACGATCAAGCCGACGAGCAGGACGAACATGCCGATCGCGAAACTGGGAGGCGCGACTCCCGTGCCGCTCGACGGCTGCTGCGCGTCCATTACGCGACTCGCCTCGAACTTTCGACCACCGACATCTCGCTGCTCCCTTCGGCTGGCTGACGAGAGCGACCGCCGCTCTCGCAGCTCTGACACCCGCGTTGCGGCTCGATCGAACGAGATGCCGGCCCGATCGCCCTCTCTCCCTGTCGAGTCACGCGGAGCCCGTGGGCTTCGCGGGGAGAGGCGACCTTGGCCTCAACGGCGTCGTCGAGAACGCCGTCACCCGAAGCTAGCAGGACCGATTTGGGTTACGCGGAACAGCGCGTGGAATCCGATGCCGCACTTGCCGCGTAGGACGATCGGCGACCGGCGTCGGGATTAGAAAGGCGCTCGCGGTCGTTCAGCTCCAAGACGCATACGTGTCCAGCCTGTCCACCGATCAGCTCACCGCTCCTGCCTGGCCCCGCCTCCGGGCGTTCGGCGTGCAACGCATCGACGGAGACGATGCGAGCCTGGAGCTTGGCTTTCGCTTCGCCGCCCTGCAGGTCGGTTACTGGCTCGGCTGGGCCTCGATCGTCGTCGTGCTCGCCGGTCTTGCGCTCGATGTAAGCGCACCGCACCGCTGGCTTCTGGTCGGTGCGACGCTCGCGGCTGCGGCCGGCAACACGGTCGCGATGGTGATTCCCTGGCGGGTGTGGCTGGCGACGCGTCGCGGCCGGATCTTGCTCGATGTGTGGTGTGGCGGATTGATCGCCTTCGTCGCGCTGCTCATCGCCGGTGGCGGCTCGAGCTTCGCCCTGCTCCTGTTCCTCGCGGTGCCATTCATCGCGGTCGTCCAGATCGGCTGGCGGCGGGGGTTCTGGCTCGCGGTTAGCGCAGCCACGTGCGCCGCCGTCGCAGCGCTGATCCCGCTCTCGGCCGGAGCGACCGCGATGCGGCTCGGGCTCGTGGCCGCCGCTGTTGCCGTCGCGCTCGTCCTGGCGCGCACGATCCGCCGGGAGGCCGCCGGCCACAAGCGTGCGGCAGCCCGCGCGGAGCTCGAGCGGACGCTCGCGCGCGAAGCGAACCACCGGATCAAGAACGACCTGCAGGCCGCCGCCGACCTACTCCTTCTGGGGCGCCCGGAGGGAAGCGACGGCGCCGCCTTCGACGACACCGCCGCGCGCCTCCGCTCGATCGCGAGCGTCCACCGTTTGCTCACTGAGGCCGAAGATCGAGTCGACGGGGGCACACTCATTCGGAGCATCACCGCGAGCTCACCCTTCCCGGTGGCGGTCGAGGCAGACGCGTTGACCTTCGACGCCGCCACGGCGCAGAAGCTCGGCATCATCGCCAATGAGCTCGTCACGAATGCGCTCCGGCACGGCGCGCCGCCAATCGTCGTCAGCCTCGACGGCGGCACGGAGACGCGCCTGCGGGTCGACGACGGCGGCACCGGGGGCGAACGCGCCTCGGGGTTCGGGCTCGGCCTCGTTCGGCGGATGGCGGAGCAGGGTCTCTCCGGTCGCTTCGATCTGCAACCGCTCGGCGGCGGCGGCACTCGGGCCGAAGTCGTCTTCCCGGCGGTGCCGCGGTGAAGGTCCTGATTGCCGAGGACGATCCCGTGATCGCGCTTGGGCTGGTCGAGCGCGTGCGCTCGCTCGGCCACGAGGCGGTTGGGCCTGCCGCCGACGGAGCCGAGGCCGTCGAGTCGGCCCGCGCAAACACGCCGGATCTCTACTTGTTCGACATCGAGATGCCGAATCTCGACGGGCTAGAAGCCGCGCAGCAACTTGCCGCCGAGGGCCTGCGACGGCCGGTCGTCGTCGTCACCGGCATCGAAGACGAAAGCCTCGTCGAGCGCTCGATCGCCAGCGGCGTCGGCGCATATCTGACCAAACCGATCGACACGCGCGAGCTGCAGGCTGCCCTCGCGCTCTCTGCCGCGCGCCACCAGGAGTTCGAGCAGCTGGAGGCAGAGGTCGATCGGGCCCAGCAGGCGCTCGACGACCGGAAGCTCGTCGAGCGCGCCAAGGGACTCCTCATGTCGGCGCTCGACCTCTCCGAACAAGACGCGTTCCGCCGCCTGCAGATCACGGCGCGCGAGCGCAACCTCAGACTTGCGGAGGTCGCGGCGCGCATCGTCGAGCAACAGAGCCTGCTCGAGCCGAAGCCCAACTCGGCACGAACTCGATAGCGCGCACGTAGCGGAACCGCAGTCGGCTACGGTGGACCGGCGGCGTTCATGTCGACGTCCCACTGAGGCCACGGCCGCCTCGCGACCGCCGACCAGCGGCGGTCCTCGGATCCCAACGAGGAGAGGCCGTGCACGCACGCGAGCTGTTCGTGCCAGGTGCCCAGCGTCGTCTCCTCACGTCGACAGGAGGCACCCGTGCACGCTTATGAACTTCGAATCCGTGGCCTCGACAGCGCGGCCGGCCGCAACGCAGCACGCTGGGAGCTCTTCGCCTGCCCCGAGGTGCGCGATCTCGTCAAAGGCGGCGGCGGTCGTGACCGCTTCCTGGTCATCTACGAGGGCGAGTGGGATCAGCCTACGGTCTGGTGCCGCGTACTCGAGAACGCCGGGTACGAGGCCGAGCCGATCGGACGCGTCTGCCAGCACCCGGCGGCGTCGTGATCGACCGGGAGCGGGGGTGGCTTGCGCGCACGACGCGGTACGCGTTGCGATTCCGATACGTGGTCGTCGCATTCTGGCTGGCGGTACTACTTGCCGGCGCGGTCGCCTCGTTGCATCTGCGACCTCTGCTTGCGAACGGCTTCGGAGTTCCGCACACCGACTCACAGATCGCCGGCCGGATTCTCACGCAACATTTCGGAGACCGGAGTGACGGCGAATACCTCGTCGTCTTCACCGACAATCGGCCGGTCA
>DATBBH010000065.1:0-5238 GCA_036271075.1 Gaiellaceae bacterium | reverse complement strand
CGAGGCCTCGTTGTGCTCGTGGTAGGAGAGAAGACGCGCCTTGATCCCGTGCCGGTCGAGCAGTCCGCGCGTGTGACGGGTGTCCTCGGCGAGCACCACGTCCGCGTCGCGAAGCTCCGCGAGCACGCGCAGGGTGATGTCGTCGAGATTCCCGATCGGAGTCGCGCAGATGGCCAGGGGCACTACAGCGCCTCGAGGGCGATCAGGCCCGCACCGATCATCCCTGCTGCTTCACCGAGCAGCGCGCGCTCGATCTGCAGGTCGCGACCTCCGTCACCGAGCACCTCGCGCAGCACCGCCCGCCGCGCGGGGAGCAGCAGCTGTTCGAAGGCAGCGATCCCGAAGCCGCCGCCGATTGCCATGCGCTCCAGCCCGAAGATGTTGACGAGCGAGCCGATGCCGACGCCGAGGTAGTTGCCGATCCTCTCGAGTGCGGGGTGCTGTTGCTCGATCAGGTCATGCGCCCTCGCGTTCGGCCCGAGCACTTCCTGCGCGACGCGGGTCGCGGCAGTGCCCGAGCAGTACGCCTCGAGGTGCCCGCGGCCCGAGCAGGCGCCCTGGCACGGCACACCGTCCGCGACGATCACCATGTGCCCGAGCTCGGTCCACGCGTGGAAGAGCTTCCCGGCGAAGATGATTCCCCCGCCGACTCCCGTGCCGAGTGTGAGGGTTCCGAAGTACGACGTGCCCCGCCCCGCACCGTGCGCATGCTCGGCGTACGCCGCACAGCTCGCATCGTTCTCGACGCCGATCGGCAGGTCGAGCCGCTTGTTCATCTCCGCGATGAAGTCGACTTCGCTCAACGGAATATTGACCGCGCCCAGCGCGTGCCCGGTCCGGTAGTCGAACCGTGACGGGATGCCGAACCCGACTGCGTCGACGCCGTCGAGCGGCAACTCGCGAACGGCGACCGCCAGGCCGTCGAACAGCGCGTCCTGCGACGTTCTGGGAGTCGGAAGCTCAACCGTTTGCAGCACGTGCCCATCCTCGATCACGCCCGCGAGGATCTTGGTCCCGCCCAGATCGACCCCGATCACGCGATTTGCGTTCATACCCGGCGGGTAACCTACCCCGCCGAATGGCGTCGGATGAGAAGCCGTATCGCGTCTATCGGGGCGGCCGCGCCAAGGGGAAGGTCCCCACGACGCCGCGCCCGGGACGTCAGAAGAGCAGCGTGGCCGGCGGCCGCGGCGCCGCCGACCGCGGTGGAGCGCCGTCCGAGTACCGCGGGCCGGGCGCCCGCCGGACCGGCGGCAAGCCTCGCTGGGGGCGCCGGATCGGGCTCGGCGTGCTCGTCCTGCTCGTGCTCGTCATCGTCTGGGCGGTCGCGAGCTGGTTTGCGTTCTCGAGCGGCGTCTCGGACGCCAACAAGCGTCTCGATCCGAACGCGAAGGCGGCGCTCAACCACCAGAGCGGCCTCCTGCTCTCGCACCCGACGACGATCCTGATGCTCGGCACCGACAACAACGCAAAGCTCGCCAGCCGTGCCGGCGACATGCATTCCGACTCGATCATGCTCCTGCGCACCGACCCATCGCATCACCGGCTCTACTACCTCTCGATCCCGCGCGACCTGCAAGTGCCGATCCCCGGGTCGTCGACACAGAAGATCAACGCGGCATTCCAGATCGGCGGAGCGGCGCTCGCCATCAAGACGATTCGGCAGTTCACGGGACTCGACATCAACCACGTGATGGTCATCAACTTCGGTGACTTCAAGGATCTGATCAACGCGCTCGGCGGAATCACCGTCAACGTGCCGAAGCCGATCCGCTCCAACCGCTTCGACTGCCCATTCGCCAGTCAGGCGCGCTGCGACCGATGGCAGGGCTGGCGCTTCCGCAAGGGCTCGCAGCACATGAGCGGGGAGCGCGCGTTGATCTACTCGCGGATCCGCGAGAACCTGCTCGACCCGTCCGAGACCGACGTCACCCGCGGCGCACGCCAGCAGGCCGTGCTGGACGCGACCGCCGCGAAGTTCACGTCGATCGGCACGCTGATCGGGGTGCCGTTCAACGGCAGCTCGCTCGCGAAGCCACTTACGACCGACCTCAGCGCGAGCCAGCTCGTTCAGCTCGGCTGGCTGAAGTTCCGCGCGTCGAGCTCGGGCTCGGTTCACTGCCGCCTCGGCGGCGACCTCGGCGGCGGTGGCGGCGGCAGCCCGAGCGAGGACAATCCGGCGACGATCGCGATGTTCCTCGGCAAGTCGGCGCCGCAGCCACCGACGGGGCCGTTCAACCCAGGTTGCGTCACCGGTCACACGCTGCAGTAGCGGATGGAGCCGAAACCGAGGGGATGGGCGAGTGAATACGCCGCGTGGTTCGACGAGGATTCGGTCGTCGCGCGGTATGACGCTCGTCCGCCATACCCCGCGCAGGCATTCGCCAAGCTGGCAGCGCTCGTGGTGGACGAACCGCACGCCGTCCTCGACGCCGGCTGCGGCACGGGCGAGCTCGCACGGGGCCTGGCGCCGGTCGTCGGGCGCGTGGACGCGGTCGATCGCTCGACGGCCATGCTCGCCAAGGGGCGCACGCTGCCCGGCGGCGCAGCCCCGAACCTCCGGTGGATCCACGCCGAGCTAGAGGACGTCCCTCTCGATCCGCCCTACGCGCTCGTTGTCGCCGGCGAGAGCGTGCACTGGTTCGACTGGCCGCGGGTGATGCCCAAGCTCGCGGGTGCGCTCTCGGAGGGTGGCGTGCTGGCACTCGTCTATCGAGACTGGCTCGGCGCGACGGAGTTGCGCGCCCGCCTTGCGCCGGTCTACGCCCGCCACGGAGCGAACCCAGACTTCGTCGCCCTCGATCCGATTCGTGAGCTTGAACGGCGTGGCCTGCTCGACCGCCTCGGGGACTACCAGACCGATCGCGAACCGTGGACGCCGACGATCGACGAACTGCTCGCCTGCCACCACTCCCAGAATGGGTTTGTGATCGAGAAGATGCGTGACCCGGTCGCCTTCGATCGGGAAGTGATCGCTGTGGCTGACGAACTCATCCCGAAGAGCGCGGGTCGATTCGAGCTCGATGTGACCGCGACGATCACGTGGGGACGTCCGCGTTGATCTCTTTCCGCATCCGAGCCGAGCAACCCGCAGACCACGCGGCCGTCGACGAGGTCGTTCGCGCGGCGTTCGCCCGCCACCCCGACGAGGTCGCCTTGCTGGTCGAGCGCATTCGCGCGTCGGAGAACTTCGTGCCGGATCTTGCTCTGGTTGCGGAAGACGCCTCCGGAGTGACCGGCCACGTGCTGCTGAGCTGGGTCGGCGTTGAGAACGCCGCGCGCGACCGGATCCTCAATCTCGGGCCGGTCTCCGTGCGGCCGGACCGCCAACGTCGCGGCATCGGCTCGGCTCTCGTCCTTGATGGGCTCGGTCGGGCCGAAGCAGCAGGCGAGCCCGCGGTCATGGTCGAGGGCATTCCGGCGTATTACCCCCGCTTCGGCTTCGAGCGCGCAAGCCAGCTCGGGTTCGTCGCGCCGTTCGCGTCGATTCCGGATGACGCGTTCATGGTCAAGCGGCTCGCGGGATACGTTCCCGAGCTCGCCGGCCGGATCGTCTACCCGGCCGCATTCGACCACCTCGACTACGACTAGTCGTCGATCGGCCGGCCGACGACGAGCGCGTCGCGCAGCTGCGAGTCCAGCTCGCGATAGCTCGCGTCCGGAAGGACGCCAAGCGCGTCGAGCGTCTTCGAGAAGAAGCAGCGTGCAGCGGCGGCGAGCACCACGTCCATGATCTCCGTCTCCGACAGACCGAGCTCACGAAGCGGTCGCAGGTCGTCGTCACCGATCGACGTTGCGTCGTCCACGACGCGCTCGGCCAGATCCATCACGGCGAGATCGACCTCGTCGAGGCCGGCCGCCCCGCGGTCGAGCGCAATCTCGAGCACGGGCTCGCCGAAACGCTCCAGGAGGACCGTGCCATGAGCGAGAGAGCAGTAGCTCGAGCGCAGACGCCGCGCCGCCGCGAGCGTTGCGAGCTCGTAGCGACGGAGATCCATGCCCGCCTTGATGGCGCCGTTCAACTCGCCCCATGCGGCATAGACCTCGGGCCGCTCGGCGAAGGCGCGTTCGTAGTTCGTCGGCATCAGGAGCCGACCGACAGCAGGTCGACGACGAAGACCAGCGGCTCGTGCGGCTGGATCACGCCGCCCGCACCGCGTGCGCCGTAGGCCAGCGCGGACGGGATCGTCAGCTTGCGGCGACCCCCCACCTTCATGCCCTGGACGCCCGCATCCCAGCCGGGAATGACCTGCCCCTTGCCCAGCTTGAACTCGAACGGCTGCCCGCGGTTCCAGGACGCGTCGAACTCGGCGCCCGTGGAGAACGACACGCCGACGTAGTGAACCGTCACCTTCTTGCCTGCCGTTGCTTCGTCGCCGTCACCGACGACGAGGTCTTCGATGCCGAGCTCGAACGGGACGTCGCCGTCGGGCGGCTCGATCTGCGGACGTTCAAGGGTCAAGGCGTCCTCCGTCGTTTCGCAGGGTGTACTCCCACCCCTCTCGCCATTCGAAGGGCGTCTCGACGAGCGTATCGAGTGGCGTCCCGCGCGCGACGTGATCGAGCGCCCAACGTGTCGCGACGTGCCCGATGACGAGGACGCGTTGCCCCTCGTGAGCTCGCGGCAACGCGTGCAGAAAGCCGGCGACCCGCGCGACGGCCTGCCGCCAGCTCTCACCGCCCGGGAACGGCGTGTCGAGCCGCAGCCGCCGCTCCGCGTCCAGCTGCGCCCGCGGCATCCCGTTCAGTGCTCCGTAGTTGCACTCGCGCAGGCGCCGATCCTCGACGACCGCGATCGAGGAGCCCGCGAACGCGATCTCGGCCGTCTCGACCGCACGGCGGAGGTCGGAGGTGAAGACGATCGCAATGCCGTCGTCGCGGCGCCGGTCGCCGAGCTCGCGCGCCTGTGTCCGCCCGGCCTCCGAAAGCTCGCCTTGATTCCAGCCCGTCGCGATGCCCCGCTCGTTGTCGACGCTCGTCGAGTGCGTTTCGAAGACGACGGTGACGGTCACGTGCGCAACGCGCGCACCGACCGATACGTTCCGGTCGCCGCGAGCACGGAGGCGCCGAGCATCACGACGGTTATCCCAACCATCCGCGACGGCGACGCGCCGTAGACGGACGCCCACCAGATCGCCGCAGCAACCGTCATGACGGCCATCGCCAGGGTCGTCGCTGCGGCGAGGAACGTCTCGCGGTACAGCGACGCGCGGGTCAGCGCAAGCTGGCGTGCCGTCG
>DATBBH010000064.1:0-14723 GCA_036271075.1 Gaiellaceae bacterium | reverse complement strand
CACCGAGGTGAACCCCGCGACCGAGGAGACGCTCGGCTGGACACGCGCCGAGGCCGTGGGCAAAGCGTTTCTCGAGCTCGCCGTCGCCCCGGAGCACCGTGACGATCTGGCCGGGGTGTTCGCGAACGGGAGCGGGCCGCTACTCGGCTCCCGCCTCGAGATCAACGCCCTGCGCTCCGACCACCGCACCTTCCCGGCCGAGATAGCGATCACCCGGGTCGACGTGCCGGGCCCGATGCTCTTCGCCGTCTCCCTCCGCGACGTCACGAAGCGGCGCGACCGCGAGGAGCGCCTGCGGGAGACGGAGGCGAGGTACCGCACGCTCGTCGAGCAGATCCCGCTCGCGACCTACGTCAACTCGGTGGGGTTGCCGGTCCAGACGACGTACATGAGCCCTCAGATCGAGGCGATGTTCGGCTTCCCCGTCAGCGACTGGCTGACCAGCGACTTCTACGCGACGCGCGTGCACCCGGACGACCGCGACCGCGTGGTCGCCGAGGTCGAGCGCACGCACACGACCGGCGAGGACTTCCGGCTCGAATACCGGCTGATCGCCGCCGACGGCCGCGTCGTCTGGGTCCTCGACGAGACGGTCACCGTGCGCGACAAGGAGTACCACCCGATCGTGCTGCAAGGCTTTCTCCTCGACATCACCGAACGCGTCGAGCGCGACTCTCAGCCCGCCTCGTTGCGCGCGGCCGGCTAGACCGGCAAGACCTGACGCTCACGCCAGGTCGACCAGCCGCCCTCGTACGAGCGCACGCCGCCGTCCGATACCTCGACGATGCGATCGGCGATGCGATCGAGGAAGTAGCGGTCGTGTGAGACGAAGATCGCCGTGCCGTCGAAATTCTCGAGCGCCGACTCGAGCATCTCCACCGACTCGATGTCGAGGTGATTCGTCGGCTCGTCGAGGAGCAGGCAGTTCGCACCCTGCAGCATCAGGAGCAACAGCTGCAAGCGCGTCCACTCACCGCCCGACAGCGTCTCGAGCGGCCTGCGCACTTGCTCATAGCTGAACAGGAACTTCATCAGCCGGGACACCGCCTCTCCCTCGGAGATCGGGGCTGCTTGGCGAACGAGCTCGAGCGGAGTCGCCTTCGGGTCGTCCGGCCTTCGGTCCTGCGCCAGACGCCCGAAGCGGATCGACGGGCCGGCCTTGCGCTCACCCTCGGCCGGCTCGAGCTCGCCGGCGAGCACGCGCAGGAGCACGGACTTGCCGGCGCCGTTCTCGCCCACGACGCCGACGCGCTCGCCGCGCAGGACGGTCAGGTCGACGCCGCTGAGCACCGTGTGGCCGCCGAGCTCGATGGACGCGTCCGCGAGCTCGACCACACGCTCGCCGCCACGCGCGTGCGGCCGTAGCTCGAGTGCGATCTTCCGCCGCTCGAGCGCCGGCCGGTCGACCTTCTCCATGCTGTCGATCTGCCGCTGCTTGTTGCGCGCCTGCTTGATATGCCGCTCATCGGGGACGCGATTCGCCCAGTCCTTGAAACGGCGGATCGCTTCCTCCAGCCGTGCGATCTCCTTCTGCTGCGTGACGTAAGCCTGCTGCTGACGGTGCAACTCGAGCTCGCGCGCGATCACGTAGGCGGAGTAGTTGCCGGGCCACATGCGGATGCGACCGCCGTTCAGCTCGGCGATCTCCGCCACCGTCTCGTCGAGGAGGTAGCGGTCGTGGGAGACCGAGACGACAGCGCCGTCGAACGACCGCATCACATGCTCGACCCGCTCGCGTGCCTCGACGTCGAGGTGCGCCTCGGGCTCGTCGAGCAGCAAAACGTCGGGGTCACGCAACAAAGAGGCCGCGAGACCGACCAGCTTGCGCTGGCCGCCGGAGAGGACGCGGGTCGGTTTCGCGAGATCGTCGTCCTGGAGCCCCACTTCGACGAGGAGCGCGCGGGCGCGCGGCTCGAAGCCCGGACCGCCGGCGGCGGTCCAGCGCTGCAGAAGCTCCTCCTGCCGGCGCAGCAGACGCGACATCCGGTCGAGGTCGGCGCCTGCCTCGCCGATGCCGCCCTCAACCGTCTCGAGCTCGCGCTCGAGCTCGTCGAGGTCGGGTCGCGCTGCCCGGAGCGTCTCGAGCGCGTTGCGCTCATCGCCCTCGAGCTGTTGCGGCAAGTAGGAGACGACCAGCCCGCGGCGCTGCGTTACCTCACCGGCGTCGGCAACCTCCTCACCGGCGAGAATGCGGAGGAGGGTCGACTTGCCGCCACCGTTCGGCCCGATCACGCCCATGCGGACGCCCGGCTCGACGTCGAAGTCGAGCCCGTCGAGGATCAGGCGCGAGCCGAAGCTCTTGCCGATGCTGCGTGCGGCGAGCAGTGACATGGCGCGCTCACGTTAGCCGGAAGGCGAGCTCGCCCAAGCGGCGGTAGCCGGAGATCGAAGGGTGATCTCCGTCCTCGTTGCACCACTCGGCCTTCATCCGGCCCGGCCGCTCGGGATCCTCCAGCGTGTCGTGAAAGCGTAGAACCGGCACGCCAAACGCGTGGATGCGCTCGTTGAGCGAGCGGATCGCAGCCTCCCGTTGTGGCCAACCGTTGTTCCACGGGAGGACGTCGCAGACGTCGACGGGCAGACCGAGCGCGAGTCCGCGCTGCACGAGTGCGCGCAGGTTGGCGGCCGCGCCGTCGATCGGTGTTCCTTGCGCAATGTCGTTGATGCCGCCCTGGACGATCAGCCGATCCGCGCCCGCGACGGCCTCGTCGAAGCGGACGGCGATCTCGTCGGTGCGCTCTCCCCAGATGCCATGGTTGCGGAACTCGAGCGCCGGATGGAGGAGCGCCGCCCAATGCTCCCACTGCCCTTCCGGATCACCCACCCCTCGCCGTGAGTCCCAGTACGGCGAGCCTTCGGTGATCGAGTCTCCGAGACAGGCGACGACCGTCATGCCGAATCAGAAGAAGAACTGTTGCCAGGCCGTCCACCAATCGCCGGCGCGGGAGGCGATCTGCCGTGAGCCGGTGATCTCGACGCCCTGCCGGTAGCGGTACTTCTCGACCTGGTCCGAGGTGTTGAAGTCGACCAGGATCTCGCTCGGGGACCCGGGGTCGTACGGGTGCACGGCAGAGAGGTCGGCCAGCGAGCGCTTCGCGGCATCCTCGATCAACTCGCGGGCGCGGACGGCCGGCAGCTGGCGTGCACTGAAGCGGCCGAGGCCCTTCTTCACCGCGGCAGTCGTCAGCCCCGCGCCGAGCAGGCGCCGCCCCTCGCGACAGGCAGCCTCGTCACCGGTGACGAGCGCGACCCGACAAGCCCACGTACCGCACAGCGCAGCGTTGATCCCCGTCTCACCCACCTCGACGCCGTTGAACCGCAGCCGCCACCACGACGAACCGCTGACCGTGTGCGCGAGCACTCCGTCGCGCGTGCCTGCCATCGCGTGCATGCCGACAAAGAGCGCCGCGTCAACGCCGCCCTCGAGATACTCGACGTATTCGGTCCACTCGTTCTGGACGACGTACTCGCAGTCGGGATCGAGCTCCTCCGGGAGCAATGAGTTGAACGACCACCCACCACCCGCGCCGTGGCAGTCCATCACGACGATCTCGGTCGCGCCTGCGGCCTTTGCGCCGCGCACGGCCGCGTTGATCTCACCGGTGTAGAGGCGGCGGCCTTCCTCGTACATCGGGTTCCCGCCGGTGACCTGCTCCCACTTGACGATCCCCGCGACGCCCTCCATATCACTCACGATGAAAACCCTCACGCCCCTGGCCGCCCTTCGCTCCCGCCCGGCGGAGCCGGGCTCCGCGAATGGCTGCCGCCCAGGAACGTGAGCGAGCTCATGAGATCGAGCCTACGACCTCGCCGAGGCTGTTGCGGACGGGCAGCTCGAGGAACTCGTCGATCCCGAGCACGAGCCCGAGCGCCGGCCGGATCGCCCGGAACGCGCCGTCTTCGGCTTTCAGCGCGATGCCGCGTCCGTCGGCGTGCGCCGCGCAGAAGAGGCCCTCGGCGCCACCCTTCGCGATCCAGCCCTCGCGCAGGCGCATCAGGTCTGTGTCGGGCGCATCACTCGAAGCGCCGACCAACTCGGGCCGCGCGCGCATCGCGTCGCGGATGCGCGGCGGCGTGCGGGTGAGCAGTTCGGCTGCGCCGGAGAGCGAGGTCTCGAAGGTCGGCAGCCCGCAGCCGTCGACCGCTCGCTGGCTGCCTCCGATCAGCTCGGCGATCCGTTGTTGCAGCGGGTGCTTGGGATCGCGATACGGGTGCAACGGCCAGCCGTGGGCGGCGCACGCGGCGAGCATGCCGGCGTGCTTGCCGGAACAGTTGTGGCCGAGCTTCCCATCGGGCCGGCACTCCTGTGGGCCGTTCTCCAGGTCGTCGATGGTGGCGCCCGCCCGCGCGAGGACCTTTCGGGCCGCCTCGAGTTGCGCCGGCTCCGCGTGGTGCGAAGCGCAGGCGATGGCGATCTCGTCGTCGCCGAGGTCGTCGTAGCCCTCGACGAACGGAATCGCCTGAATCGGCTTGGCCGAGGAACGGAGCAAAAAGCGGAGGTCGTCGCCCCAGCGTCCGCCCTCGGTCGTCGCGACGTGCACGTGATGCACCGCTTCGACGACGTCCCCTCGCCGCACGGTTACCCTGATCGCGTCCACGAAAAGGAGCGTAGTAGTTGCCGGAACTGCCCGAGGTCGAAGCATGGCGGCTCATGCTCGACCCGCTCGTCAAGCGCTCGCCGATTGAACGGGCCGGCCCTGCTCATATCGCGACGCTCAAGACGATCGAGCCGCCGCTCTCATCACTCGACGGCGAGGGCTTCAAGGGCGTCGAGCGGCGCGCGAAGCGCTTCCTGCTCCCGACCGACGACGAGGAGCTCGTCGTGATGGTGCACCTGATGAGCGCGGGCCGCCTGAAGTACGTCGCGCCGAACGGCAAGGGGGCGAAGACTCCGATGTTCCGGGTTCGCTTCGCGGACGGTGGCGAGCTACAGCTGACCGAGGCAGGCTCGAAGAAGCGAGCCGGCGTGTGGCTGCTGCGTCCGGACGCGTTGCGGGAGGAGCTCGCGCATCTCGGGCCGGAGGCAGACCAGCTCACGACCGAGGACGTCGCGCGCATCCTCGCCTCCGACTCGCGGCGACTGCACTCGCTGCTGCGCGACCAGCGGCTGATCGCCGGGATCGGACGCGCGTGGGCGAACGAGATCCTCTGGGCAGCGCAGCTCTCGCCCTACTCTCTCTCGACGCAGGTAGACGAGGCAGAGACCGAGCGGCTGGCGACGGCGATCCACGACGAGCTGGCGCGCGGCCTCGAGCTGCGCGTCGCGGGCGCGAACGACGAGAAGACCTACCGCGTGCACAATAAGCTCGGCGTCCCGTGCGCCCGCTGCGGCACGCCGATCGCCCGCGTTGATTTCGAAGAGCACACGATCTACTACTGCCCTCACTGCCAGACAGAAGGCCGCGTTCTGAAAGACCGGCGCATGTCGAGGCTGCTCAAGTGAGGTCGGCGCGTGAGTACGTCTCGCGCCCCCGTTAGCCTGCCTCCGTGATCAGGACACAGCCACATGCCGGCGGCTGGCTCGAGGTCGTGTGCGGCCCGATGTTCAGCGGCAAGAGCGAGGAGCTGATCCGGCGCCTGCGCCGCGCCGAGATCGCCGGGCAGCGCGCCCTGATCGTGAAGCCGGTGATCGACGACCGCTACGACGTCGGCCACGTCGTCTCGCATGCCGGCGCCAAGATGCGCGCGGTGACGGCCGAGTCGAGCGGCGAGGTGCGGCGGCTCGCGGCCGGCTACGACGCGGTCGGCATCGACGAGGTGCAGTTCTTCGACGAGGGAATCGTGGACGCGATCGACGCCCTCGTGCGCGACGGCGCGCGGGTCGTCGCGGGCGGGCTCGCCCAGGACTTCCGCGGCCTGCCCTTCGGCGCCATGCCCACATTGCTGTGTGTCGCCGAGTTCGTCGACAAGCTGGAGGCCGTCTGCCATCGCTGCGGCGGCCCGGCGACGATGACCCAGCGGCTCGTCGACGGATCGCCGGCGCCCTTCGGCGGCGAGACGATCCAGGTGGGTGCGCTCGACTCGTACGAGGCCCGCTGTAGGGCCTGCTTCGAGCCGGGCGAAGACGTGCTGATGCGGTCGGTAGCATCGGCGCATGGCGACAGCGCCGCCTAACGCACTCACGCTTCCGTTCAGCTGGTACAGCGACGAGGAGGTCCTCCGCCGCGAGCGCGGGCGGATCTTCGGGCGCTCCTGGCAATACGGCGGCCGCGCCGACCAGGTGGCGGAGCCGGGCTCGTTCCTCACCACCGACGCCGGAGGCGTGCCGATCCTCGTCACGCGTGACAAGGCCGGCGAGCTGCGCGCCTTCATCAACGTGTGCCGGCATCGCGGCGCCGTGCTCACCGAAGGCTGCGGCGAGCGGGCGACGATCCAGTGCCACTACCACGCCTGGACGTACGAGCTGGACGGCTCGCTGCGCACGGCGCCTCGCTCCGACCGCGAGGCCGAGTTCGACAAGTCGGAGTTGTCGCTGCTCCCGGCGAGCGTCGGTGTCTGGGGGCCGTTCCTCTTCGTGAACCCGGACCCGGGCGCGCGGCCGCTCGCACAGCAGCTCGGCGAGCTGCCGGCGATCCTCGGGAGGGACATCGGGCTCGACAACCTCGTCTTCCACTCTCGGGTCGAGTTCGGCGCAGCGGCGAACTGGAAGGTCGTGACCGAGAACTTCCTCGAGTGCTACCACTGCCCAACCGCGCACCCAAGCTTCAGCGACGAGGTCGACGTCCACCCCGACCGCTACCTGCTGGAGGCGCACCCGACGTTCAGCGCCCAGTTCTGTCAGGCGAAGGCGACAGGCGAGCACGGTCAGTTCCACCTGCTCTATCCGAACACCGGCATCAACGTCTTCCCGGGGCCGCCGAACCTGTCGATCGGGCCGATCGCGCCCAACGGGCCGAACCGGACCGAGCGCTACCTCGACTACTTCTTCGCACCCGACGTGGACGAGGACTGGCGCCGCGAGTTCTTCGCTTTCGACGACCAGGTCGGGCGTGAGGACCGGGCGCTCGTCGAATCGGTCCATCGCGGCATGGCCTCCGGCACGCTCGAGCAGGGCCGGCTGCTGCTCAATGCGGAGCCGCTACTCGCGGCCTTCCAGGGCTGGGTGGCCGAGCGGCTCGCCGCTGAATACGATTAGCTCACCACCCCCCGGCCCAACCGCTAGAGGAGGAATCTCAGTGAAGCGTCTTTCCGCTCTCGTCGCCGTTGCGACGCTGACGGTCAGCATTGCCGCCGTGGCGGCTGCGCGGACGACCGCGCCGCCGACCATGTCCCCGGGCACTCTGACCGTCGCATTCGGCGACTCGGCCGTTAACTTCGCGGCCGGCACGGTCCATGGATCGAACTACGTCAACCCGAAGGGTTACGAGGTCGACCTGTCGAGCGCCGTCGCCAAGGGCCTCGGCCTCAAGCCGAAGTTCGTCTACACGCCGTGGGCGAAGCTCTTCGCTCCGGGCCACAAGAGCTTCGACATCTCGTTCCAGGAGGCGACGATCACCGCGGCGCGCTCGAAGACCGTCGACTTCACGCGCTCGTATTTCAACGCGAACCAGGGCGTCTTGCTCTCGAAGACCGCAAAGACGCCGAAGTCGATCGCCGATCTGAAGTCGATGCAGACCTGCGCGCAGACCGACACCACCGGCCTGACGTGGATCCAGCAGAAGCTGCACCCGTCGAAGACACCGCTCATCTACCAGTCGACTGCGGCAGCGTTTCTGGCCGTGCAGGTCGGCAAGTGCGACGCGCTCATCCTCGACACCCCGATCGTCGCGTCGGAGAAGAAGGCGCACCCCGCGTCGTACGGCATCGTCGGCGGGCAGATCGTGACGCACGAGCAGTACGGCGCCGTCCTGCAGAAGGGCTCCGCGTTGCTCGCGCCCGTCAACGCCCAGATCAACAAGCTGTGGAAGAACGGCACGGTCGCGAAGCTGCAGAAGAAGTGGTTCAACATCGACTTCTCGAAGATCCCGGTGCTCAAGTAACCGGCTGATCGATGCACGAGGTTCTGCAGAAGTTCTTCTCGCCCCACTCGTTCCGGGTGGCGTTCCCGGATGTGTGGTTCGGGTTTCAGCTGAACCTCAAGCTGATGATCGTGTCGGAGATCCTGGTGCTGATCTTTGCGCTCGGGATCGCCGTCATTCGTGGCTTGCCAGGGCGTGGAGCGGCTCCGCTCCGCGCCCTGGCCATCATCTACACCGACATCTTCCGCGGCACGCCGCTGATCCTGGTGGCGTTCCTCGTCGGCTTCGGCCTGCCCGGTCTGAACATTCGCGTGATCAGCACGCAGTCGCTCTTCGCCTACGGCGTGATCTCGCTGACGCTCGTCTACACGGCCTACGTCACCGAGGTCTACCGTGCCGGCATCGAATCGGTGCACCCGTCGCAGCGCATGGCTGCCCGATCGATCGGTCTCAACTACTGGCAGTCGATGCGCTACGTCGTCATCCCGCAGGCCGTGCGACGGGTCATTCCGCCGCTCCTCAACGACTTCGTCGGCCTGCAGAAGGACACAGCGCTCGTCACGGTGATCGGCGTCGCCGAGGCGGCGCAGCAGGCCCAACAGTTCTCACAGAACAACTACAACTTCACGTCGTACGTCGACGCCGCGGTGCTGTTCATCCTGCTGACGATCCCGCTGGCCCGCTTCACCGACCATCTGATCGCCGTGCGCGAGCGCCGCGAGCGGGCGCAGGCAACGTGAGCTTCGTCTCGCTGAAAAACGTCTCGAAGTCATTTGGGGACAACACGGTGCTGCACGACGTCGACCTCACGGTGGAGGAGCACAACGTCGTCTGCCTGATCGGCGCGTCCGGCTCGGGGAAGTCGACGCTCCTTCGCTGCCTCAACCTGCTCGAGCGGGTGGAGCAAGGCGAGATCGTCGTCGACGGACAGACGATCACGAACGGCCGCGTCGACGTGAACGCGCTGCGGCGGAAGATCGGGATTGTGTTCCAGGCCTACAACCTGTTCCCGCACATGACCGTGATCGACAACGTGATGCTCGGCCCGACGAAGGTGCGGCGCATTGGCCGTGCCGATGCGCACGACCGCGCGAAAGAGCTCCTGCACCGGATCGGGCTCGCCGACAAGGCCGACGAGTTCCCCGACCGCCTATCCGGCGGCCAGCAGCAACGCGTCGCGATCGTTCGCGCACTCGCCATGGAGCCGAAGCTGATGCTGCTCGATGAGATCACGAGCGCGCTCGACCCGCAGCTCGTGGCCGAGGTGCTCGCGCTTGTCCGTGAGCTCGCCGAGAGCGGCATGACGATGATCATCGCGACGCACGAGATGTCGTTTGCGAAGGAAGTTGCCGACAAGGTCTGCTTTCTCGACGCGGGCGTGATCTGCGAGGAAGGCGCGCCCGAGCAGATCTTCACGGCGCCGCAGCAGGCACGGACGCGCGAGTTCCTCGCCCGGGTGATCGAGGCGGGCCGGATGTGAGGAAGTACGTGCCACAGCACAAGGCGCCGCTCGCCCTCGCCGGCTTTCTCGCCCTGCCGCTCTTCTTCGCGTCGCTGATGGCGACATCACTCGCGATCGAGCGGCCGCATGCCTTCGAGTGGATGCGCCACGGCCGCCTCTTCCACACGTTCCACGATCCTCTCCCCTCAAACGAATTGAGGATCTGGGTGCTCTCGTTCGTGCCGCCGCTACTCCTCGTCGCAATCGGGTGGGCCGCCTCGTTTCTCAGTTACGGCATCTACATCAGCTCCGTGGCCGCGATCGTCGAGGCCTATGCCCTCACAATCCGGCTCGAGATGTGGGCGCGTCATCACACCCTGCGGTTCCCATTCGGCGAGGACAACTATCCGGACTCCTCGAACTCGAGCCTCGTCGACCGCGGCCAGTGGGAACGAGAGGCGGTCAACACCGTGCACAGTCTCGTCCGCTACACGATCGGGCTCGCCCTCGCCTCGATGGCGATCGCACTCGTGCTCGCCCTGCGCCGCAAGCGGCCGCCGGTGGAGACGATCGTTTCGGAGCTGCAACAGACCGGCGGCGCTCCCACCGTGAGCGGCAGTTAGGAACTGCCTTTCCCGCGTGCTCTCGGCGCTCGAATCATGAGACACTCCGCTGCTGTCCTAGTCCACGAGACGGAATGAGGTATCGACCATGTACGCAGTCATCCGTGCATACAACGGGAACTTCGACCTCGCCGACACGCTCAGCGAACACGAGGAAGACATTCGGCGAGTCATCGGCGGCATCAAGGGGTTCAGGGCCTATTACCTCCTCAAGCTGGCCGAGGGGACGTCCACGATCAGCGTCTTCGACGATCAGGAAGGCGCGGAGGAGTCAAGTCGCGCTGCTGCCGCCTGGCTGGCCGAAAATCTGCCAGACCTAAGCGTCGCAGCACCGTACGTCACGGCCGGCGAGGCGCTCGTAGCCTTCTAGGCGACGATCATCGCCGCACCTTCGCAACTCGAATACGATCGCAGGCGACCCGACGAGAAGGAGTAAAACAGTGGCAATCGCATACGTGCAGGAGTTCGAGATCAAGGACGGCGACACGAGCACGACCAACTACGACGCCATCAACGCTGCGCTCAACCTCCAAAACGCCCCCGAAGGACTGTTGATTCACACGGCCGGCTTCGACCTGGACGCCGGTGTCTTCCGCATCTTTGACGTTTGGGAGACACGCGAGCACGGCGAGCGGTTCTTCAATGAGCAACTGAATCCGATCATCGAGCCCATGGCCGCCGCGGCCGCCCAGGATCCCGACGCCAATTTCGACCCGCCGAGCCGTGAAGCCTGGTACGAGCTGCACGACTCGATCAGCGGCTGACAGCACAACCCCGCCCAGCTGCATCGCTCAGTCTGACATTGAGGAACTCAATGTCAGACTGAGGACGGCGGGCGAGGGACTATCCGATGATGAACACGGCCACGATCGCGGAGTCGAGAGGCGCGAGGGTGTCACGAAGGAAAGCAATCCCGTCCAGCATTGCGTAATCGACGCCCTCTGCTGCAGTCACGTTGAACTCCTCGTAGTAGCGGCGAAGCACTGCCCCGTCGAACGCACTTGGATCGAGACGTGCCAAGTAACGCTCACGGTGATCTGACGTCAGGACAAGGACCGAACCGTGGCGGGCCCCCGAGATGGTCGAGGCAACCTCATCGTGGTCGGAGTGCATCAGGTCGATGCCCTGCTCGTCGAGGTACGGCAGCAGCGTCGCAAGCACATCGCCAGACCAGGCGTATTCGATGCGAATGATGGTCTCGCGGCCTAGGACATCCCAGAATTCAGCAGCGGCCTGCACGATCGGGATTGCGGACTCGGAGATCACGAATGACCGACCGATCGCGGAGCCGCGTTTAGACCATGGTGGCCGCGTCGAGTCGCTCACCACGGTTGTGCAATTCGCTAAACGGAGCAATTCGTCGACCACCTGGTCGAGAGGCTGGGTCGCGTCTACATCTATGGCTCCGGCCGGTTTCTCGTCGCTCCGATTGAGCCTGAGCATGAGTTCGAGTTCGTCGGGCTGCTTGCCGAAGTCATTATTGGTGCGCTCTCGGAGGCGACGACGCATGGTGTCATCGTCGATGCGAAGGTTGAAGATCTTGGTGAAATAGGGCAGAAAGCGGTCGCGATTCCGGCTGCTGCCACAGACGAACAACACGTCTGGTTCCGGGCTCTCGAGCTCGCTGACTGCTTTTTCCTTGTCCCACATCGAGTCTTCGGACTGAATGGGCCAACACTTCCAAACCCGATCGGTGCTGATGGCCATATAGCCACGTCCGATCAGCTCCTCATAGACCGAGGATTTACCGGCACCGGATAAGCCCTCAACCAGATAGTTCCGTTTTGCCACGCAGATGGTCAGGTCGGACCGGTCTCGGCGACGTGTCGGCTTTCGGGGAATCTCAACAGACCATCGTCCGGCAGGGGCTCCCAACTGGCCGCGTAAGCGACGAACTGGCGCACGGACGGGCGGACTCCCGGGTCATCGTCGAACGTCCCCATGCGGACGCCGATCGATTCGGGGTGACTGGGATTCGACCCGTAGATCGCCGATCCACATTCTCCGCAGAACCACTTTTCTCCACCGTCGGACGGCTTCCACACCCGCAGCGCTTCCTGACCGGCGACGATCCGGAACGTTCCGGGAGCAGGGTGTGCCTGCGCCGAGGCCGCAGCACCACTTCGCCGCTGACACCGCTTGCAGTGGCAGTAGCTCGCCCGCAGGAGCGGCGCCGAGACCTCGTAGCGGACAGCGCCGCAATTACACCCACCGGTGAGCGGAAGCCTCACGGGCCTGCAGGATCTCACAGATCTGACGCTGATGATCCGGAGCGCGGACGCTCGAACTTGCTAGGCGTAGGCTTGGCGCGTGAGCGGCGCCACCGATCGTGCATCAGTGCGGCTCGCCGAGCTCGTCGCTGCGCTTTCGCTTGGCGTCGATCTCGGTTTCGGGCAACCGATGGAGCACGTACTTCGGCAGTGCTTGATCGCGTTGCGGCTCGCCGAGCGGGTCGGCCTCGATGACGAGGGGCGCGCTGATGTCTACTACACAGCTTTGCTCGTCAATGTCGGTTGCCACTCCGACGCGCACGAGCAGGCGAAGTGGTTCGGCGATGACATCGCCCTGAAGTCGGCGAAGTACGACCACGAGCCCGGAAGCGTGCGCGGGGCGGCAGCCGCGTTCCGGCTGGTCGGTTCGGGCAACCCGCCGTTGCATCGGTTTCGGGTCGCGCTCGAGTTCATGCTCGCTGGGCGCCGCGACGTCGACGGAATGGTGGCGGAGCACGCGCGCATCGCTCGTCTTCTCGGCGAGCAGCTCAACCTGTCGGCGGACGTGCTCGCAGCGCTTGCCAGCGCGTACGAGCAGTGGAACGGACGCGGCTGGCCCGGCGACTTGAAGGGTGACGAGGTTCCGCTGGCGGCGCGCCTCGCTCAGCTCGCGGAATACAGCGAGGTCGCGCACCGTCTCGGCGGCGTCGAGGCGGCGAAGGACCTGGCGCGGGGACGGGCCGGCAAGCAGTTCGATCCGACGCTGGCCGACCTGGTGTGCACCCATGCGGAGCTGATTTTCGCAGACCTCGACGGTGTCGGAACCTGGGACGCGGTGATCGACGCCGAGCCGGGACTCGCGCTTGTCCTCTCCGGCGAGCAATTCGATGACGCGCTGCTCGCGATCGCAAATTTCGTCGACCTGAAGTCGCCGTACACACTCGGACACGCACTCGCGGTCGCGGAACTCGCCGCGGAGGCCGGCACACGTCTCGGCCACCCGGAAACGGAAGTACGGACGCTGCGCCGCGCAGGGCTCGTGCACGACCTCGGACGGCTCGGGGTCTCGAACGCGATCTGGGACAAGGCCGGCCCGCTCGGCGCCGGCGAGTGGGAGCGCGTGCGCCTTCACCCGTACCTGACCGAACGCATGCTCCACCAGTCGGACGCCCTCGCGCCGCTGGCGACGATCGCGGTCGCGCATCGTGAGCGGCTCGACGGCTCCGGCTACCCGCGCCGTCTCTCCGGCTCCGCGATCTCGCAGCCGGCACGGATCCTCGGTGCCGCAGACGCCTACCAGGCGATGCGCGAGCCTCGCCCCTATCGCCCCGCGCGTACACCGGAGGAGGCTGCGAGCGAGCTGCGCGCCGATGTGAAGGCCGGCCGCCTCGACGCCGACGCCGTCGAGGCCGTGCTCGGTGCCGCCGGCCATCGGGTCCTGCGACGCCGTGGGGGCCCCGCGGGACTGACACCGCGCGAGGTGGACGTGCTGCGACTGCTCGCCCGCGGCCTGTCGAACAAGCAGATCGCAGCACGCCTGGTCATCTCGCCGAAGACGGTCGCGAACCACATCGAGCACATCTACACCAAGATCGACGCGTCGACACGAGCGACAGCCAGCTTGTTCGCGATGCAGCACGGCCTGCTCCCCGAGGGCACCGTCGAGGTCGCGGCCTGAGACGGCACGAGCTCGCAAAGATGGGTTGAACGCCTCATGCGACACAGCGCTTACGCTCCTACGCTCGCTCGTACATCGAAATGAAGGAGACGAGCGAAATGCCGAAGGTTTCGAAAGAGAGCGCCTCGCACGTCGAGAATCACGGCCCGGTCGAAGACCGGCGCGAAGACCTCGACGACTACACCGTCAACTTCCTCCACATGAGCCAGACGATCGACGCGACGCCGCTCCTCAAGGGACTGCCCGGCGACCACTGCTCATGCCCACACTGGGGATACGTGTTCAAGGGCAGGATCACCTATCGCTTCGCCGACCACGAAGAAACGTTCGAAACCGGCGACGCGTTCTACGTTCCCGAGGGACACTCACCGATCGTCGAAGAGGGAACCGAGTTCCTGCAGTTCAGTCCCAGCCGTGAGCTTCAGACCGTCACCGACGTCATGATGAAGAACGCGATGGCGCTCGGCATGGGCTAGCGCACCACTGGCCCGGTCGGGAGGCCCCGCCGTTTGGGCCGGGGCCTCCCATCCCCCTGTCTGCGGGAGCGAGGATCGCCCGCGTGCGAGCATGAACTGATGAGGCTCGAAGACCTGAGTCGGCTCGCCGCCCAACTCCAGGGAGTCACCGAGCGTTCCCGGGCAGGCCTGCTCGAATGGCGGTACCGCGGCCGGCTAGTGGCTCGGCAGCTCGACGACGCTCAGATCGTCATCCGTGCGTCGTTCGACTTCAGAGACTTCCTGCACCAGTCGTTCCCCGAGACATTCTCTGTCCCAAGACGCTTTGCGAAACACATGATGATCGTCGCCGACCTCA